>JBCCTX010000001.1:0-100574 GCA_039197765.1 Bacteroidota bacterium
GGTTTTGGGCAGATTCTAGGGCAGAAACCATGACAAATTCTGTAAGCTTATCCCCCGTCCTGAGACTTTCTCTACCTGTCCTTTCAACCATATTCCGCAAGGCTAAGATAAAAATGGAGGCCGCTGTACTTTCTGTATCTGTCACTCGATCCCATTCCTTTAGTAAGGTTAAGCTTTCAGCTACCTGGGGATATTTGTTGGGATCGAGAGAAAAAATCCTTTCTAGCTTTGGTGCAGAAAGCAGAGGCTTATGGTAGGCCTGATCATATTTGATGGTTTTAAACTCCTCATAGCTGATTTCCCTATCCGCTTCTATCAAGGCGTGGAGGCGCACACTTCGATTGGTCTCCTGTTGGGGCTTTTGATAGCCCATCGTTGCCGGTATTTTGGCATATTCTGGATTGTCAGATATGGCAGATGAGGAAAAGGGGGTATTATTGCAGTTGTAAAGGTATCCACTAGAGGGATTTTCTACTTGAGGCAACTCGGAAAAGGAATAATATTCATTCCATAAGGTGGCTGAGGTATCTCCCGGCAGAACGCCATCCCAACCGTACTGGGGATTTCTTTTAGGGAGTTTGCCATTGGACACATAGAAAATGTTGTGCTCCCGATCAGCATATACGAGGTTGGTACTAATAATACTTAGCGCTTCAAGCGCCTGTTTGAATGCTTCAAAATCGGTGGCCTTGTTCATCCGATACCACTGCTCTGCTGCCCGAATATCTTGATTACCTGGGTATCTTAGGGCGAAGAAGCCTTTCTCTGTCTCGAAGGTAACTCCATATTTGCTTTGATAAAATTGTTGCTTCACGCCAACTCGGAAGAGCTTGAGCAGCTTAATTTGCGCCCTTATAGGGTAAGGGCTAAGGCTTTCCCACTTTCCATCAAATTTATAAGTTAAAGGCCTTTCAGGGTGCATGGTTAGGGAGTAAACATCCGCAAGGTCTGGATAATTTACGGTATGTGCCCATCCCAAATACTCATTGGCGCCATGGAAGATACTTATCCCCCCAGCAAAGGTAGACCCCAGAATATTCCACCCTTCCTCGCTACATAGATGCGCTTCATACCAAGAATTAAGCCCTTCCAAGGGCTGATGAGAATTTATCGCCAAATAGGTCTTACCATCAGCGGTTCGCGTATTTTGAATCGCAAAGGCATTTGACCCGGTTGGAGCGATTTTCTGGATGGGTTCCAGACGATTATTCAATATCGCAGTAAGGGTCCTGTTGATACCTGCCATGAGACTGGTCCCTAGCATGTAGGCCTTTATGATATCCTTACCCTCAATAGGGAAGAGATCTTTCCTCAGTACTTCCCGTTTATGCGTTTTTGCATAGGCATTTACCCCTTCTGCATAGGCCTCTACGACATTCCGAAATGCAGGACTTAAGTCAGATTCGTATCTAGCTTCAACAGTATCTCGAATTCCCAATACGTGAACTGCAACGTCAGCTATGGCTCCATCCTTTCCATAGACCAAGCCCATTTTTCCTTTGATGGGAAGTAACTGACCTTGCATAGTAGCGAAATCGTCCTCGGCTGTGGCCCAGGCAAAGCCATAGGCAACTTCCGCATCAGTCTTAGCAAAGATATGAGGGACTCCCCATTTATCGCGAACAATCGTAATGCTATCAGGGTTGATTTGCCCGTTAAGATTGTGGAATAGAAATAATATGAACAACAGAAAAAAAAGGTTTCTTCTTACCATAAATAATCGCATCTTTTCAATGTCCTTGAGTTGCTTTCGCAGTAATTTACGAATAACTTCCCGTTATGAAATCCCTTGTCCTTGATAAACCCGGATCCTTCTCATGGAAGGAAATAACCCCCCCTCAACCAGAAGACTTGCAAGAAGGAGAAGCACTCTTGAAAGTGAGGCGTATTGGCGTTTGTGGTACAGATTTACATGCGTTTGATGGTAGCCAGCCCTTTTTCTCTTACCCTAGAATTTTAGGGCATGAATTAGGGGTGGAGGTGTTGGCTCTGGGTACAGGTACTTCGGGGATAAATGTAGGAGACATCTGTGCGATTGAGCCTTATCGAAATCCTTCACAAGACCATGCAGTCAGAAGGGGCAAAACTAATTGCGGGGAGAACCTTCAGGTATTAGGTGTCCACGAAGATGGAGGAATGCAGGAATACATCCGCTATCCAGCGAGCCTACTTCACTCTTCTGATACCCTAAGTCTGGACCAACTGGCCCTGGTTGAACCCATGGGTATAGGCTGCCATGCAGTTAACAGGGCCCAAATTCAGCCTGATGATACGGTCTTGGTAATTGGAGTAGGCCCCATAGGATTAGGTACTGTGCAGTTTGCCAAAGCTGCTGGGGCAGCCCAGGTACTGGCTATGGATATTAATCCTGAACGCTTGGCGTATTTAGAAGAACAAGTGGGAATTGATGGAAGTATCCTCGCATCTTCGACGGCTGAAGCAGATATTCGTAGCCAACTGGGAGGAGATCTCCCTACCGTGGTATTCGATGTAACGGGGAACGCAGGTTCTATGATGAAGGCATTTGAGTATGTGGCCTTTGGAGGAAAATTGGTTTACATAGGTTTATTTATTGGAGATATTCACTTCCATGACCCTTATTTCCACAAGAAGGAATTGACCCTTCTCGCTAGCAGGAATGCCAATAGCAGGGATTTTCAACAGGTACTTTCATACATAAGTGAAGGGAAAGTGAAGACAGATCCCTGGATTACCCACCGAGCGAGGTTTGAAGAAGTACCAGGCCTTTTCCCAACTTGGAAAGACCCTAAAAGCCAGGTTATGAAAGCAATGATTGAGGTGTGAGGTACCGAAAGCGAATAAAGGTAGATTGAAAAAGAAGAAAGGATAAATTTATCGTTGCTTTGCACGGTTCTACTTAATAAATTGATAGATAATCAAACATTCAAAGACCTACTACTATGAATGAGGCATCAGATATTGTGCTGTTTTTGGGGAGGTTTCATCCTCTTGTTGTACACCTACCAATTGGATTTCTTTTATTAGGAGGGCTTTTTGCCTGGATGGGGAGGAAAGAGAAATACGCTGCCCTGAATGATGCAGTGGGAATTATTCTTCTGTTGGGAGCCCTTAGTTCAATCGTTGCAGCTATCCTGGGATACCTGCTTTCGATGGGGGGAGGCTATGAGGAAAGCACCCTCTTTTGGCATAAATGGCTCGGGATTGGGGTGGGAGTGGCTGCCATTCTAGCCTACATACTGTACAAAAGCCCTTCTTTTATTCCCAAAGCTATCGGCAAGCCCGCCTATGTAGGTACTTTTGCCCTCATGCTGGGAATGTTGGGATATACGGGCCATTTAGGAGGGTCCTTGACCCATGGCTCTGCGTATTTAACCCAGTATATGCCCAATGGGATGCGGGCCATAGCAGGACTGCCTCCTAGGGTAAAAAAAGAACGAAGGATTGTTACCAATTTGGATTCCGCGCAAATATTTGCGGACGTGGTGCAGCCCATCATAGAGGCTAGATGTGTTTCTTGCCACAATGAAAATAAGACCAAAGGAGGACTGCTGATGACCAGTTTTGCTAGCCTAATGGAAGGTGGGAAGCATGGAGAAGTCATAAAGGCAGGTAATGCAGCTCAGAGTGAATTATTTCACCGGGTCACCCTTCCGGAGGAGGATGAACACTTCATGCCTCCTGAGGGCAAAAAGCCTTTAACAGATGATCAAAAAGCCATACTAGAATGGTGGATTGCATCTGGAGCACCGGAGATAGAGGTGTTAGGTACCCTTGCCTTGTCTGAAGATATTCGGCCCGTCCTTGCCAGAGAATTAGGACTAGATGCCGCTTCTGCCAAGGCTGATATGCTGGCTGGAGCAGGTATTCCTCACCTAGATGAAAGTATTTTGAATGATTTGCGTGCCCAAGGCTTCCGCGTTAACCAAGTAGCTCAGGATAACCCCTTTCTAGATGTAGATTTCTCTTTGAGTGATACCAGCTTGAGTTCCGCACAGGTGAAAACTTTATTAAAAGCTAAGGAACAGATATTGTGGTTGAACCTCGGTCGTACGGAACTGGATGATGCACATTTAGAGGTAGTAGGGCAGTTGCCTAATCTCATGAAACTAAAACTGGATAATACCCCGGTTTCTGATGTGGGGATTGCACACCTTAGTGGGCTTGAAAAACTGGAGTATCTCAATTTATATGGATCCAAAGTAGGAGATGGGGCATTAGAAACCTTGAAGGACCTTCCTGGACTTAAAAGGGTATACCTCTGGCAATCTCAGGTATCCAATGAAGGTGCAGAAAAACTCAAAGAAGCTCGTCCAGATATGATGGTAGATGTAGGCGTTCAATTTACGAAGGTTAGTAATTGATCAGTTTTAAGTCGAGAAATACAGAAAATTAGTACGATTGTTTTTATTTTCTGGATAATTGTATTGTTCTTGGCTTATTTGAAAATCTTCAGGTAGTTTTAAGGATATACCTATCAGGTTTCAAGAACGATTATTTACAAAAACCTGTATGCCTTTCATTTCCATATCAACTCTGCGCCATGTTTTCTGATACCTGTACTCCCTTACGCATATGTGCATTACTCGCTTGTATGGCATGTAGTCCTACTCAACATGAAGAGGGGGACAACACTCCCTCACCCCTTACTATGGTAACAGAATCATTTTACGGAACCTTATCCACTGGGGACAGTGTGAAACACTTTTTACTATCCAACGAGAAGGGAATGGAAGTTGGAATCATAACCTATGGAGGGATAATCACTTCCATCAAGGTTCCTGATCGCGAGGGAAATATCGGTGAGGTTACACTGGGTTTCGATCAACTTGCTGGGTATGAAGGGACCCACCCCTACTTTGGTGCGTTGATCGGTCGTTATGGCAATCGAATAGCAGAGGGTAGATTTTCTCTCAACGATATGACCTATTCACTCGCAGTTAATAATGGTCCTAATCACTTGCATGGGGGCTTGAAAGGCTTTGATAAGGTTATATGGGAGGCAGAAAGCTATCGAGAAGGCGAAGAAGTAGGGGTAACATTATCTTACGCAAGTGTGGATATGGAAGAGGGGTATCCTGGAAACTTAGACGTGACGGTTACGTATTCGCTAACCCCAGATAATTCTTTACGAATAGACTATAAGGCTTCAGCAGATGCTTCGACTGTATTGAACCTCACTAACCACGCCTATTTCAATCTTAAAGATGCTGGAGAAAGCCCAATTTTGACCCATGAACTATCGCTGAAGGCGGATTCTTTTACCCCTATTGATAAAACCCTTATTCCTTCAGGAGAATTTCAACCGGTAGAAGGCACTGCCTTTGATTTTAGGAAAGCAACCCAGATTGGGGAGCGGATTGATGCAGACGAAGAGCAAATCACCTTCGGAGGAGGCTATGATCACAATTACGTATTTACGCGAGAGGGAGAAGGCATGGAAGCCCTGGGAACAGTTTACGAACCTTCTACTGGAAGGCTAATGGAGGTGTTGACTACCCAACCCGGTGTCCAGTTTTACACGGGAAACTTCCTGGATGGCACCCTAAGTGGAAGAAACGGGATTGTATATCAGAAGCGAACTGGGTTTTGCCTAGAGACCCAGCACTTTCCCGACTCTCCCAACCAACCCAATTTTCCTTCGACACAATTGAATCCTGGAGAAACCTATCAGCACAGTACGATGTATCGTTTTTCAGTAAAATGAGCCGGGTAACCCTTAAGCGCATTCCCTTTTCGCAAAAACATGTGCTGAGAAATCTCATGGAATTATTTCAGTACGATCTGAGTGCCCATACAGGAGCCCAACCCAACGATGCAGGCCTTTTTGGATATAAATACCTAGATCACTATTGGACAGAGGAGGGGCGTGATCCGTATTTGTGTTTTCTGGGAGAGGAAATACTAGGTTTTGTTCTGGTAAATGAAGTACTCGAAGCGAACCCTCGTAAAACTGGAAAGCAGCTGGCAGAATTCTTTATTCTTCGCAAGTTCCAGCGCAAAGGTTGGGGAAGACAATTGGCTGAAACAACTTTCTCGCTGTATCCTGGCTATTGGGAAGTGTCTTACCTAGCGTCCAATTTACCCGCTAAAAGCTTTTGGACTAAAATTATTTCGGAAATTTCTAGAGGAAACTACCAAGAGGTATCCATCCACGATGACTGGTATAGGACTGTTTTGTGTTTTAATTTTTCTATCGGGTAATACAGTTCTATCGAAAGGGAAAATCATTCACGAATCCGTCTTGTTTATACATGAATAATTGAAGTTTAATAGCTTCTGCTAAGAAAACAGATTATTTTCAGTCTTAGGGTGTGACCTATGCGTACATAAATAAAAACAGCTATGATAACACCTTCTACCCCCTCAGACCTTATCCGATCCTACCTTGCCAACGGACAAACTGAAGAAGCTTTAAAAGAGGCTTTAGCGTTGTTGAAAGATTCCTCTGTTTATGAGACAATAATTCTTGCAGCTGGAAAATTCAAACAGTTGATGTCCGATATTTCCCAGTCACTTATTGGTCCAGAAGAACAAAATGTGACACGAAATCAAATCACCTCCAGTCTATTAGGTGCACTTTCAGCCTGGGATTTATCCCAAGAGCTGGGAAAAACTGCCGAAGATTTGAAACGAACTGAAAAGGAACATTTACGCCAATTGTTAAAGCATTTGAAGCGTTCCTATGATGTACACCGGGCCCAACTGAGCTTGGGCTTTTGGCTGATGAGCCGGGTGAAGGCCCGGATGAAAGTTGGGAGTCGAATAGATATTGATGACTTCTTTTTTTCATTCTATGACCATTTTACAGAAGAAGAAGCCCGGATTCACCGGGAAATCAGGGCCTATACTGGAGGAATTTTATACGTAAGTAATACCAGAGCGCTAGACATTTTGCAGAAGCAAAGTCATATCTATGAATGGGGAGTTTCCATCCCCTTAATTGAGGAGTTAGAGAACCATCTTCTCTTTTGGAAAACTAAATTTGAGGTGACCTTTGAGGAGGATCCCAAGGTGTGCCTGGTGTACACAACACGGAAAGAGAAAATGGGATTTCCCAAGGGAGTAGAAAAGCATATTCTCGCTTACCTCGATGGGTTAGCCGCTGAAAAGAAAAATATGGAAAGGGATATAGATGAAGCTACTTTACCGAAAGGCTATAGGTCACCTCACGAAGATGATCTAGAAGCGCCTGGCGATCCTTTAGCTCCGAGAGATCCTCAAATGGGATGGGATCACCCACAGTAATGTGGATGTGATTTCCCATTTTGTTTCGGACTTCGTGAAGAAGCAAACCATAACGCAGTAACTGACTTACTTGGCTAACTAGCTGAAATAGACGACTATTCTGTCCGTGGAAGTAGATGGGTACTACCGTAGCTCTTGATTTCTGAATGAGCTTGGCCGTAAAACGCTTCCATTCATGATCCTCCGCTTTCCCAAAGCCTTTAGGTGAAGTAGAAACCCCTCCCGCAGGGAAAATAGCTAGAGCGTCGCCCTCTGAAAGGGTTTTAAGTGCCCGTTTCCGGGTCTCTATATTGGTGCGAAGGGCATCCTTCGTCTCTTTAAAATCGACAGGCAGGAGAAATTTGTCCAAGCGAGCATCTTGCTTGGTCAGTGCATCGTGGACCAGCACGGAGAAAGTATCCCTCACACAGGATACCAACTGCCCCAGTAGCAGGCCATCAATTACTCCAAAGGGATGATTGGAAACAAAGACCAATGGACCCTGCTTGGGAATCTTTGCCAATTGCTGAGAATCGTAAACACCTACTACATTGAGTTTGTCGAGTGCTGCATCCCATACCTCATTTGGAACGAGGTCCATCATTCTCAGCTCTTTGTAGAGTCGCTCAATCTTAGGTCGACCTGTGAGAAACTCTACAAAGCGTATGATGTTTCTACGTACCCATGGGTCTTCCGCAGTAGCGTAAGTGAGTTTGTTGGCGTAGGAGGGTTCCTCAAGTGATAATTCGTGCTGAAGCATAGACCTAGTTTCGCAACTGTGTAAATTGTTTCGCAATATACGGCTTTTTAGCTAAAGAGTTGGTCTGCTTCATATACTTTCCGAAAGGTAAACGCCTTAACGCCTTCACCTTCAGTGGCTAAAATTTTCAGGCGTTCTAAGGCCTCCTCAGTAGTAGGTAAGTGACCTACAGGAATCCACCACATGGCAAAATAAGGGCCCGGATAAGGAACAAACCACTTGTGGCGCTTGCGTACAAAATTTACATGCTCCGTTTTGTAGGCAAAATGCTTGAGTGATACTACATCTTTCCAGACAGAAATATTCAAGATTTCAAGCGGATTATCTGAAACCTTCATCCCCGTATTATTTCCATTTTCCTCCTTCATACGCCACACAAAACCCGGACTGGCTTCTGCAAGGGCATTGATTGAATCTAGGTTGTCTGCAAACTCAGCAGTATTAGGATGGTCCATAGGATAATGGAGAATGCCTATGTTGGCTTGTGCAAGGTGCATAGTAGATAATTGAAAAGGCAAATTATGAAAAAAATGATTTATCTCAGTACGCGGCAAGTTCAAGTGAGCTAAAACCAGAGAAAAGCTTGGTTAACTATTTACACTCAGTGAACAATCTTTTAATCCTTCCTGACCAAGGAAGGAGAAATGGCATGACGTTTCACAAATTCAGCAGGTGTCATTTGGTACTTCTCTTTGAATACCTTGTAAAAGGTAGCCTTGTTTTTAAATCCACTTTGTTCTGCAATTGCAGCAATGGTAAATTTTTTGTTGATGGGACTTTTGAGTTGCTGCACTGCATAAGCCAATCGGTAGGAGTTTATGAATTGGTAAAATCCACTGGCATAGTGCTGCTTAAAAAGATAAGAAAGGATAGGCTCTGTGATGCCTGTTAGTTGAGAAAGGTTGACCAGTTTGAGTTCCCTATTTAGGTAGGGTTGGTCTTCTTCCATGATCTTTTCAAGCTTTTTTGATAGTTCTAATAGCTCTTTTTCTTCCAACCCATAAGAACGAGAGGGAGCTACACGGAATACTACCTGAAACGGTAAGGCTTTAAAAGACTTATACAAGACGGCAAAAATAAATAGCTCGAAAAGTCCTACTAGAATGTATTCAAATACGAAATTGTAGGCATTTCTGATCAGGATGAATATTAAGGCAAATACAATCAAAACTCCTAACATCGCATAGGTGAAAAAGATTAATTCGCGGATATTCTTTTCTTCTCTTCTTTCTTTCAGAGCACACAAGCTCCTGTGTAAGAAGTAAATACTCGTCCCGAAAAAGGTGGCCATCCATATGTCCAGAAATAGGGTTGGGTTGTGAACCAGATTGTATATCCAAACGGGAAACCCTAGACTCGTAAGAAGCCCTTCCAGCACAAACAGGATACTGATACTAAACCAACCTAGATGTGAAATTTTCAATTGAAAATTTGGATAAACAAGACACGCACACAACAAAAAATAAGCAGGGCAAATGGCCATCCAGGCTGCTAATCCAAGAGAATCGACATAGGGAAATATATGCGTAGCTCGGTTGAGGATGACTGAATAGTAAACCGTTACCAAAATAAAGGAAATCAACAGTAAGCTTAAGCTTATTTTCAAGGGACTTCGGAGAGATTTATCGGTATGGATTCCCAACAAAAGTACAAGACCTTGTAGCGAACCGAACAGATATACTAGGCTAATTACACTAAGTTCCATAATTAAATATAGGGCTTATCTCACTCTTTAAGGCTGTTTCGCCGGGAAATTCGTATGTCTAAGCCTAGATATACGCTCCCATACCGGTAAAACTATGCGCCTCTCACAAACTCACTTAGTTTTGGAGAAAAACCCAATCTATCACCATGAATCGAAAACATTTTACCATTCTATTATTATTTATCAGCCTTGGCTTGACCGTGTCAGGACAACAAGTTTCTACCCTCATAAGTGATCCCACTCGAACTTTCGAAGCCTTGCATTGGCATGAAGATGGGAGGATTTATGCAATAGACTACAACAATGGCCGAATCTATCAAGTGTTCGCTGATGGAAAAGTAGAAACCCTTCTTGAGGGTGAGGGCTTCGCCAACCTCGCAGGGGGAGGTTTTGATAACCAAAGTAACTTTTACTTCTCTGATATTGCAGAGGGTGTGGTGTACCGCCTCAATCCAGACACGAGCTACACCGAGATTACCTCAGGTCTGAATCAACCCGTAAGCATTCTCAATGATCTTCAGAATGACAGTGTCTTGTTTGTAACAGAGTATGGGAGTAACAAGGTTACCCAGGTGGAAATCAGTACAGGGCAACAAGTTCCCCTTGCGGCAGGAGAAGGAATTAATGGCCCAGACGGACTAATTCGGGATTGGGAAGGGAATTTCTTAGTTTCCAATTTTAATAATTCCCTCATTCACAAAGTAGACAGCTTGGGCAACGTCTCCCTTTTTGCCCGTTTGCCCGATGAGGGCTTTATGGGGTATGCCACCTTATCTGGCGATTTTCTCTATGTACCCTCCTTGACAGGAAGACAACTATTTCGGATCGATCGGGAAGGGGAGGCAACCCTAATTGCAGGAACGGGAGAGCAAGGGCTAGAAGATGGTCCGGGTGAGGTAGCCACTTTCCTACAACCCAATGGCACTTGCATCAGTCCCAGTGGAGACACCCTGCTCGTGTCTGATGGGTCCACTATTCGAATGGTTACAAACCTTGCTTCCTTGGTAAATAGGGAAAGGCAATTGGTTTTTGAGCAGGTTTTGATAAGTCCTAACCCTGCAAAAGACGAATTAAGGGTTGATTTCTCCATTTCGACCCCTACTACCCTAGACTGGAAAGTATATGATCAGCTTGGGAGAATGGTCAAGTATGGAACTACAAAGCTTCTTTCTCCAGGTACGAATCAACTAAGAGTCTCTACAAAGGATTTTAATCCAGGGATGTATTACATTCAGTTTAAGAACGGGCAAAATAATTGGAGCCAACATCCCTTTGTTAAAGAATGAATAGAGATGTACTTGAACTGAGTGTATGGAAATGCGGCTAGTTCGATATTGAGCTAGCTAGCCCCCGCTATTCACCTTCTGCCTTACCTAGATAAGCGCTATACGCTTTTTGGAGTTGGTACTCAGAGTCTAATACGTTTGCTATAGAAATGTAAGCAGCCTCTTTTGTCGCATCATCCGTAGCATTTGTACTTGCCAATAGAAGTGCCATCATTTTTTCAATCTTTACATCCATTAACTTGATGGACTCATCAATTTCAGATAAGGTAGATATATCCTCAAAATCGACAAGTTCCATTTTAGAATTCAAAAATGCCTGCCAGGATACATTGTTCAGGCTAGCCATTTGTAATCCATTCAGCTTTTCAAAAAATATATTAGCAATGGAGACAGATTCATCATCCATGTAGGCTTTAAGGGTATCTAATACCCGCTCTTGTTTGGGAATAACCTCATCCAAACTCTCCAGATTCCCTTGCATCTCTTTATCAATGTTGTCAAATACCTTTGTAAGGAAGTGTTTATCATCCAAATCTTCTTTCCAATTTTCAATAAAAAGCGCAATTAAAACTCCCCCAATAACGGGGATCATATTTCCCAACAGCTTGAGCAAAGAAGGAAAAGAAGAATTTGAGCGTTCAATCATATACTTCCACAATCATCTCCACTTCTACAGCAATATTTCTGGGTAAGGCTCCCATCCCTACAGCTGCTCGGGCATGTTTGCCTTTATCCCCAAAGACCTCTACCATTAAATCGGAAAAGCCATTTACCACTTCAGGTTGGTTCCCAAAGTCAGGAGCAGAGTTGACCATGCCCAATACTTTGACTATGCGCTTTACCTTGTTGAGGTTACCTAATTCGGATTTGAGAACGGCTAGCTGGGAGATGCCTGTAAGACGTGCCGCTTCATATCCCTGTTCTTCGTTCAAATCTGCGCCAAGCTTACCAGTTACATAGCCTCCTTCGGGCTTGGTAGGACCTTTTCCCGCCAGGAAGATCAAATTTCCTGTTCTTACGGCGTTTACGTAGTTCGCAACTGGGGGCGCAACCTCAGGTAACTCAATTCCCAGCTCTGCTAACTTGGCCTCAGGGTCGTATTCTTGATCGACCTGAGCGTGTACAACAGCTTCAGTATCAGACGTAGGAGGTGTGCAGGAAACGATTATACACAGAATGCTTAGGCTAATAAGATAATACTTCATAAGGATTTGGATTCAGGATAAAAAGGTAAACCAAGATGCAAAAATTCTTTACATCTCCATATTTAATTTAAAAACGATTAGAAGAAAGACTCTTCCTTATCCAGCAGCATGTAGAATTTCCGCCAATCGACTTGCGACAATTCGTTCTTCGCCCGGGTTCATCATCCAGGAGGTGATGCCGATGTATTCCTCATTTCCCACTGTTTCTATAGAAGGATGCCCCAGGCGCAGGGCTTCCCGCACTTTTCCAGGGGTGATTTTTACCCTCTCCTGGTCCCAACGAATTTTTAAGGAGGGAACATGGTTGGCAATAGGTGGTACATGGATTTCTGGATCAACGCCCTCAATCTTCGCTACAGCATCGTGCATATGGTCGATTTGGGTTTCCCATGCTTTCCACTGAGCTTCGTGATCGCGGTTGAGAAAAAGCTCCAAGGCGACTAGCATTCCCAAAATTTCTTCCTTGTTGACTTTATTGGTCCGACAAACGGTGTCCCCTCTAGGGGGGGCACTCAATCTTGCCGCGGCAATAAGCTCTTTTTTTCCCAAGAGTAAACCGGCACTTTGGGGGCCGCGCAATCCCTTCCCTCCTGAAAAGCAAACCAAGTCAAAGCCCATTTGGGTATATTTCCATAGATTTTCTACAGGAGGAACGTCTGCTGCACAGTCATTGAAGGTGGGAATCCCATACTTTTTCCCTAAAGCAATGAATTCCTTGTACTTTACCTGACCCTTTGGGTTGGCGTAATTGAGAAACCAAAGCATGGCCGTCTTTTCGTTTATGGCCGCTTCCATTTCTTCATGCGTCTCTACCTCTACCAAGCTTACGCCGCAATTTCGGATGGCGTGGTCATACCCCACACGATGGGTTTTTTGTAGGATTACTTCACTTTTCATCCCGCTTAGGTCATTTGGAATACGCTTAGCTTTTTCAGGGTCCATCCCTGTAAGTACTCCCGCTGTCCCAAGGGAAATGGCTGAGGCAGCTCCTGCCGTGACCATAGCACTTTCACATTTGAGAAGCTCTGCTATTCTAGCGCCTACCTTATCTTGTAAGTCGTCTAATCCTACGTATTGATGTCGGGCGTAGTCTATGGCATCTATTACCTCTTTAGGCATGAGTGAACCTGTCATGGAGGTATAAGTCCCTGCAGCATTGATAAAGGTTCTTACGCCCAACTCCTTGAAATAATCCCTGACTACAGGTTGGGAAGGAGCGCTAAGGGTTTTGGCAAAGGTGCTCCCCCCTAATCCCCCCAAAATGGGTAAGGCCGAGAGTCGCTTGAGTATTTTTCTTCGAGATAACATGGTTTGGGGTTTTAGGTCAATGGTCCACAGATTCTTTTTAGACCTATGATTGGATAAAACTTTGGGCACTGGGCTACCGACTCATTAACAATTTCATCAGTTATTTCACTGCTGCAATACAATCGATTTCGACCAGGGAATCTCCGGGTACTCCGCCATAGGTGGCAACAGTAGTCCGGACAGGAGGTTTATCGCCAAATCTTCCACGATATACCTCATTCATTGCGTGGTAATCTGCTAAGTCATGTAGGTATACGTTTACTTTGAGGACCTTTTCCATTGAGGAACCGTGCTTTTTTAGCTCCTTTTCCAATTCATTTAATACATGATCTGTATGGGCTTTGATGTCTCCTTCAAAGTGCGCTCCCTTTCCCGCCAAAAATAAAAGGTCCCCATAGACAATAGCTGAGGAAAATAAAGGCTTCTGCTGGTCTTCAATTACTTCTCCAACCACCTTTTTTTCCTTGTTGGCTATAGGTTTCCCTTGAATTTGCGCGTAACCTAGTACCCCAGCCATCCCGGCAATAAGGTGTTTGAAAACGGATCTTCTTTGTGTAGAATTATTCATATGTAGGTGAGTTTGGAGTTTTGCTTAGTGTAAATGGGTACCCCTTCTGGATATAAAGTAGCAATCCATGGCTTATTCTTTACCTCCCTCCCAAATAGGGCGCGAAATACCATTAAGATCATATACTACCACACCTTCTCTTAGAGTGAGTTCACAGATAATTTTTTTGTTCCCTTCAATCTTCCAGCCTTTTACATCAATGAATCCAAATTTTCCTTCTTCCAGGGCTAAGACAGCAATATCTGCGGGGGCTCCTACGTCTAGGTTCCCCAGATTAGGTCGTTTAATAACCTGAGCTGGATTCCAGGTGGATTGTTCTATTACTTCCCGAAAGCTAAGTCCTATATTGAGTAGCTTGGACATGACATTGGACATATCTTTCATACCGGCATTCATTGAACCGGTGTGAAGATCTGTACTGATCGAATTGGGCTTTAGGCCCTGTTCAATGGCTGGGATAGCTTGCGCAAATAAAAAACTTCCCCCTCCATGTCCTACATCAAAGATAATTCCACGCTCCTGTGCAGGAATGGCAAAAGGCTGGAGTTTTCCCGAATCGTCTACGATAGGAATTCTGCCGTCTACCTGGGCATAGCAGTGGGTATATATATCCCCTGGGCGAAGTTTTTCCATAAGGAGGGTTTCCATAGAAAGGGGGGGATTGTGCCCACCAAAGTCTATCATTACAGGTATATCCGCAATTTCCCCGGCCTCAACAGCTCGCTCAGTAGGAGTCCATTCTGGACCGTAGTAATGAGCTAGCTTGACCCCCACTACATACTCCTTGTACTGCTGAGCAATCATAGCCGTAAGTTTGGGGTCCATATCCCCTAAATTTTGCTCACGCGGGCCTCCACTCATGCCATCACCTACTATATTCAGAAAGGCCAACACACGCGTTTTAGATGGGTCTATAGTTTGCTCTTTGTATTGAGGGAAATTGCGCCAGCCGGGACTTCCTGCATCTACTACAGTTGTTACCCCTGCCCGGAAGGTAAACCCATCTGGCGGCAATGCGGCATAGCTATTTCTCAAGTAGCGATTAAACCTTGTACCCCAAAAATGATGGGAGTGAATATCAATTAATCCAGGAGTTACATATAATCCAGAAGCATCAATAACTTGCTGGGCATTCTCACTGGAAATATTAGGGGCGACCCGAAGTACCTTTCCCTGTGAAATGGCAACATCCAGGACTTGGTCTCTGTTATTCTTAGGATCGATCACATGGCCACCTTTTATGAGTACATCGATATCCTGACCAGAGAGTGGGATACAGATCCAAGCAAAGAAATAAATGAATAGGTAGGAACAAGGTTTCATAAAAGGAGAGCGGTTAAGGTAAGTGTGGAAATTCGTATTATTAAGTTACTAACTTCCTGCAAATGAATTCTTTTAGGGATTTTGGTGTATAAGACTCCATCCCCTTCCGGGGTATAATGCTTGAAAAGTCTCAATATTTCCTTTGTCTTGTAAGGTTATATAGCAAGTTTTTCCTTCTGGGCCGCCAAAGGCAATATTCGAGGGTTTGGCGCCTGTAAGGGATACTTCGTGCAAGAGAGAGCCTGCTGATGAAACAATCGCCACGGTTCCTTTTCCATGTCGGGTAATGTATAAATTACCCTCACTGTCACAGCGCATGCCGTCCATTCCATGATCTGGGAATTCAATGAGGAGACGTTTATTTGAAATTTCGCCCTCTTTAGAAAGGTCATATACCCATACTTTGCGCGAGATACTTTCATTAACGTATAATTGCGACTCATCAGGATTCAGTTCGACTCCATTTGTGGTGCCCATATCTGATTCAAGTAAATGGGTGCTACCATCGGTATCAATTCGCCATAGATTTCCTGTTGATTCCTTCCAATTAGGGTCGCTAGCAAAAAGGGTACCGTCAGACCTAATAGCCAGATCATTTGGTTGGTTCATAGATGAATCGTGTGCGTGAATCGTGATCTCTCGAGTAATGGGATCGAGCTTAAGGACTTTGTGCCCTGTGTAATCGGCGATGTAAAGTGTACCATTTTTGTCTAACCTGATTCCATTTCCAGTACTTCCTTCAGGTAAAGTGGCGAACAAACTACTTTCACCTGCAGGGCTTACTTTGCCTATAGTTCCCTTATTGGCAAAATTCACAGCATATATATTCCCTTCCTTATCTACAGCGGGCCCCTCTATACCGTTAGTAAATTCCCCTACAGAGGTAAATACTGAAGCGGATATGCCCGAGAAGGAAGGTTGGGCATCAGCTGAAGGAAGCGAAGGACTTTTCGAACAAGAAAGATTGGCTAACATCCCCATGCTGCATAAGAAAAGGCATAAATACAATCGAAAGAGGGAAAGCATAGTACAATGAGCAATTAATGGGGAGTAAATAGGTACTTCAATTAAGTTAAATAAATTTCTTGGGAATTGACTTATGGTTCCTTGCGATTTTCCCAATGTATTTCCGGTCTATTTGCATAGGCCTCCCAATGTAAATTTAGATCGCTAGTATCAGGAACCCCCTGGTGAACCATAATCCTATACTGCGATCGATAGCTATCATCTGGCCCAATATGGAAGGCCCCAAGGACCATGGGAGAAAAGGAAAAATAAGGCATTGAAGGATGTAAACGAACCGGTTGCGGAAATCGAAAATTTTCTGGATGGTCAAAAAAGCATACCCCAACCTCTTGGTCATCAACCATTCCATGCATATCTACCCAATTGGGTCGTGAGTGATTTCCATTAATTCGCGTTTTACCCTCGCTCGTCAAAAATCCCCCTTTTCCTACCCCCAGGTAATTCTTAAGAGAATCATTTTTGGGAATATAGGTCGAATCAAACCAAGTATCAGGCCCTCGGAATGCAAAGCCTCCGTAGTGATACGCTTGAATAAAAAGCGTATCCTCTGAAGATGCAGAAAAGGAGGAACTAAAGTCGAGGAGATAGTTCGGCCCTACGTGATAGGCAGATACTTGCCAGACTTCATCAAGGGCAGCCTCAGGTAGCTTACCTGTAAGGGTCTCTTGTTGTAGTCTACAGGTAAACTGTGCATATACAGGTCCACTCAATGTATCGATAATTTCCACATGTGAGACCGTTCCGGATTGGTTTTGTTGATTCCAGAAGTCGATCTTTTCTCCGCGAAATAAGGTGTTGACCCAGGCGAAGAAGATCCCATGATGGTGCATGTGGTCTTCTGGAAAATCCTCTGTAAGTATTTGTCCTCCAGGACTAAATAAGGGATGGATGAAGCCATTCCTTTTGTAGTAGGAGGGATTGCCCGCTGGAGGCTCTTGGACATTTACCTGATAGTTCAGAATAGGTTGGCCCTTTAGGGTAATGGCAATTTCCTCTTCCGAGACGGTCGCTTTTACAAAGTTAGAAAATGGGGGCTTGTCAGTTGGGGATAGGGTGAAATTTCTACTTTCTCCCTGGGATAAGGGACTTGGAAGAATAAATACCCCCTGTGTTTCTCCTAGTTTTTGGAAAGGAAGTATCTCTTGGGTTTTAGCGTCTGTTAAGAGAAAATGCTCTTCAGCTTGGATTTCTGGGGGGAGATTGATAAATACAGGTCCTATGGGTTGGCTTGATTCGGTACTGTTTACAGCGAAAGTAAAAGTCCTACTCGTTTGGCAGCCCGTTGCCCACAGGAAATATAAAAGGCTAAAGAAAAAAGTTGCAGAGAAATTATTCATGTATTTGCTGTGCATTTAGACTAATAATAACCTATTATTGCGAAAAAAATAAGTCCTGTGGAGATAAATTTTGACCTTAGCCCGATTTCACTTTCTCCAAAAATTAAAAGGTTTTGGAATCTTTCTGGAGAAAAACTGAACCGCATTCACAAGGAATATGATCCATCAAAGGGGTCTCCTGTTTTTACCGTAAACGGGAAATATACTACGAGGGGCTGGACGGAGTGGACCCAAGGATTTCAGTATGGATCTTACATTCTACAATTTGATGCAGTAGGTGACAGAGACTTGTTAAAATTGGGCCGTGAAGCTACCCTAAACCATATGGCCACCCACGTGGGACATTTTGGGGTCCACGACCATGGCTTTAACAATGTGAGTACCTACGGAAACCTTCTGCGCCTTATGTTAGAGGGAAAAATGGATTATAACCCCTGGGAACGAAATTTTTATGAATTAGCATTGAAATTATCTGGGGCTATTCAGGCCAAAAGATGGACGGAGATTTCAGATGGAGGGTATATCCACTCCTTTAATGGACCACACTCCTTATTTGTCGATACGGTACGCACCGTCAGGGCGCTTATTGTAGGACATCTTTTGGGTCATGTACTTATGGACGAAAATGATAAGCAGATTAGTTTATTAGAGCGAGCTATCCAGCACTGTCTGGCTACGGCTAAGTATTCCATCTACTATGGGGAAGGAAGGGATAGCTATGATGAATGGGGGCGAACTGCACATGAAAGTATATTCAATACAACTGATGGGAATTACCGATGTCCAAATGCACAGCAAGGTTTCAGTGGATTTACCACCTGGACGAGAGGGTTAGCATGGGCTATGGCAGGGTTTCCCGAGGAGTTGGAAGCTTTAGAGAATATAGCTGATAAAGATCTAGAAGAATTTGGCGGGAAGGAAAAAATTAAGGAAGTGTTCTTGAAAGCTGCCCGGGCTACGTGTGATTTCTATATCCAACATACAGCAAAAGATGGAATTCCGTACTGGGATACTGGAGCTCCCCTGTTACATAAACTAGGGGACTATACGCTTTCTCCCTCTGATCCATACAATGCCTTTGAACCTGTAGATAGCTCTGCGGCAGCTATAGGTGCTCAAGGGCTCGTTCGACTCGGGCAGTATTTGGGAGGAGAGGAAGGGAAAAAATATATGCTAGCAGGACTGACCGTCCTCAGTTCTCTTTTGGATGAACCTTATTTGAGCACCCATCCAGAGCATCAGGGAATACTTCTTCACTCTATTTATCATCAGCCCAATGGATGGGATTATGTACCTGAAGATCAGTCGATTGCTTGTGGAGAATCTTCTATGTGGGGAGATTATCACATGCGGGAATTGGTTCTGTATGTACAAAGAATGGCTGAAAATAAACCCTATTATTCGTTTTTGGGTTGTATTGAAAATAGTACAATTTAATCGTCCGTAGTTGTGTAGTTGGTAGTCTGTGGTATCATTTGATTTAAGCGTCCACAATAAGCTTTGATTTGAGATCAAAGTCCTAGTAAACCTCAAACCTGAGCACTCCATGTCTAAACTCTGTATACACACCATTACTACTAAGCCGTGGGAAATTGAGCATGCTATCCAGCAGTACGCTGCTGCAGGTGTAAAGGGTATTTCGATTTGGCAGCAGGCCGTAGAGGGAAAAAACCTAGCAGAAGTTCGCAAGCAGATAGAAGGGGCTGGAATGCAAGTGGTATCTTATGTAAGGGGTGGATTTTTTCCAAGCGTAGAGCCAGAAAAACGGAAGGCTGCAATAGCCCATAATCAAAAAATGATCGAAGAGGCTGCTGCTTTAGGTGCCCCTCTTCTGGTCATGGTATGCGGGGCAGAACCTCGTCAGTCTCTGGTTCAGTCCAGGCTACACATACAAGAAGGACTAGAGGCACTTATCCCCCATGCCCAAACCCATGGGGTGAAATTAGGCATAGAACCCCTTCACCCTATGTACGCAGATACCCGATCTGCGGTCAATACCCTTGGCCAAGCAAATGATATGGCTGAAGCCTTGGCTTCGCCCTGGATTGGGGTGGTAGTAGACGTATATCATTTGTGGTGGGATCCTACCTTGCAAGATGAGATTCTCCGCTGTGGGAAGCACAATAATCTATATGCTTACCACATTTGCGACTGGAAAATTCCTACAGAAGATATGCTGAATGATCGGGGACTCATGGGTGAGGGGTGTATTCCCTTAGCAGAAATTGGAAGGTGGGTCAAGCAAGCCGGCTTTGAAGGGTATGATGAAGTGGAGATTTTCTCTAACCGCTGGTGGGCTGAAGACCAAGACCTCTTTCTCAAAAGAATTCTTGAGGCTTATGAAAATATTAGCTAAGTTTTAAAATAACATATTGAATTTATAATCAGTTTTAACCAAAGCTAATAGCCCTTCAATTTGTACTTTCTCACCATAAACTTTTCATTTTATACATGCCAATTCACACCGTAGGAATCATCATGAACGGCGTTACCGGCCGTATGGGTACCAATCAACACCTACTTAGGTCCATCAAGGCCATCCGCGAACAAGGAGGGGTTTCCCTGAGTCCCACTGAGGTAATCATGCCCGACCCAATTCTCGTAGGGCGAAACCCAGTTAAGCTCGAGAAACTGTGCCGACTATCAGGCATTGAAAAAATGAGTACCAACCTGGATGAAGTCCTGGCAGATCCACAATACACCCTGTATTTCGATTCTCAAACCACGGCTCGGCGATTCATTGATGTAAAAAAGGCGGTAGAGGCAGGAAAACACATTTATTGTGAAAAACCGAGTGGTGCAACTTTGGCCGAAGCGATGGAACTGTACCAAATCTGCGAAACGGCAGGTGTAAAGCATGGAGTAGTCCAGGATAAACTCTTTTTACCCGGCCTAGTCAAACTACGTCGTCTAAAAGAATCAGGCTTCTTTGGGAAAATTCTTTCCGTTAGGGGAGAATTTGGATACTGGGTCTTTGAAGGGCATACGGTACCTGCCCAACGTCCTTCCTGGAACTATCGCAAAGAAGAAGGAGGAGGCATTATCTATGATATGCTCTGCCATTGGCGTTACGTATTAGATAATCTTTTTGGTGAGGTGAAATCGGTGTCTTGTCTGGGAGCAACCCATATCCCTGAAAGGATTGATGAGCAAGGGAAAGCCTACGCTTGTACGGCTGACGACGCTGCTTACGCTACCTTTGAATTAGAAGGGGGGATAATTGCCCATATGAACTCGTCTTGGTGTGTGCGGGTACGTAGGGACGACCTGCTCACACTACAAGTGGATGGCACCCATGGTTCGGCTGTTGCAGGACTGAGAGAGTGTTGGACCCAGGCCTATGGCAATACCCCTAAGCCCGTTTGGAATCCAGATGTGCCCCAGCCTATCCAGTTCATGGATAATTGGAATCCTGTTCCCAACCAGGAATCCTATGACAATGGTTTTAAAGTACAATGGGAGATGTTTTTAAAATACCTGGTAGCAGACCATCCCTTTCCCTATGGCTTGTTAGAGGGTGCCAAAGGGGTGCAACTTGCCGAAAAAGGCTTAGAAAGTTGGGCGAAACGACAGTGGGTGGAACTTGAACCATTAGTTTGAGACAATCCGCTTGAAAAGCCTTACTTCGATAGGGTAATTGAACACTGAGACACAAAGACACAAAGAAGAATGATCTTTGAAGGAATTAGCATAAGTTGATAAGATTTAGAAATGAAAAATAAGTATAACGTAGCCTTAATTACAGGGGGAAGTAGAGGAATAGGTTTAGGGATTGCAAAAGCCCTGGGAAAGGAAGGCATTCATTTGGCGATCAATGGTATGCGAGAAGAGGCTGCCCTTGAGGGCGTCCTACTGGAATTGCGAGCCTTAGGCGTGAAAGTCTGTTATTGCCAAGGGAACGTAGCGTCTTCAGAGGACCGTACACGTATACTGGAGAAGGCCCAGCAAGATCTAGGGCCGATCAACTTTCTTATTAACAATGCAGGAGTAGCCCCTAAGAAGCGGTTGGATATTCTAGAAACGACAGAGGAGAGTTACGAAAGAGTGATGGATATAAATTTGAAAGGTCCGTTTTTTCTCAGTCAAGCAGTTGCAAACCAAATGCTCATGAAGAAAGCGCTTGAACCGAGTTTTGAGGGGGCAATTATCAATATTGGATCCATCTCTGCCACAGTAGCTTCCTACAATCGGGGGGAATACTGCATCAGTAAGACGGGTATGGGGATGATGACCACGCTTTTTGCTGCTCGTTTAGGTAAAGAGGGGATTCCTGTATATGAAGTAAGACCAGGCTTGACCCTCACGGACATGACTACGGTTGTAAAAGAAAAGTATGATCAACTCATCGATGAAGGGCTTACCCTTCAACCCAGATGGGGATATCCTGAGGATATAGGAAAGGCCGTGGCTGCCTTGGTAAGAGGAGATTTCCCGTATTCTACAGGGCAGGTAATTATGGTGGATGGGGGACTGACGATACCCAGGTTGTAGGGTAAAGAGGAGTAAGGAGCTGAAGGAATAGGGTATAAGGCGGTTTGAGGTTTGATAGGTGTACTTTGATCTCGATCAAAGGTTACTACGGACTACCGACTACCTTACCACGGACTATCTTATCAAAGGTTACCATGGACTGTGGACTATTTAACTGTGGACCATCTTCTTGAATCAAAGGTTACCACGGTCTGCCGACTACCTTACTACAGACCATATTGTTTTCCAAAATTGTTCAAAGTCAATGGCTATTTCTAACCATTGGTAATCCCCTTTCTGTAAATGGGATTTATCCATTCTCCACTTGAAATGAGTTTCGTCAGCTTATCAGGCAGAGGTAAATTATTAATGACTGTACGGTCCATTTTCTGGTTTCAGGATAATTTTCATGGTATAAATTGAGATTTTTATTTCAAACTCGTTCGATTTCCCCTATATTATTTCTCACAAACCTACTACCTATATGCACCAAAAGAAACCCTTTCTTTGGAGGCTTTGCTGTGCTGGAGCTATCCTTACCTCAATCCTATCCTTTTCTCCGTTGGTTCTTCCGCCTGGAGTATTTACCCCTAAATTGGGGCCAGTTCCCTATTCTCTATGGATGGGAATACTCTTGACGATATTTCTCGTTTTACTCACCTATCTAGGGGCTAGGGTTCACCCAGGCCATAAGGAAGAGGGAAAAATATGAGCATGTTTACATGGTTAATTATTATTGGGTTAGTGTACCTGATTGCGTTGGGAACGCTAGCCTATCGGGCTCGGCAGCAGGCTTCTGACGTGGAGGATTTCATGCTGGCTGGCGGAAATCTGGGATACATAATTGGGTTTATGACGGTTGCAGCTACCCTATTCAGTGCCTTTACCCTACAGGGAATGCCAGACTTTTTTAGAACTCATGGGATTGGTTCATGGATTTTTCTGGCCATTTCAGATGGAGCTATGGTATTTATGATTGTCTTTTTTGCGTATTATCTAAGAAAGAAAGTTGCAGAAAAGGGCTATAAAGGAATGGCAGGACTCTTGCGAGATTGCTACGAGACCAAATGGGCAGGTTATGTCTACTTTTTGGGAGTCTTTCTCTTCCTCATTCCCTATGTAGCTGTGCAGATCCGAGGGATAGGGATTTTTTTAGAGGCTGTTTTTCCTGAAGCGCTTCCCTTTTGGGCCTGGGGGTTGTTTATCATTGTATTAATGCTTCTGTACAGCGAAACCGGAGGGTTAAAAGCTATCATCCATGCAGATGTTCTCCAGGGAATATTACTGATGATCGTCGTGTGGATCATGGCGATTACTTGCCTAAAGGCTATGGGAGGAGTAGGGGAGATGTTTCGCCAAATTGAGGCCAAAGAATCCGCCTTACTTTCGGTGCCCGGACCCAAAGGGCTTTTTACTGTCCAATTTTTAGTAGCCTCCTTTTTTGGTATCGTTTCCATTCCCATCACCCAGCCACAGGTCTCTTCTCGTCTGGTAATCATGAAGGACCTCAAAGCAACCCATCGAATGGCTGTGGCCGTTGGAATATTTGCCATTTTAGTCATTCTTCCTACCCTACCTATTGGCTTTTATGGAGCCATAAAATACGGAGAAATGTCCCCCGCAGAGTTTATCAACCAAGTGCTACTTTTTGATCAAGCAGGTTGGGTAGCTGCTGCTGCAGTAATAGGGCTATTTGCTGCTTCTATTTCTACCAGTGACTCCCAAATCTTTGCCTTGGGAGGGGAGTTTCGTTCTTTATTGGGAGGGAGTGAAAAATCGGCCCTTACCCGTACCAAAATCGCGCTGGTAGTATTTGCCCTGGCTGCTTGGGGCTTCTCCATTCTGGCCAATGACCAACTGGTCTTATTGGCGCGTGTGAGCTTTACGGGTACAGCGCTTATGACCCCAATGGTGCTAGCAGCTATTTTGACCCGAAAATCACCTAGTTCCGAAATTGTGCTCTGGGCTGCCCTGAGCATTCTCTGTCTTGTTCTTTCCCAGTTAAAGATCTTGCCCAATGTAGTCATGGGCGTAAGAATGGACTTATTTATCTTCCTTTCGGTAGGAATACTTACCTTATTTTCGCTATGGAGAACCCGATAAACCGACGTTCCTTTCTACAACATACAGGCTTGATAGGCCTGAGTTTATCTCTGCCTACCCATCTAATTTCACAATCCGCTATGAAGGGCTTTCAAATTGAACGTGTTAATGCAAATTTTGAACGAGAGCACCTCCTCCGCCCCTTTGGATTTAAGGGGGCGGCCATGACAGAAGTTTGGCAGACTGCTTGCAAAGTTCAGGGAAGCTCAGGAATTTCTAGAATTGGCCTGGGAACCCAGAACGTGCTTTGGTCAGATTCTCGTGTTTTTGCCTCGCATTCAGAAAATGGAGGGAATGCGCTGATGTTTGCCATGACAGAGTTTGCTTTACAACAAGCAAAGAACAGGCGCTTTGAAACCCCGGTAGACCTATTGGACCAACTACTCGATGAGGTTTGGGAGTATGGGAAAGTGATTACCGGGCAAAAAGACCTAAGAAAGACCTTTGCCTTAAATGCGATGGTACCCCTGGATAATGCTGCTTGGCTCCTTTATGCCGCAGAAAACAAGCAGGAGCAATTTGATGAAATGTTGCCCAGTGCGTATCAAAAAGCCTTAAAAGAAAGACATCCCAAAGTAGCTGCTATTCCGGCTTTTGGCTATGGAACTTCGATGGAAGAGATAAAAAGGTTGGCAGAGGAGGGCTTTTTTATCATGAAGATTAAGATTGGTGCTCCAGGTGAACCAGAGGAAATGCTGGAAAAAGACAAGGCCTTTTTGAAGTCTATCCATGAGACGATAGGTTCCAATGAAACCCCTCACACAGCAGATGGGAAGATCCCTTATTACTTTGATGCAAATGGGAGATATCCCAGCAAAGAGTATTTACAGCGCTTCCTGGACTATGCTCAATCCATCGGGGCATTCGAACAAATTGCCTTAATAGAAGAGCCTTTTGGAGAAAAGAACCACGAGTATGTGGGAGACATTGGGGTTGTAATTGCTGCAGATGAAAGTGCACATACAGATGAGGATGCTTTAAGAAGAATTGAAGAAGGGTATAAAGCCATTGCGGTTAAGGCAGTTGCTAAGACGCTGAGTATGACGCTTAAAATTATTAAGCTCGCCAATGAGCGCCAAATCCCTTGTTTTTGCGCCGACCTGACGGTAAATCCCATCCTGGTAGAATGGAATAAGGCGGTTGCAGCCCGATTGCCGGCTTTTCCGGGGCTGGATTTTGGCCTGCAGGAAACCAATGGCTTTCAGAATTATGCGAATTGGGAAAGCATGATGGAGTATCATCCCACAAAGGGAGCTAATTGGGTGAGTCCCAAAGAAGGAGTTTACCCCACCGATTCAACGTTTTTTGCAAGAAGTGGGGGGATATTTGAGCCTTCAGAACACTTCGAAAAAATGTTTCCATAGACCCCTCAAGTCAATCAAAAAAACCTTAGAGAGAAAATTTTACTAACAATTCTGCTTGAATGGCGTTCACTTGGATGATATGAACGATCAAGGAATTTCAATTTTGGGATGTGGATGGCTTGGAATGGAGGTAGCAAAAAGACTAATAGCCAAAGGCTATCAAGTCAAAGGGTCTACTACTAGAGCGGAAAAAGCTGAGTTGTTGTTAGGGGCAGCCATCCAGCCATATGTTTTTTCTCTTTTATCGGATAAAATTGAAGGAACTTTGGGTGATTTTCTGGAAAGCCCCCTTCTTTTGCTCAATATCCCACCTGGAAGACGAGACCCAGATGTCGGGCGGACCTTTCCTTTAAAAATTGCTACCCTCTTGAAGCAGGTTCCCAATAAGTCGAATCTGAAGTGTATCTGGGTAAGTTCAACTTCTGTTTATGGGAATCTCTCAGGAGAGGTTCGTGAGGGACATGCTCTTTCCCCAGCTACCCAATCGGGAAAAGCGTTGGTGGAAGTGGAGGAAATGGTCCAAGCTGCAATTCCTCATACCACTATCCTAAGGATGGGAGGATTGGTAGGCCCCAAACGTCATCCCGGTAAATTTTTGGCAGGGCGACAAAACCTTAGAGGAGCAAATCAAGCCATCAACTTGATCCATCTGGTAGATTGTGTTGGGATCATTGAGGCAGTAATTGAGCAAAATTGTTGGGGAGAAGATTTTAATTGCGTCTCAGATGGACATCCCACTAGGGAAGCCTACTATACATACGCGGCGAAAATACTGAAACTTCCCCTACCTGAATTTGCAGATGATGACCCTAGTATTGGGAAAACAATTCTCAATGAGAAGGTAAAAGAACGTTTAGGCTATTCTTTTCAATATTCAGACCCCTTTGACATGCTGGCCAACAAAATGGCTTGATTGTGCGTTTTTGAGGAAAGATAGATATAGTTAATACCCTCTCAATGATGGATACATTCACCTAACACCAAGCTTCTAGAAAACACGATATATATGCTATTTGTAATTTCTCCAGCGAAGAAGCTGGACTTGAGCGAAGAATCTCGATTTACAGCTACCTACACCCAACCTGACTTTCAGAAAGAAAGTCGGATGTTGACCCAAATACTTCAAAAGAAAAGTCCCAAGAAAATTGGTCAATTGATGGGGATCAGTGAGAATCTTTCTCAGCTCAACTTTGAGCGTTACCAGAGCTTTTCTTTACCCTTTTCGCCTTCCAATGCAAAGCAGGCATTACTTACCTTTAAGGGGGATGTATACCAACAGTTTGCCTTGGAAACGTATCAAGAAGAGGATTTTGTGTTTGCGCAGGAGCATGTGAGAATTTTATCTGGTTTATATGGCGTTTTGAGGCCACTAGACCTTATGCAGGCCTATAGATTAGAGATGGGAACTCCTTTGAAAAACCGTCGTGGTAAGAACCTATATGAATTTTGGAAGAAAACGGCTACCAAAGCCGTAAACGAAGCGCTTGAGTACTCAGGCTCAAATGTCCTGATTAACGCAGCTTCTAATGAATATTTTAAAGTGCTGGACAAAAAGACGCTGAAAGCCGATGTAATCGATCTGTCTTTTAAGGATTTGAAAAATGGGGTCTATAAATCGCTCTTTCTATTCGTGAAGCAAGCTCGAGGATCTATCGTTGATTACGCTATTCGGGAGAGAATTACCCAATCAGAAGGATTGAAAGGGTTCACCGGTATGGGCTATCGATTTAATGAGAACCTTTCCACGGAAACGCACTATACTTTTACCCGTGAGAGAGAAGCTTAATTAATATATTTAGGATGTCCATTGCAGATAATATCGCCAGTATTCAACAAAGAATTTCAGCGGCTGAAAAAAAATCTGGTAGAGTCCCAGGATCCGTAAAATTAATTGCCGTTTCCAAGACCAAGCCACTCGCTATGGTCCAAGAAGCCTTTGTAGCAGGTCATATAGACTTTGGCGAAAACAGAGACCGTGAGATGCGAGACAAACACAAGGAACTCGCTGAAGTGAATTGGCATATGATCGGTAATTTTCAGCGATCCAACATTAAGTACTTTATTTCCTTCGTATACTTGATTCATTCGATTAGTTCTGAAAAGTTGCTGAGAGCTGTAAATAAAGAGGCTGAAAAGCACCAACGGGTAGTCGATTGTTTACTTCAACTCCACATTTCAGGCGAGTCTGCGAAGTCAGGACTAGAACCTTCAGAAGCCGAAGACTTATTGCGAGCAATAGAGTCCTTTCCCAATATACGTATCAAAGGCCTTATGGGAATGGCGGCTTTAAGCCATGATGAAAAACTAATCCAATCGCAATTTCGTAGCCTAAGGCTTGCAAAAGAAGCCTTTCAAGCTATCCAACATCCTCGCATCCAACTGGAGGAATTATCTATGGGAATGTCGGGAGATTATCATCTTGCCATACAAGAAGGGGCCACTATGATTCGGATTGGAAGCGCCATCTTCGGCTCTAGGGGTTAAAGAATTGAAGGCTTAGTTTAATGTACCCCTTCTTCTACCTCGCTTAAAATCTCCTCCGCAGAGGTCGTGATGGATTTATAACATCCGTATCCCCATTTTGCAAAAAAGAAAAAGAATAAACTTCCCATGGGAACATACCATAGCCATACACTTGTATCTTGAAATAAGTCTTTACCATTCATTAACTTTCCAGCAACAGGCAATCCTGTGAAGAGCAAAACCAGGCCGAGTAGGAGACCCAATTTCTGCGCTTGTAAGACTTGATTTTTCCGACGCTTGAATTCAAGTATGGTATCCTTATAACTTTTGTGATGAAAAGAGATGTTCTGTAACCTCCAGAGTGTAAACAGGGTCAGAAAAGGTAAACCAATTAAGATGAGAAGCGATGCCAAGCCTGAAATCCACAAAAATGGAGTATCTAATTTGGTAAAATTGAATAGGATGAAGATTGCCATTGAAAAGCAGATAATGGCTCCATTTCTCTCCCAACGGGAGATGCCTTCCAGGCGGTTTGAATAGCGTTCTTGTGTCATGTTCATGATTAATTGTTTATTAAGTATTTCCCTATCCTCAAGTTGGTGGTTCATTTTTTCCCAAAGGGGCTGCATTTCTTCTAGTTCCATGTGATCATTTCTGTTTAACGAGGTTGCTGAGTTTCTTACGGATTCTTGCGAGGCGAGTCCCTACATTAGTAGGAGTAAAGCCCATGATTTCTCCCATTTCTGCATAGCTTTTTCCTTCTAAATACAGAAGAATTAGCCCTTTCTCTACCAGGTTGAGTTGTTGAATGCTTTGATAGAGTTGCTGGAGTCGGTCTTTTTGAAAGGGATCAGATTCTTCCCCTATTTCTGGAAGTTCAAATTCCTGGAGGGTTTTAGCTCGTCGTTTTTGGGACTGTTTCTTATACGTCAGGGAGGTATTTAAGGCTATGCGATAAATCCAGGTGCTTACTTTGGCTTCACGTCTAAATTTAGGGTAGGCTTTCCACAGTTGATAGACGATTTCTTGGTATAAATCTTTCTGGTTTTCGGGATGTGATTCATAGGCCCGGGTGATTTTGTAAATGATTCCTTCATTCGCTCGAATCCATTGAACAAACTCTTCAGAATTACGCATGCATTCTATCTTTCCTTATTAGTGTAGAAACTAGTAGAAAAATCACAGCAACCGTGTATTCTAGTTAACTTATTACTGAGCGCTTTTTTGGGGAAATCGTGGGAAATAGGTACTTTTTATCCAAAAATATTAGGGTGCCTGTAATAATTCAATGAATGGGAAAAGGGTCTATATTTACCATCAGGATTCCTGAACTTCTTTCGGTAGGGTAAAAACAAAGGTACTTCCCATCCCTTCATGCGATTGCAATCCCATAGTACCTCCATGTAACTGAATAATCTTCTTGCAGGTAGCTAGCCCGATACCTGATCCTTCAAATTCACTTGAAGGATGCAATTTTTGGAACATGGTGAAGATCTTATCTTGAAAGTCTGGATTTACCCCAATTCCATTATCCTGAATGTAAAAGTTGTAATGGGATGCTTGTTCTCTCGAATAAATTTTTATGTGGGGTAGGACTTCATAGGGGACAAATTTTACGGCATTATGGATAAGATTTTGGAATACCAACTTTAACTTTATTGGATCGGCTGATATTTCAGAAGGAAGCGTTCCCAGTTGGATTCTTGCCTTTTTTTGATCAAGAATTCCTTTAAGGCTTTCTAAAACTTCAAAAATTAGGCTTTCGAGTTTCAAGTTGGTAATATGAAGCTTTTTCTGTTCCAATTGAGAGAACTCTAATAAGTCAGAGACCAACCTATGCATATCTCTACTCCCTTTTTGAATAAATCCCAGAATTTGGACCAATTGGGAATCTGGATGGTCCCCCCATTTTTTGAGCAGAAGTTTGCTAAAACTTTCCATATTGAGCAAAGGTGCTTTTAGGTCATGGGAGACGGTATAGGCAAAGTTCTGGAGCTCTTGATTTTGGGTTTTCAGTCGCTCATTTTGAGAAGAAATCAACTCGGAGGTATGGGAGAGTCTATTGTTAATCTTCTCTAACTCTTCTTTCTGGAATTGAATTTTGTGATACAGGATTTTTTTCTGACGGAGTTGAAAATAACTGGTTAGGCAGGCAATGCCCGTGATAAGACTTAGGAAAAGTAAAAGGAAAATAAAGGTATTTTGGGAAGAGAGTTTGCGTTCATCGGAGGCACTTTTTATAGAAAGTATTTCATTTTTCAGCCGTTCTTTTTCCAACTTTAGGTCATTTTTCAAGGACTTTTTGTTTTCTAAGGCCAGGAGTTCGTGTTTCCTATTTATCATATGAGCCTGTTGTTCTAACAGCCTCCCCAATTTTACAGAATTATCTTCTTTGACATAAAGGGTCGCCAACTTTTTTGAATAGGTAGTAATTAGGTCAATTGGGAGACTTTCATTGTATTCAAGGGCCTTTTCATAATAGAACATGGCCTTTTTTTCCCTTCCCAAAAGTGAATAGGTATCAGCTAGGGAGGAGAAAATTATCCCGTGTAAATGGGTGATGTTTTGCATCTCGCCATATCGGATAGCATCCTCCAATGCGTGGATGTTTGCCATCCAATCTTTTTCATTGAAAAAAATGTCTGCTTTAACTTGGGCAACGTAATATAAACCAGCAGTATCCTTTATGGCCTGCCAGATGCGTTCAGCCTTTTCTGTGTAAACCCTTGCCTCAGTATATTGGTCTAGAGCTAGGTGGGCTTGGGCTAGGTTTTGATAGATGTATCCCAGATTTTCCCAATTGCTGGTACCTAGTGAAAGTATTTTTGCTTCGTTGAGGTAGTCAATGGCCTTATCCTGGTTTCCCTCTTCAATGTATGCCCACCCCAAATTGGAAAGGGATTCAGAATAAAGATCATGGTTGTCCAGATCTTGGCTTATCTGCTTTGCTTTTTCAAAATGTCTAACGGCATGTTGAAAGTTGGACTGGATCATATAGGTGAGACCCAGAAATATCTGATTTCTCACGAAATGTTCATTTGATAGGTTATCTCGAGCGGTGAAAATAGAGTCGGCTTTCAACAGGAGACTCCGAGAATGAAAAATGTTATTTTGTGTATAGGCCATAAATCCTTCCAAGTTCAAGTAGGCTGAATAGGATTCACACTCCTTGAGATAAGGGAGTAGGCCAAACGATTCCGTAATTTTTTGTACATCGGGATCCTTCAGTAGATTCTTTTCAAATACAGAATCTAGGTGAATATCTAGCGAATAGCAGGTGCGCAAGCTCAACTTCCCCAGACTCAGATTTTGGGAAATTAGGGGAAAGGCGTAGCTGAGATACAAAAGGCTCAGCAGAAAAGATCGATTCATGAATACCTTTAAGTGTTTAGCTAAGTGATTAAGGTCCCCAACCAAATTTATACCCCGTCAAATTTGGTTGGCATGATTTAGCAACAAAGAAGATACTTTTGATGGTTAAATTTATCGCTAAAAACACAAAAAGAGAAATTTTTGTTTTGGGAATTGTAAATTCTTGAGAAAATTTCAAAAAATTTAGGGAATCTTTCTGATTCCCTAGATCTTGGATAGAACAAAATACATTAAATTTTACGCTTGCTAGAAAGCTTATACGGTTTGCGCTGCTAGCGTTTCTTCATAGGAGGGGCCATATAATCCTGGGACAGGCTTCCCATTTGCGCGAAGGTAGGCAACCATTTCTCCTCTGTGGTGATAGAGGTGATTGAAGAGAAAGCTACGCATCACCTGGATTCGTGGCATAGGGGGCAGAAGTTCCTTTCCATGGCTGGTCATGGTCCATATTTCCATAAATTTTTCCTCTGGATAGCCTGTAAGGCAGTCAATTGCTAAGGCAATATTCTCTTCCAATTTCTTTTTAAGAAACTCCATGGAAGAAATATCTCCTCTGTCATAGGTGTATTTATCCATTTCAAACACAGGCTGGTTCAAGGTAGGAACCCACCAATTATACGTCTCTGCTATGTGAGAAGCCAGCTCAGCAAGGGTCCAGTTAAAGTCATTGGGCTTATAGTCCAGTACATCATCGGGAATGGCGTCAAAGAGCTTTCGGGTATTGTTGGCCTCGAACTGAAGTTCGCCCATGAGGGATTGACGTAGCATAAAAATAGGTTTTAGAGATTTACCTGATATGTTATATTCATTTTATGTAAATTTAAGTAAAAAAATATTATTTATACCTCTTTGCAAAGAGATTTCTCGAATATTTTTTCTCTCTAAAATCCAAATTCCATCTGAACCAAAACAGAAAACCCACGATTGCTAGGAAGATCTCGCTGTGTTAGTCTCCATGCAGCGTCGATGCGAAAGAGTGTTAAAAGGTTTTTGATACCTACAGAGGCTTCAATAAAGGGCTTATTCAATGGATTTGTAACGTCAGGAATGCGAATATCTAGGTTGCGGTTGTTGGTCCCAAGTTGCCCGGCAATTCCTCGGACTGAGAAAACCTCTCTCAGCTTGAGTTTGCGCAGGAGGGGGACTTTGTTAAAAAGTAACCCTTCCATATGGTAGCTTAAAGAGGCACTTACATATTGATCAGCCAAGAACTCGAAGAAGTCCATAGTATTATAAGCATTGGGTAAGTACACGAAGGTTTCGTTTCCTGGCGGAATAAATAGAAAGGGGAAGGGAACATCTCCCCATATTTTACCCCCCTCTACGCGGTAGCGCAAATAGCCTAGTGTACCTAGGGAAATTCGGTGGGAAACTCCTAAAACAAGTTTTTGGTAGTCAATTTCTCCATCAAGTGGGCCGTCTAAACCCATGGTAAAGCGTGCATCAAAAATAGGATGTGTCGATCCTAGACTTACCCTGCCAAAATTGTTGGAGAGAAACCTTTCCTTCCATCCAAAATGGGTATACAGGGAAACTTCGGTACTGACGAGTCGATTATCTCCTCCTCCATTTCCTATAAAGTCGAAATCACTGCCCCGAGGGGTAAGCTCTTTACGGCTTATTTCCACTTGGTTGTAAAAGCCTTCGAACCACTCTTGTTCATATCCCAACCGGTATTCTTTGAGTCCGGCTAATTGGGCCCCAATACCCCCTCCAGAGACAGTAGCTAGAATATTATCCCGAGCAATCTCTGTAGAGCCGAATAGTTCGAGGTCATCAAAATAGCTAGCGGAAAGGACCGAGCGGGGAGTTGATTTGAGGATTCTACTCAAAGAAGCTCCATACTTGATTTGTTGGTCGCGGAACCCGTAAGCGGTATAAGCCTCTAAGGAAGTTTTTTCTCCCAGTAATTTTCTCGTCCGTGCCCCAAACTTTATGCGATGTCCCTCTATGTTATTAAAGCTATAGGCTGAGCCGATGGGACCTAATTCCCAAGTCCCCATATCGATATAACTTCTCGCCAGGGTCCGCAATAATCTAAAAAAGAATAATTCTTTTGCCCTACTCACAATTGTGTAGGCTTCAGCCTCTGTATTGGCTAACTCTGAATGGCGCGCTTCCTCCCAATATTCATCAGGTCTTTTGAGGGCATTGGGATCGATGGTTGTAAGCTGGGAACTATTGTATACTTCCTTTTCCTGAGGAGAGTTAAAGGTGAAATCCTTATAGGTACTAACCCTTTTTGCTGTAAAATCAAGGGCTTGCATGGTGGGAGGGACCTTTACTGTAGCCTCAACATACGCCGAGTCTTTGGTAGGCATCCAGTTATCTGGTTCAATTTCCTCATAGATCTGGTGGATAAAAAAGTGTGTGAGGTAATTGATATTGGCATCTATAGCCATACGCATGTCCACACGTTTCACTGCGTAGGTGTGTTGTTCTATCCAAAGATCTCCTTCAAAGGTATTACTCTGCTTTTGTTTGGGGAAAAAATGGATTTTATACACCCAGTGTATTCCCGACTTTACACTGTCCACCAAATCGTATTCGTAATACCGAAAACCCGCTTTTGCAATGGGACTTACAAAGTTTTTGTTGACTAGCAGGACGATGTTGTCTTCATAGATATTAACTCCCAGGGCAATATCCCCTAGAAGCCTGGAAAAGCTTTCGTTTTCAGTACCTGCGACTTTGGAAGCCTTTATATGTTCTCGTTTGGTTTCAGGCTTCTTGCGGTAGTAAACATCTGATAAGGTCTCAGTGATAAAAAAGGGCAGATAGTAATTGGCAGCCGTGGTATCCATAAATTCATCAATCACCTTTCCAAAGGGGCTGAGTAACCCACGCTTTTTCGCATCTGCAGGAATATTCCGGAGCCCAAGCTCCGTTTTGGTATAAACCTCGTAATCATAAAAGGCAAATTTTCTTCGATCATTCTTAATCTTGCGGTCTATCACCTTTCGGATGATTGGGTATGCTGGAGGAACGATCAGTACTTCATCGAGGGAAAGGTCTTGGGTTGCCAATAAAACCTCTAGATTTTGAGATTTTCCCCGTTCAATGGGAAGTTTTTGGGTGAGATATCCTATGAAGGAAATAACTAGCGTATCCTCGGGACTGTTAGGGGGAGCTACTAAAATGAATTTTCCCGTTGAGTCAGAAAAAGTTCCGCGTTGAGAACGTTGGAAGAATACGTTGGCAAAGCCGACGGGCTCTTTTGTACTCGCGTTAAGAATGGATCCAGAAACTTGAGTTTGCTGGGCAGTGGCCCAAATGGGAAATAGAAAAACAAAAACAAGGCAAATAAAGGAAAGGCACCCAACGAGGGGCCTCAAAAGGAAACAAATAACATGTTGCATAGCCTAGCTAGATATCAGTATATAAGCAAACTTAAAAGTTCCCTTATTCGTTGCCTGATGCCCTGAAAAATGGATAGAATTCCTACCTTTGGGAATTGTTTTATATCCTTTTTCTTTACGAGAATGGGATAATGTAGGTTGTACTTTTTCGCACTTTATGCAATTACATTTCAAATCTCTGGGCCAAGGGCCTCCGTTGATCATCTTACATGGACTCTTTGGCTCGCTGGACAATTGGATGACCCATGCTAGGACCCTTGCTTCAGATTTTACCGTATTTCTTGTGGATCAGCGAAATCATGGAAAATCGCCCCATAGTGAAGCCTGGAATTATCAATTAATGGCGGAAGATTTGTATGAGCTTATGGACCGGGAGGCCATATTTTCTTCCCATATTTTAGGGCATTCCATGGGAGGGAAGACGGCTATTCAGTTTGCTATGCTCTATCCTGAGCGCATTGATAAACTCGTCATTGCAGATATCGGGGTAAAGGCCTACGTTCCCCATCATGTCCAAATCATTAAGGCGATGAATTCCGTTGACCTGTCCCAAGTATCCAGCAGAAAAGAGGTGGATGAACAGTTAGCTATATCAATTGAAGATATAGGTATCCGCCAATTTCTGTTGAAGGGATTAGGAAGAAATGACGCAAAGGAATTTGCTTGGAAGTTTAACCTGAAAGTACTTACAGCTAACTACCCAGAGGTTCTCAAGCAAATTGACCTCTTAGATCCCTTTGACAACCCAACCTTCTTTATCCATGGGGGTCGATCGAATTACATCCTTCCTAAGGATATAGCAGGGATACAATCATTTTTCCCTTCTGTTGAGTTCTATGAAATCCCTGAAGCCGGCCATTGGCTTCATGCTGAGGCTCCTGAGGTATTTATTACGAAGGTTCGGGAATTTTTGATAGATTAGGGTTACAGAAGTTTCTTGTCTAATCCCCAACCGCTTGCGGGAGGTAAATGGTTCGAAAATTCTCATGAATAAGCAGTCTATATTTCCGATACTCATTCTTTTTACTTTTGCTTGTAGCGCAGAGCGGAGCCATGTATATGATCCGATAGAAAAAGTGAGCCCGGATAGTATCCTGGTGGTGGGTTCAGAGGCAGATACCTCGTTGTATGAAACCCCTGAGATAGAAAGACCTACTGAATCTCTTCCTTCCGAGATGATAGGAAGTTGGGAGGCTGTAGAGTTGCGTATTGGAGATATGATCATGACAGCCAGGGACTTACAAGAACAAGGCATTTCTCCACCCGTCCGCTATTTCAGTGCCCAGCGATACATGTAATTCGGTAGACCCTCTGGAGAACTTCCCCGTATTCCCTTCACCTACTTTCAGGGAATCATTCACTCTCTAGACCAAGGAAAGGAACAAGTGCTGTATCTGGGGCCAGATACCCTGATTCTCTCGGCTGACATTGATGGAGAGCTTTCTACTTACACCTTTCATAAGATGCAGTAGGTTAGCGTGTTGCTTCGAATGGTCCTTTACATGCAGTATCGAATTTGAGGAGTTATCCTAGCCTCCCCTGATATTCCCAACAAACTCCCGTGCAGTTCCCTCTATATCTTTTGTATCCTTAATAGCCTTTATAAAGGCGGACCCAATAATCGCTCCGTGGCTATACCTACAGGCAGTCCTGTACGTCTCATGGTTGTGTATGCCAAAGCCTATCAGACGGGGATTTTTGAGATTCATCCCAACTATGCGCTCAAAATAAGCTTGCTGGCTAGCTGAAATGTCGCCTGTTTTGCCGGTCGTCGAATCTGTTGAGACCATGTAAATAAACCCATTGGACAACTCATCTATCTTGCGTATTCGCTCTTCAGAGGTCTGAGGGGAAATGAGGAAAATATTAGATAGATTGTACTGTTCGAATAGGTCTTTGTAGAAATGTTCGTACTCGTATATAGGCACATCCGGGAGGATAAGGCCATCGATTCCCGTATCTGCTGCATCTTGGCAGAACCGCTCTATTCCGTATTGAAGTACAGGATTTATATATCCCATCAATAACATAGGGATCTCGACAGTGTCTCTAATCCCTTTAAGTTGTTGAAATAATCGCTCTAAGGTCATGCCATTATTCAGCGCCTGCTGGTTGCTAGCTTGAATCGTTGGGCCATCTGCAATGGGATCGGAAAAGGGCATGCCTATCTCAATGAGGTCAACTCCTGAATGGGCGAGGGCCTGAATGATGGTTGGAGTATCCTCCAAATGAGGATAACCCGCGGTACAGTATATGTTTAGCACCTCCTTCGGTTTCTGTTGGAAGAGCGTAATGATTCGATTGTTCATTGTGGATTTCCTTATTTCTCATGTTACTCACAGGTCAATTACCTCACAACTAAGAAGTAGTTGTCGCGCGCTCCTCTTGCCTCTCTTCTATATACTTTATATACGTTTGTAAATCTTTATCCCCACGACCCGAGAGGTTGATCACTACGGATTCCTCCGGTCCAAAATCCTTCTTGTCCAAGACAGCAAAGGCATGAGCGGTTTCAATAGCTGGAATTATACCTTCAACCTCGCTGAGTTTGTATCCCCAATCCATAGCTTCCTCATCGGTGATGTAGAAGAATTCTGCTCGTTGGGTATCAAATAGGTGTGCATGAATAGGGCCAATACCAGGATAGTCTAGCCCAGCAGAAATGGAATGAGGTTCAACTACTTGCCCATCTGGCGTTTGCATTAGGATGGTACGACTCCCGTGTAGAACACCTGGTTTTCCTAGGTAGGTTGTCGCAGCAGATTTACCCGATTCCAATCCAAGTCCTGCAGCTTCCGCTGCGATGAGGTTGACTTGCGGGCGATCTAGGAAATGATAAAATGCACCCATGGCATTACTCCCTCCTCCTACACAGGCGATTACGTGATCTGGATCTTTTTTCCCTATCTTTTCTTCCAGCTGCCATTGGATTTCTTCACTAATCACGGCTTGAAAACGAGCAACCATATCGGGGTAGGGGTGTGGCCCTACCACAGATCCTATAATGTAATGAGTGTCTTTGGGATTATTAATCCAATGCCGCATGGCTTCGTTGGTGGCGTCTTTCAACGTTTGACTTCCCGAGGTCGCTGGGACAACCTCAGCCCCCAACATACGCATGCGTTGGACATTTGGTGCCTGTCGCTCAATGTCTACCGCTCCCATATATACAATACATTCCATCCCCATGAGGGCACATACAGTGGCGGTAGCCACTCCATGTTGCCCTGCTCCTGTTTCAGCGATAATCTTCTCTTTGCCTAATTTTTGAGCCATTAGAATCTGCCCCATGGTATTGTTTACCTTGTGAGCGCCAGTATGACATAGGTCTTCCCGTTTTAAATAGATCTGGGTACCGTAGGCCTGAGAAAGTCGTTTGGCGAAATACAAGGGGGTAGGTCTTCCCACATAATCCTTTAACAATTGTCGAAATTCTTTTTGGAAGGCCTCCGATTCACTGATTTCTATATAGGAGTTCCGCAATTGCTCTATATTGGGATGAAGCATTTCTGGGATATATGCTCCTCCAAATTGGCCATAGTAGCCTTGTTCATTTACGGTAAATGGTGACATAGGTAATTAGTTGGTTAATGTATGGTCCGCTGTATTTAGGATGGTTTTATTTCTATTTCAAGGAATCAATTTCTTGCTTGAAGGTATGGACCTTTGCAATGTCCTTTCTTCCAGGTTCTAGTTCGAATTTGCTATTGATGTCCAAAGCATAAAGCATAGGATGATGGAATGCATAAATTTCGTGAATATGCTCTGGACTAATCCCCCCACTTAGAAAAAAAGGGATATCCTCTGCATACTGATTTAATGTTTCCCATTGAAAACGCACGCCATTTCCACCCGGTTTTTCCCCTTTGGTATCGAAGAGAAAATAGTCCACCACCCCTTTGTAGTCTTTTAAAGCAGAAAAGTCAAAGGCCTTTTTTCCAATGGAAAATGCTTTGATAACAATCAGTCCTTTTTGTCGGAGAGACCTGCAAAAAGCTGGAGTTTCTTTTCCGTGTAACTGGACGGCTTGCAAGGTATACATCTGTGCCATCTCTAGAATGTATTCCTCCGTCTCATTGACAAATACACCGACCAATTGGGTAGAACCCAAAGGGGGAACTTCATTTGGATCAAGTATCCCCTCCACGTGTCTCGCCGATTTTTCATAGAAAATCAAGCCCATATAATCGGGAGGTTTTTGAAGTAAGGCGATTATATTTTGGGGATATTTCATCCCACATACCTTGAGTTTCATATTGGGTTAATTTGTCGAAGGTCTGTGATCGGTTGTTGCATGTGAAATGGATGAGATTTACTCTTATACACGAAACCACAACTACTGGCTACCGACTACTGACTCGTTTTGGACTCTTTTTACAAACTCCCTACAGGCCTGCCCGGGATCTTGTGTTTCCATAAAGCGCTGCCCCATCAGGAAGCCTTTGAACCCTACCTCGCGTAAGCGCAGAACCTCTTTGGGATCACTCAGTCCACTTTCAGCTACTTTTACAAATTCGTTAGGGATTCTTTCAGAGAGACTTAAAGAGGTATGAATGTCTACAGTGAAATCCTTTAAGTTCCGATTATTAACGCCGACTAGGTCGATATGTTCATTGAGACTTCGATCAAGTTCCTCTTGGTTGTGTACCTCCATGAGGACTTCCAATTGTAGGCTGTGTGCAAATAGGGCTAATTGTTTTATTTCTTCGGGAGTCAGAATGGCTGCGATCAACAGAATCACGTCTGCTCCCATGGCCCTTGCCTCCAAAATTTGAAATGTATCTAGGATGAAATCCTTTCGAAGGATCGGAATTTGAAGAATGCTGCGCGCTTGCTCAACGTCTTCTTTTTGCCCCATAAAGAATGTTCCATCTGTGAGTACAGAAACCCCACTTACGCCCGCCTCTTGATAGGCTCCTACTGTATCTTTTACTGTGGCGGTATCATTGATAATACCTTGAGAGGGAGACTTGCGTTTAAATTCGGCAATAATACCGGAGGCACCATCCGAAGTGAGTTGGGCCTTCAGCGAAACGCGGGGAAGTTCAAAGAGCGGTGAACGTTCCAATTCTTTTGCCGCTAGCCTTTGCTGCAACGCAGCAAGTTCTTTTTGTTTGTGTAAAACGATTTTATCTAGGATGTTCATGAGCACTTAGTATTGTTAGTTTCTTTTATAATCTTTTTTCCACCCTTATTTCTCCAGAATTCCTATACCGTTCAAAATTTTCCTATCCACATCACTGACCCACAAAACCCTTGAATGTTTCATTAGCTTTCCCAGATTCCAGGGAAACCCTTGCTGCTGCAACTGCATCAGCCATACTTAATTCGGGCCGAGCACACTGAATCGCAAGCCCAGCGTTGGCCAATACAACTTCTTTTTGGGCAAGGGTTCCTTCGTTTTTCAATACCTTTTCAAAAATTGCAGCGGCCTCAGGCACTGAATTACCTCCAAATAAAGCCTCAGGTGTATGGGAACTCAGGGTAAGCTCTTCGGGTAACACTACCTGTTCCCCGCCTCTCCGAATGATTTTGGCGGGACCCGTGAGGGATACCTCATCATAGCCGTCCAAGGCATGGACTATGGCAAATTCTTTGTCGGTTTTCTGGTAGATGTAACCATAGAGTCTGGCTAATTCCAAACTGAAGACGCCTACAAGTTGCCTACGAGGAAAGGCAGGATTTACCATGGGGCCTAGCATATTGAAGAAAGTCTTAAGTTTCAGTTCTCTTCGAATAGGAGCCACATGCTTCATAGCAGGATGAAATAGGGGCGCATGGATAAAGCAGATGTTGTAGTCCTCCAAGGATCGCTTAAGGGCATCGGGGTCATTGGTGAAGGTATAGCCAAAATATTCAATCATGTTCGACGATCCTGAAACGGAGGATACACCATAATTTCCGTGTTTCGTTACCTTTACGCCCGCTCCAGCAGCTACAAAAGAAGATAAGGTTGAAATATTGAAGGTATCCTTGCCGTCTCCCCCTGTACCACATAAATCTATGGGGTCAAATTCTGCCAGGTCCAATGCGATACAGAGTTCTAACATCGCTTCGCGGAAGCCAGAAAGTTCTTCTACCGTTATGCTGCGCATGTTGAATACCGTAAGGAAAGCCGATACTTGAGCTGGGGGGTAGTTTCCACCTGCGGCAATATCTTGGAGGACCTTTTTTGCTTCCGCTTTGGTCAACGTATTGTGTTCAAATAGGTGATTGAGTAGGTCTTTCATAGTTACATTTCTAGCCAATTTTTCATCAGACGGATTCCGTGTTCTGTAATAACGGATTCGGGATGGAATTGCACTCCATACACAGGATATTCCTTGTGCTTAATGGCCATAATACAGGCCTGGTCATCTACAGCTAAAACGCTTAATTTGCCATTTATGGAGGTGGGGTCTACCGCCCAGGAATGATACCTCGCCACTTGGAATATAGCGGGTAGGCCATCAAACAGGGGATCTTCCGTTATATCTATTTTTGTAGGGGTAGCAACTCCATGCAAAACCTCTTTGAGGTTGTACAGGCGGGCTCCAAACCCCTCGGCGATGGCCTGATGTCCTAGACATACGCCCAGGATGTGTTTGGTTGAGGCATACTGGCGAATAAGCTCAGGCATGATTCCTGCTTCCTCCGGAAGGCCAGGGCCTGGGGAAAGCAATACCTTTTCATATGCATTAACAGCACCCAACTCAATGCGGTCGTTTCGGAAAACATCCATTTGGTCTCCATAGCCAAGTTCCCTGATGATATGAACTAGGTTGAAGGTAAAGGAGTCGTAATTGTCTAGTACCAGTATCTTAGGCATAGCTTTCTTGTATGTTGATTTCTTTGGCCAGGTTAATAGCTGTTCGCAAGGCCATAAGCTTGTTGTGCACTTCCTGTAGTTCACTTGCAGGGTCGGATTTGGAAACAATCCCTGCACCTGCTTGGTAATACAATTGATTTCCTTTGCTTAAAAAGGAGCGGATCATAATCGCTTGGTTGAAGTTTCCATCAAAACCCAAATACCCGATACATCCACCGTAATACCCTCGGTTTCCGTTTTCGTATTGATTGATGAGCTGCATGGCCCTATGCTTGGGTGCTCCGGAAAGGGTTCCTGCTGGAAAGGTATCTGCAACGAGTTGAAGGGATGAAACAGAAGCATCTATTTCTGCTGTAACTTTAGATACCAAGTGGATGACATGAGAGAAGTATTGAACCTCTTTGAAGGTATCTACCTTTACGTCTTTTCCATTTCTGCTAAGGTCATTTCTCGCCAAATCTACCAGCATGATGTGCTCTGCATTCTCTTTGGGGTCCTCAGACAACTGCTTAGCAAGTTCCTGATCTTGCTGATCATTCCCCGTTCTGCGGAAGGTCCCTGCAATGGGGTGAATTTCTGCCATACCCTGATTGATCACCAACTGTGCCTCAGGGGAGGAACCAAAGATTTTGAAGGTGCCGTAATCGCAGTAAAAGAGGTAGGGAGAGGGATTGATAGATCTTAAGGTCCTGTAGACATTAAACTCATCCCCTAAAAAGCCCTGATAAAAACGCCTTGCAAGGACGATTTGGAATACATCTCCCAATTGGCAATGGTCTTTACCTTTTTGAATGATCGCAAGAAATTCTTCATCACTCAGATTGGTCTTTTCCTCTTCCACAGTTTCAAAATTGTATAAGGGAACGGTGGGATTTACCAGCAGGCTTTGGATATGCTTAATTTGACTTGGGCCTTCTTCATAGCTATGTTCGAAAATATACAACTCATTGTTGAAGTGGTTGATGACTACCAGATATTTATATAACTGGTACAAGATATCAGGGATCTGGCGATCCGAGTCTGTGTAGGTGTCAATTTCGATATCTTCATAGTGTCGCACGGTGTCATAAGATTGATAGCCAAACAACCCTGCATAGCTGAATTTCATCTGTAAATCTTCGATCTGGAAGCTATCAATAAAGCTTTGCAAGAGCGCAGGAACTGTATGTGAAGAATCAACAGGTGTTGCCGTTTCTGATCCATCGGGAAATTGCTGTGTAACTATTCCTTTTTGTAACTCAAACCGAGCGAGTGGCTCGCAGCAAATGAAGGAATAGGTATTTTCATTACCATGATAGTCTGAACTTTCCAACAGGATGGAATTGGCATATCGATCCCGTAGGCGTAAATACACACTAACTGGCGTTACCGTATCGGCCAGCATTTTCTTGTATTGGGTGTGAAGTTTAAAGGGTTTCATGAAATAGGTAGTCTATGGTCTATGGTTAATATTTAGATCGAAAAATACTCTTTGTGAACGAAGAAAATAGCACAATAAATAAAAAAGAGCTTACGCCCTAGGCAGTAAACTCTCTTATTTTTTTATCAAATAAAGAAATAGGTATCACCGCCCATGAAGAATCATCGGACGCCACCACCAGTTATTCAATATTTGATTAAATTTTTTCAAATGGGTTTAAAATATGTCTGCTAATATAGAGTTTTTTTTAGTCTGTCAAAAAGATTAAAAAATTTTTGGCGTTTTTGGTAATTCTATCTTTCGGGTATGGATTCTTCAAGCTTTCCAAGTGCGAAATTGGATAGATACTTATCTTCCTGCCTAAGTAGATCAACTTCCTTTTAAGGACTGGATAACGTCGTCCCGGTAGGCACGGCCAATGGAAATTACCTTTGAGCCAATCTCGATTTGCACGGCATTAAAGGCAGTAATCTTTTGAGTATTTACAATGAAGGACCTATGAATCCTCATGAATGCTGGAGTCAGCCTCTTTCCAAATTCACTGATCTTACCCTTTGTGATGATCTTCTTTTCCGCTGTACATATCCGAACATAGTCTTTTAGGCTTTCGATATACAGTATTTGGTCAAATGCTACCTTGATAAATTTTTTATTGGAATTGACATAGATGTGATCGTGTACTAAGGGGGAAGGGGAATGAGGCTCCCAAAAAGTTTCGGGGTTTGCCTGATACAGATTTTTAAATTTGTTGATTGCCTTAAAGAAGCGGGAAAAACTGATGGGTTTTAGTAAATAATCTACTACCTCTAATTCATAACTTTCTAGTGCATACTTTCGATGGGCGGTTGTAAAAATTACTTTGGGATGGGTATTCAGGGATTCTACAAAGTCAATGCCTGAGATGAAGGGCATTTGTATATCGAGGAAAATCAGTTCGATTTCCGTAGATCGAAGAAATTCAAAGGCCTTTAAAGGGTTCTGAAAACTTCCCAAGTGTTCCAGGTCAGGAATTTGCTTTATATGACCTTCGATCACTTGAATAGCTAATGGCTCATCGTCAATTATAATACAGGGAATAGACATAGGTTGTTAGCTCAGTACAATGGTTAATTCTAGGGTATAGGTATGTGCGTCTCCTTTTGTGTCTAATGTATACATCTTAGGGTAATTCAGTTCTAACTGTCGATTGATGTTGGTAGAACCAAGTCCATTTCGTTTATGGGGAGTTTCATATGAGTTAGGCAGCTGGGGGATGGAATTGATGACCGTAAATTGAAGTAAATCTGTGTCAGTAACTAAGTTAATTTCGACCGTTGCTCCCTCAGGATTGGGACTTACCCCGTGTTTGAAGGCATTTTCGACCATTGAGAGTAAAATCATAGGTGCAATCGGGATGTCAGGTTGTAAAATGGCGTGGGTAAAACCTAATGCTAGTGCATTTCCATAGCGAAGTTTCTCCAATTCAATATAGCTTTTTATCATCTCGACCTCTTTACTTAATGGGATACGATTGGAGCTGCTTTCATGAAGAATATAATCTAAGAGTTCCGAAAGCTTCATTACAACTAAAGGAGCTGCATCGGATTTTGCTAAGGTTAGCGCATACAGATTATTTAGCGTGTTGAAAAGGAAATGGGGATTTATTTGCGCCTTAAGGAATTTGAGTTCGCTGGCTATTTTTTCTTTTTCCAAGACTTCCAATCTGTGTTTTTCTTCAAAGCGCTCTTTGACGACCTTTATGGCGAGCATGAGAAAAGCTGTGATATATACACCCGGGAAATAAACAGAAAATAAATACAGGGGATCGCCTAGTATATCACCTAGAGATTCTTGCTCAAAATTTTCCCGAAAAACAGGCTCTGCTACATATATGGAACAAATGCGAGCCAAGGCAGAAAATACATATACAGCAAGTAAACAAGATATAGCAAAGGCTACATATTTTTTTCCTAAAAACAGCTTAGGGTACAAGTAATACACTAATGTGTAGGCGGCTAGGACCTGGGCCGGTAAGAGGGAGAGATAATAGATGATTTGGTAGATTAGAGGGCCAGGATTCAAGGAGGCCAAAAGGGTATACATGAGAAAGAAACTTCCCCAGTACAGTAGGTGCATAGCCAGCCTGTTTTGAAGAATGCTATCTACTAAATTGAGACGGGACTTCATCCTCCTATACTGGTGAAAATCCGCTTATTTTGCTAATTGGATCGCTAAAGAGCGTATATATACTCCCGAGGAGCCTTTTTCACATGATTAACTGCTTTTCGCTTCATGTTTGCTTTCTGGGGGGAATAACAAGGTATTCATCGATTTTCTCACATAGGAACTTCTCTTTTTCCTTCCTTTGGTAAAGAACATCCTTATTTAGGGTCCCTTTAAGAACGTATTCCTTAACAACCTGGCATCTGTATGAATAGGATAAACCATAGTTTGATCGTATTATTTATAGGGGTTTTAATTCATTCCCATTGGGTCGTGGGACAGATCCCTACCTACGACACGACGTTAATAGAAACCCTTGCACATGAGTTCCTTAATACAACTCATTTACCAGGATTTTCCCTAGCAGTTGGCAAAGGAGGGAAGATCCTCTATGCTCGAGGATTCGGTTTTGCAGACCGGGAGCGGGAAGTACCGATGACTCCTTCAACCCGATTAAGAACAGCCTCAGTGGCAAAAGTCCTTACAGCAACAGCAATTGCCAAATTGGTTTCTGAGGGGAAGCTCAAGTTGGATAGCCCTATCAAAACCTATGTTCCTTATATTCCTGCAAGGTATGCAGATCTTACCTGTAGGCAGCTAGCGGGGCATACCGCGGGAATACCCCATCGTCCCAAGGGCAATGGCTACCAGAAAAAGCCATTTACCTCTATACAGAAAACGGTAGAATTGTTTCGTTCTCCTCTGCGTTTTACCCCGGACACAGAATACCAGTATTCTACAGGGGGGTTCAACTTGTTAGCTGCTGCAATTGAGGGAGCCTCTGGCGGGGAATATAAGGACTACATGGAGAAGGAGATCTTTGAGCCATTAGGAATGTATAATACCCAGCCGGAGGATATTAATGCCTTGTCTGAGAATGATGCCCAGTTGTATTCTATAAAAGATCAAGTCCTCAAGCGAGAAAAAAAATTGGTGAATGGGAGTTACAAGTTACCAGGGGCTGGGTTTCGCAGTACGCCCAGCGATTTGGTAAAAATGATGAAGGCCTATTCTGGAGAAATGATCTCGCCCGAAGTAACACAAGCAATATTTACCAGCCATACCTTGAAGAATGGAGAAAAAACCCAAGTGGGTATTGGGTGGCGTACCTCAATCGATGCCTTTGGGAAAATTTGTATAGAACACGCAGGGAGTTGGCAGGGGGCGAGGTCTGTGATTGTTTTCTATCCTGAAGAAGAGTTGAGCGTGTCAATTATGATAAATGCTAGTTGTCAAGTTTTTATAGAAGAAATGGCCCATATCTTTGCCCAGCTTTTTAGGCATGACTTTAATCGAGTGGAAGCGCCGCAATCCAGCGCATCGAACCAGGCGGTAAACATAATTTTTCGATCGAGTGAAGGTGAACAAAAGTTATTAGGGGAAATTTCTCTCCAAGGAACTTCAGGAGAACTATCTTCGGCTAATAGTAAAGGGTTTTTACACGCTATTCCTCTGCATTACTTAGGACAAAAGGACTGGTATGCAGCCATTACTCCCTATGGCATACACTATATGGAAATAAGGAAAAAGCCCTCCCTGTCGGGAGAGCTTTTTCTATATGGAACGCGTAATGCTTCTCCCCCTACTCAGGATACGCCCATGGTATCATTTTTTGAGTAAAATCACATGGGGATTTATTGAGCACCTGCTTTAATCGCATCCACCACACTTGGATCTAGTAGTGTAGAAGTATCTCCTAGGTTATCGGCGGTTCCTTCAGCTATTTTTCGAAGGATACGACGCATAATTTTACCGGAACGCGTTTTGGGTAATCCAGGTACCACCTGAATTTTGTCTGGCTTTGCTATAGGACCAATTTCTCGGGTCACTACATCGCGAATTTCTTTCGAAAAGGCATCTGCATCCTCCGGAATTTCTTGTGTAATGACATAAGCATAAATCCCCTGTCCCTTGATATCATGTGGATAGCCCACAACGGCAGACTCTACTACATTGGTATGTTCATTAATGGCATTTTCTACCTCAGCCGTTCCCATTCTATGTCCAGATACATTGATTACATCGTCCACGCGACCTATGATCCTGTAGAAGCCATCTTTATCTCTCCTGGCTCCATCACCCGTGAAATATAGGTCCTTAAAATGAGAGAAATAGGTCATTCTACAGCGTTCGTGGTCTCCATAGGTAGTTCTGAGCATTGAAGGCCAGGGATGCTTAACACATAAAAGTCCCTCGGCTTCCGTTTCGGTTATTTCATTTCCTTCGCTATCTACCAGTATGGGCTGAATCCCCGGTAAGGGAAGGGTAGCAAAGGTTGGCTTGAGTTCCGTCACTCCCGGAATGGGTGAGATCATGATTCCCCCTGTTTCAGTTTGCCACCAGGTATCCACTATTGGAGTCTTATTCTTCCCTACCTTCTCATAGTACCATTCCCAGGCTTCTTGGTTGATGGGTTCTCCTACAGTTCCTAATACCTTCAAGGAACTGAGGTCATATTTTTCAACCCACTCGTCTCCTTTTGCCATAAGGGCTCGAATTGCAGTAGGTGCTGTGTAAAACTGATTAATCTGATGTTTATCAACTATTTCCCAAAATCTTCCAGCATCCGGGAAGGTTGGAACCCCTTCGAACATAACCGTAGTTGCTCCAGAAAGCAAGGGTCCATAAATGATGTAGGAATGTCCAGTGATCCAGCCGATATCTGCCGTGCACCAGTATACATCCTCCTCTTGGTAGTCAAATACATTCTGGAAAGTAAAGGCCGTATATACCATATAACCGCCACAACTGTGGACAACACCCTTAGGTTTACCTGTAGAGCCAGAGGTATACAAGATAAAAAGGGTATCCTCGGAATCCATCTCTTCTGCAGGACATTCGGAACTCATTTCAGGCAGCGCTTCCTGTATCCATACATCTCTTCCTTCCACCCAATTGATGGATTGTCCCGTTCGCTTTTGAACAAGGACGGTTTCTATACTAGGCGTAGAAGTGAGGGCTTGATCCACTACATCTTTGACGGGTATTTGCTTAGTCCCTCGAAAGTTTCCATCAGAACAAATAACCATCTTGCAACTAGCATCATTGATGCGATCTGCGAGTGCTGTAGCAGAAAACCCAGCAAATACTACGGAATGTATGGCACCAATACGCGCACAAGCGAGAACGGCTATCGCCAATTCAGGGATCATAGGCATGTAAAAGCAGATCCGATCGCCTTTTTGGATTCCCTTACTTTTCAGGAGGTTGGCCATCTTACAAACCTCGGCGTGTAGCTGCTTGTAAGTGTATGTTTTTGCTACTTCATTGGGGTCATTGGGCTCCCATAAAATAGCTACCTTATCCCCTCGAGTTTCCAGGTGCCTATCCAGACAATTTTCTGTTATATTCAGTTTCCCGCCTAAGAACCACTTTACATTAGGTTCGGCGAAATTCCAGTCCAGGATTTTGTCCCATTTTTTTCGCCAATGAAAGGTGTCAGCTTGCTCAGCCCAAAATTGTTCGGGATGGTCCACACTGTATTGATAGGCTTTCTGGTAGGAGTCAAGGTCGCGAATGCGTAGCGTCATAATAGAAAAGTTTAAGGTTCCGAGTTTGACCAGCTGAAGTTAGAGGATGAAATATTTTTTTCCAATAGGAAGTTTCCCGAAATCCTTTTTGGGTCATACTGGAATTAAACAAAACTGACTCGCATCCAATCTATATATCCAGCCTTCAAACTTGAATAAGCTTCTTCAAGGAAAAAGAAAATTAAATACTGAAGTCGACCTGAAATTGAAAAATATTAGGGGTTTTACCGACTCTTCATCTTATGGTCCAAACTAAAAATAGCCTCTCGGATATTTCCCAGGAAAAGAAAAATGAGCTGTCTGCCTATCGCTTTGAACCCCTTATCCAGGAGTAAGGTCTCTTTTCTACCATCTCACAAGGGCAGAAGCCCAGGTAAAGCCACTTCCGAAGGCAGCTAGGCAGATCAAGTCCCCTTCCTTCACTTTGCCAGCCTCATAGGCTTCGCTGAGACATATAGGAATCGTTGCCGCTGTCGTATTTCCATACCGCATAATGTTGTTAAAGACCTTCTCTTTGGGTAATCCCAATACCTGGCGAACAGCTTCAGATATCCGGAGATTTGCCTGATGCGGAATGAATAAATCTAAGTCTTGAGGAGTATAGCCAGTTTCTTTCAACGCTTCCATGATGACTTCCGGGAACTTCTCCACTGCCAACTTAAATACGTAGCGACCATTCATCACAGGGAAATGAATTTTTTCATCCAACGATTGGTGGTCAATATTGGGGCTTCTATGGGAATTAGGACCTTTTACCATTAATTGTTCAGCGTGCTCTCCATTGGAGTGCATATGAGTGGTTAGGATGCCTTTTCCTTCTTCCTCAGTAGGTTGTATCAATATGGCACCAGCACCATCGCCAAATAATACCGTTACATTTCTGCCTTCGTCTGAGTAGTCTAATCCTGAGGAGTGGATCTCTGATCCACATACTAGTATATTTTTATACTTACCCGTTTTAATAAATTGCTCCGCAACGGAAAGTGAATAAAGAAATCCAGAACATTGCGCTCGGATATCTAAGGCTGCGATTTCGGAACCTGTAATGCCCAATTCCCGTTGGAGTAGTACCCCAGATCCAGGGAAGTAATAATCTGGGCTTAGCGTAGCGAATATGATGAAGTCAATCTCTTCCACCCCTACTCCTGCGCGTTCCAGTGCTATTCGTGCAGCTCTAGCGGCCATGTTGGCTACGGTATCTTTTCCAGGGGTAAAGTACCGACGCTCTTGTATTCCGCTTCGTTCGCGAATCCATTCATCTGAGGTAGTCATGCGGGTGGCGAGCTCGTCGTTGGTAACCACATTTTCGGGGACATAATGGCCTACCCCGGATATTTTCGCTCTTTTCATGAATAGTATTTAATGTAATCCTTTAAGAAGTTGGTTTGGCGTCTGAGGTTTATAGAAATTCGCAGCTACGAAAACGTATAGCTTCAAAAAACAATTGCCAACTTATTGGTTAATGATATGTAAACTTCAAACAAAAAACCCAAAACTTTAAACAAATATAATTCTGAAGATACCACTTTTTAGCATTTTTCTTTGAGAATTATCGGTATTTTTGGCGCTTAGGAGATGCATATGGATCAAATTGGGGAAAAAAAGCGGAATACTATTGGAAAGGCTGACACCTTGCTCAAGCACTACCGGGAGTCTGAAGCACTCCAGGAATTTGTACAAAAGATCGATACCTCAACGCCAGGACACTTTCAAGTCAAGGGCTGGGTAGGTAGCCAAATAGCCTTTTGGATTGCTGCGTGTTATCGCCTATTGGAAAGAAATATTGTGGTGATTCTGAATGATAAAGAGGAAGCCCTTTATTTCCACAATGACTTGCAGCACCTGATGCCTCGCAAGGATATTCTCCTTTTCCCTGCCTCTTACAAAAGGCCCTATGAAATAGAAGAAATAGACAATGCAAATGTGCTGCAACGAGCGGAGGTGCTCAATGCTCTAAACCATACGCGATCGGGTAGGCAGGTGGTGATTACATTTGCCGAAGCCCTTTACGAGAAAGTTGTTAATAAGCGATCCTTAGTTAAAAATACCCTGGAAATAAAAAAAGGGGAAGCCTGTGGGATGGATTTTGTCGTTGAGGTACTGGAGACCTATGGGTTTGAGCGCGAGGAATTCGTTTACGAACCCGGGCAGTTTGCTGTGAGGGGAGGGCTACTCGATATATTTTCTTTTGCCCATGATCTCCCTTTTCGGATTGAATTTTTTGGGGATGAAATTGAGACCATTCGCTCCTTCGACCCTGTAACGCAAATTTCGGATAAAGAAATTCCACGTGTTTCCCTAATCCCTAACATTCAGAAAAATCTGTTGACAGAGGAAAAGGTATCTTTCTTGGAGTATATATCTACAAACTCAATCCTGTTTCCCAAGAGTATTTCCTTCATAAAAGCGGATTTGGATCGACTGTATGAGCGTGCACATGAAGGCTACGAAAAACTGATTCAAGACAGTGGGGGAGGGGCTACTAGCGAAGATCCCAGTGCTTTGTTCTGGGATGGGGGAAGTTTCATAGAAGTGATAAAGGAATTTACCGTAGGAGAGTTATCCCAAGCAGCCTATTTCAAAGATACACAGGCATTAGAATGGAAAGGGTATCCTCAACCCGCTTTTCACAAAGAGTTTTCTCTCTTGCTGTCCCACTTTAGGAAGAACACTCAAAATGGGATCAAAACCTATGTTTTATCTGAAAATGAGAAGCAAATTAAGCGACTCGAGGAAATTTTTGCTGAAATAGGTAAGCCAGAAGAAGAGCTTTTTCAAGGGATTATTGGAGATATCCATGAAGGCTTTAGCGATGCCCAGTTAGGGATCGCCTGCTACACGGATCACCAAATTTTTGACCGATACCATCGATATAAGGCCAAAGCACATGTCAAGCGTTCTCAAGCTCTTACGTTAAAAGAGTTAAAAGAGCTTAGTCCAGGAGACTTCGTTACCCATGTGCACCATGGCATAGGGCAATTTGCGGGGCTACACACGATCCAAGTGGGGGACCATGAGCAAGACGTTGTAAAAATTATTTACAAAGGAGGGGATGCTATTTATGTGAATGTTAACTCCCTACATAAAATAGCTAAATACTCAGGGAAGGAGGGAACAGCTCCTAAACTTCACAAAATAGGCTCAGGCTCCTGGACACGTGCTAAGTCTAAGACTAAGACGCGGATAAAAGAATTGGCATTCGACTTGGTAGCCCTATATGCGCGTAGAAAATCTCAGCCAGGCTTTGCGTTTGAACCCGATTCTTATCTCCAGCAAGAGTTAGAAGCATCCTTCATGTTTGAGGATACGCCAGATCAGTTGAAAACGACGGAGGAGGTAAAGGCAGATATGGAAAAACCTCATCCCATGGATCGCCTGATTTGTGGAGATGTAGGCTTTGGAAAAACGGAGATAGCCATACGTGCTGCCTTCAAGGCCGCTGTTAACGGGAAACAAGTGGCTATTTTGGTCCCAACTACCATTCTCGCACTTCAGCACTACAAGACCTTCAAGAGACGCCTAGCAGATATGCCCGTTGAGGTGGCTTATATCAACAGATTCAAATCCTCCAAGGAAATTAAGGAAACCTTAGAGCTTGTGAAAGCGGGAAAAGTCGATATACTTATAGGCACTCACCGAATTGTATCTAAGGACGTGAAATTCAAAGACCTCGGCTTGATAATTGTCGATGAGGAACAACGCTTTGGGGTTAATGTAAAGGAAAAACTAAAAGCTCTCAAAGCAGAGGTAGATACCCTGACGCTTACAGCTACTCCTATTCCCAGAACCCTTCAGTTTTCTCTAGCGGGGATCCGTGATTTATCTATCATTTCTACTCCCCCTCCAAACAGGCAGCCTATTGAAACCCTCGTAGTAGGCTTTGATGGGGGAAGAATCCGCGATGCGATTACCTATGAATTGAAACGTGGAGGACAGGTATTTTTTATCCATCCTAGGGTAAAAGACATTGAGGAAATTGCCGCAAGTGTAAAAAAATTAGTTCCAGATGCTCGAATTGGTATAGGACATGGACAGATGCCTGGGGCAAAGCTAGAGGAAGTAATGATCAAGTTTATTGAAGGGGCCTACGACATCCTGATAGCCACTACAATTATAGAATCTGGATTGGATATTCCCAATGCCAATACAATCATTATCAACCAAGCAAATAAGTACGGCCTATCAGAACTCCACCAAATGCGGGGTAGGGTAGGGCGCTCCAATAGAAAGGCATTTTGTTACCTCTTGGCACCGCCAGAGATTGCCCAAACTCCGGAAGCTAGAAAACGCTTGAAAGCCATGGAAGAATTCTCTGACTTGGGAAGTGGGTTTCACATTGCTCTTCGAGATTTGGATATACGGGGAGCAGGAGATTTGCTGGGTGCTGAACAAAGTGGGTTTGTAGCAGAAATAGGATTTGACATGTACCACAAAATCCTGGATGAGGCAGTAAAGGAGTTAAAAGAAGAGCATTTTGCCGATATGTTTGAAGAGGAAATTGAGGAAAGGAAAAAAATAATTGTAGAAGACTGTCAGGTTGACCTAGAATTAGACATACGCATTCCAGAGAAATATCTACCCAACATATCCGAGCGCCTTAAATTCTATCGCAGAATAGCAGGTGCTGAAACAAATGAGGATCTTGTTGATATTCAGCGAGAAATGATCAATAGGTTTGGGGTTATGCCCGCTTCTGTACTGAACTTGTTTGATGCTACACGGGCTAGAGAAATCGCCAAAAGAATTGGAATCGAAAAAATTGTATTGAAGGCAGATGCCCTACGGGTTTACTTGGTCTCAGACAGGGAGTCTAACTTTTACCGATCTGACCTGTTTGGAAAATATATTGAATATGTTCAAACCTATCCTGGAAGAGTCCGTATGAAGGAGTCCCCAAAGTATCTATCCTTGATCTTTGGTGATGTCAAGCATATGAAGCAGATACTAAATAGACTCAAAGAACTGCAAAACTTCCTCCTCCCCTCCTCAGAAGAGGTCTCAGAACCTCTTACTGAAAACCTTCACAATGATTGATTTTCTTACATAATTTCGGATATTGCACGACATTTGCCTTATTATTTTCAAATATTCGGTAAGTAGTTAGTGCTATAACCCAGATATTTTATTTTAGCATATATACTCTTTTATTTTGTTAGTTAACCCAAAATTGTTTTCTGTACTTATGAAACACCTAATGTTCTTTTTCCTACTGGTATCTACCCTATTTTGGGGGTGTAACCAGGAAAAAGTAAAACAGCTGGAAACGGAGAATCTCCGTCTCACACAGGCTGTCGAACGTCAGGATTCCGTGTTAAACGACTTTTTGGAATCTTTTAATTCTATTGAGGATAATCTTGCGATTATTCGTGAAAAGGAAAGTATGATTGCTCTGAGCTCTGATGATCCTGAATTACAGGAAAATCAGAAAGATCGTATTGTAAATGACATCTCTTTGATTAACAATTTGTTAGACGAAAACAAAAAAATCATAGAAGATCTCAATAAAAAACTCAATCGATCTAACGTACGTGTTTCAGAGTTTAAGCGTATGGTTTCTCGTTTAGAATCACAGGTCTCTCAAAGAGACTCCAGTATTTCTACTTTGAAACAACAACTCGCTACCAGAGATTTTGCCATTGGAGAACTCAACCAAAAACTGGATAGTATGTCCGTTGCTAGCGTTCAGGCTAGTGCGCGCATGGATGATCAGAATCAATTGTTAGAGGAAGCCAATCAAAAGATTGAGGAGCAAACCACTGCTTTGAATAAGGCATTCTATGTAGTGGGGAATACCAAAGAGCTCGTAGCAATGGAAGTATTGGATAAGAAAGGACTCTTCGGCAAGAAGGAAATGGCAACAGACTTTGGGGAAGGAATCTTTACCCCTATTGATGTTACCCAGACTTTCTCCATTCCGGTTAATGCCAAAAAGCCTGAATTGGTATCCAATCATCCAGAAGGATCTTATATCCTCAATGGAGATGACAAAGAAGTGAAGAGTATCGAGATCACCGATCCCGAGAAATTCTGGAGAAATTCAAAATACCTGGTCGTGATGACCAAATAAGAATTTTTCTTTGCTTCCTTTCGGCCCCCAAAGGGTTCAGCAGGAAGCATATACAAAATGGAGTTCCTCATTAAGTGGGGAGCTCCTTTTTCTTTAAGCAGTACATACGTATTCTTTTTCTTTCCTAGGTGTAGGATGGCTGACAAAATGTCACTTTTTATTGGGGCTTTCGTATATTTGCAAACTATGCGAGATAAAATTACCAAGCGAACCTTTCATCCAGATTTCTTTGACAGAAAAATTGACGAATCTGTTCAGGGAACCGCATATCAGGGAGTAGAAGAGCAGAAGGCCTCCGGTAGACTTGCCTTTATCGAGACCTATGGCTGTCAAATGAATTTTTCTGATACAGAGATTGTTGCCTCTATTTTGTCAGAAATGAATTATGGCTTTACCTCCAAGGAGGAGGAAGCTGATCTGGTCTTAATCAATACCTGTAGTATACGCGAAAACGCTGAAGCCAAAATATGGAATCGCCTTAAAAACCTTCGGAGGAAGAAAGTTGAGCGCCCCCATATGATGGTGGGAGTCCTAGGCTGTATGGCAGAGCGCCTAAAGGCAAAATTGCTAGAAGAGGAACAACTGGTCGACATGGTTGTGGGGCCAGATGCTTACAGGGACCTACCCCGCTTAGTTGGAGAAATTTCCACCGGACAGAAAGCAGTAAACGTTTTGTTGTCACGGGAGGAAACCTATGCAGATATTGCTCCGGTTAGGCTAGACTCCAATGGAGTATCAGCTTTTGTTACCATCATGCGAGGCTGTGACAACATGTGTTCATTTTGTGTAGTTCCCTTTACAAGAGGAAGAGAACGAAGTAGAGATCCCCAATCTATCCTCCGAGAGGTTAAAAATTTGGCAGATAGAGGGTATAAAGAGGTTACTTTATTGGGCCAAAATGTGGATTCTTACAAATGGTCTCCAGACAGTTCGCTAAAGGGGAAAGCCCAGATAGAAAAGTCAGTGAGGAGTGGGGGACAGGTAGAAACCATCAATTTTGCGCAACTACTCGAACAAGTGGCTCAGGTAGATCCCCAAATGCGTATACGTTTTTCTACTTCACACCCCAAAGATATCACAGAGGAGGTACTCTGGACCATGGCTGCCTACGAAAATATATGTAACTACATTCACCTACCCCTCCAATCGGGGAGTGATCGTATACTTGAACAGATGAATAGGGGCTACTCTTTCGAATGGTACAAGCAAAAGGTCGATAGAATACGGGAGATTATTCCAGATTGTGCCATTTCGTCTGATATTATCACAGGATTTTGCTCTGAGACCGAGGCAGATCATCAAAAGACCTTGGAGATGGTGGCTTACGCACGATACTCTCATGCATACATGTTTGCCTATTCAGAGCGCCCGGGAACCATGGCAGCTAAAAAATGGGAAGATGATATCCCATTAGCTGTGAAGAAAAGGCGCTTGGCTGAAGTTATAAAACTTCAACAACAAATCTCCTTGGAAGAAAACCAATCTGACATTGGAAAAGAATTCAAGGTATTAATTGAAGGGAATTCTAAGCGATCAGATCAGGATTTTTGTGGACGTAGTGATCAGAATAAAATGTTGGTGTTTCCTAAAAATGGAACATCTTTCAGCCCGGGAGACTACGTTTGGGTAAGGGTAGATGAAGCGAGTAGTGCAACCTTGAAAGGGACCCTTTTAGGCGAAAGCCTTTCTAAGCAGACTATATGAATATCCAACAAATAAAGCAGCGATATGGAGTTGTCGGAAACGATCCCATACTAAATACAGCGGTAGAGATGGCTATGCAGGTTGCCCCTACAGATGTTTCTGTATTGGTATATGGAGAAAATGGAACAGGTAAGGATGTCTTTTCACGGATTATTCACGACAATAGCAAAAGAAAACACAAGCGACTAATGCCCATAAATACAGGGGCTATACCGGAAGGTACCTTAGACTCTGAACTATTTGGGCATAAGAAAGGCTCATTTACGTCGGCATACGAAGAGCGGAAAGGCTATTTTGAAGAGGCTGAGGCAGGGACCATCTTCTTGGATGAGATAGGGGAAATGCCCATGGCCACCCAGGCGCGTTTACTTCGTTTGTTGGAGAATGGCGAATTTCTCAAAGTCGGTTCCAGTGAAATACAGAAGGCAAACGTCCGGGTTATTGCAGCTACCAATAAAGACTTGATTGCCTTAATTCAGGAAGGGAAATTTCGGCAAGACTTATATTTTCGATTGAATCGGATAACTATTTATATCCCTCCGCTTCGCGAAAGAGGAAGCGATATAGAATTATTGTTCAACTATTTTTCCCATGAGTTCGCCGATCAATACAGCAGGGAACCCTTAGTGTTAGCCCCTGAAGCCATCCCCCTGTTGTACCAATATCGGTGGCCCGGAAATGTGCGGGAACTGCGAAATTTGGTAGAAAAGTTGGTTCTCTTGGTAAAGGGAGATTGGGTTTCGGAAGAAGATTTAAAGGAAAATCTGTTGATTCAAGATAGCTATTTACCTAGTGTGGTTCACCTTCCCACCGACAATCTCCATGGACATGAAGAGCGTTATGCCAATTCGGAGAAGTTGGATGTGGATGCATTATACCAATTGATCTACAACATGGGTAAAGAACTTAGCAAAGAGATTGCAGATCTTAAAAAGCTGCTATACGTAAGTTTACAAAACCACGATTTACCCAACGGCCAGTATGGAAATAATCCGTATCCTTCGTACAACGTTGGTGAACCTGTTCCTGAGACTAGAGCCTTGCCAGAGTCTTTATCACTAGACCGAAAGCAGCGGGAGATGATTGTAAAAGCCTTGCAACGCCACGGAAATAATAGGAAAAAAGCCGCGGCAGATCTGGGAATTTCTGAGCGAACCCTTTATCGAAAAATTAAAAACTACGATATCACGCTATAGGATGATACAACGATTGACCAGGACACAGTGTACTTTAATTCTATGATAAAAAACTACCGCATACCCTACGTATTCTTTCTGCTGAGTATAGGAATCCTATCAGGCTGTAGTGTCAAATTCAACCTCACAGGAGGAACGGTTGACCCACGCCTTCAAACTCTGTCTGTTGAAACTTTCGGCAATGAGGCGCCTATAGTTGTTCCCTTTTTGGCCATTGAAGTAACCAATCAATTACAGGATCGCTTCCTTTCTCAATCTAGACTTTCTCTTACTACAGGAGATGCAGATGTGCAGATTAGTGGCCGAATTACAAATTATGCCATTACTCCTGTAGCTATTTCTGCAAGCAGTGATCCAAATCAGGAGCGGTTTACAGCCTCTCAGAATAGACTTACAATAGCTATCTCTGTAAAGTTTGATAATACCATTGACCCCAATGAGAGCTGGGAACAGTCCTTCTCAGGCTTTGTAGACTTTAACAGTGAATTGGACTTTGCTAGCATTGAACGAGACAGAGTCGATGAAATTTTGGAACAATTGACCCAAGATGTATTTAACAAATCTATTGGAAAATGGTAGACAGGGGGAGTTTAGGTACTAGGGCATAGGGAGTAAGTAATAGGTAGTAGGTAGGAAGTGAGAGCTAAAGCGTGCTGCAATTAACTATTTAATAATTTTCATTAAATTATAGAATGAATCCACTGGAATTATACCAGAAGATACTCAATCAACGTCTTAATACGTTGGAAGATGATCAGGTGGAAGCCTGGATTCGGCAATACCCTTATTTTCCCCTTCCATATTTTCTCAAGGCTCGTCAGTCCAAGGACAAGGTAGACTTGTTCAAAGCTTCACTTTATGCTACTAATAGATTTCTGCTCAAGCGATTTATGGATGGTTCTATTATTCTTCAGGAACAAAACTTTGGCGAAGTAGTCGCAGAGCATATACGTAAGTCTACTCGACCGTTTTCTCTTGGAGAAAATGATACCTTCTCTGTAGTGGATTTTGACAGCATTCACCCTGATGAGGAGACGCAAAATATCCCTTTCTGCCATATCGTAGAAAAACCTACTTATGTAGATAATTTCCTCAACTGGGAAGTCAAGGTGAGAACCTTAAAATATCTCTATTTAGTAGAGGAGGTGGATCAGCAGATCCAAAAGTATACTTCTTCCAGAGGTACAGGTTCAACGACTCATACGAAAAGTGTCAATGGAGAATCTACTCATACTACCACAGCCAAACAAGCCCTTTTAGACCAGTTTCTGAATGAGGTTCCTAAGCTCAAAAACAACCTAGGTAGAGAAATCCCCACAATGGACCAGGGAGTTCTAGCCAGTCTGGAAGAAGATGAGGAAATGGTAAGTGAAACCTTGGCACATTTACACCTCATGCAACAAAACTATGGGGAAGCCATACGAATTTATGAAAAACTAAGCTTGTTATTCCCTGAGAAAAAAGCTTATTTTGCAAATCAAATTCACATGATAAAGAACGCATAATGTTTTTAGCACTAGGAATTTTATCTGTATTGATCGCCGTGTTGTTGATCCTTGCTGTTGTTATCCAAAACAGTAAGGGAGGGGGATTGTCTTCTACCTTTGGAGGAGGAGTAAGTGGCGCTTCTCAGCTTTTTGGTGCTAGGAGAAGTAATGAGATGATCGAAAAAATAACCTGGTACCTAGCAGGAGCACTCGCCCTCATTGCATTCGTTGCGAATGTTATAGGTGCTTCTTATTCCAACCGTGTGGAAACCCTACGTATGGAGGAAGCGATTGAAGGGGGAGTACAATACAATGCCAATCCCAATACGCTAATCAATCCTGACGATATTCAAGCTTTCCCAGCTCCTGAAGCAGAGTCAGAAGGAGAATAATCTTCTACTACTCGGTACTGGAGAGACCTCCCAGTACCCCTTTTAATTGATCTAGTACCTTTCCACCAGAGTTGTTGACCAAACACTTTCGGATTTCTTTTCTTTTATTCCTCATGCTGGTTTGGATCTCTTCCTCAATCCGTTCTGGATCTTGATTCGCTTGAGATATTTCTGATGTACTCAGACGCGAATGGATATCTTGAAATACAGGACCAATTACGCATGTACATTTTACCTTGTCGGCTTTTTCATCTTGGCAGTGTATCTGCATCATATTGCTTAGATCTGCGTCCTTGAACAGGGCTTGGGTACCTTTATCTTTTAATCCATCTACTGTTCCTCCCTGCCAAAAGTAGAAGGCTAACCCCAATACGATAACAGTTAGAATGAGTTTAATAGCCGACTTAGCTACTCGAAAAAAAATGTAAACCAAGGCAATAACTACTGCAATGGCAATGATCGAATTGGTGGGGTTGTCTGTAAGAGAAGATATATCAAACATGTTTTTATTTATTGATGAAAAAAGTAATTTATAAAAAAAGGACTACTATTCCCTGCAAGATGTTGTAACCTATTCAATAATCTCTCCGTTTCTCAAAGTGAATTTTAAAACTAGATAAGTGATCGTAAAGTAAGGACATAGAAAAATGTTGACCCATTCGGGAGGGAGAATAACCCTGTCCGAATAATTTTTTGGCTGTTTTGCCAAAAAAATCCCAACATTAACAAAAATACCTGATACCTTATAGATATATTTTTGAAAAGGACTTGAGATGCCGATATTCATAATTATTTGTAATTCAGGAATTTACCAATGATTCAAGATTAAATTTTTGAGTCTGAAAAAAAAGCTTGACTTTTTGGTTGAAAATTCTATCTTTGCGGCACTTTAAAATTGTTGTGTTGAATTATGTATTGGACGCTTGAATTAGCCGTTTACCTTGAGGATGCTCCGTGGCCAGCCACAAAAGAGGAACTCATAGATTTTGCATTAAGATCTGGAGCACCTATGGAGGTAGTTGAAAATCTCCAGGATCTTCCTGATGAAGATTACACGTTTGAAAATATTGAAGAGATTTGGCCGGATTACCCTTCCAAAGAGGATTTTCTGTTCAATGAAGATGAATATTGACCAATGCCTTGACCATTACACTTAAGGATGTTAGCGTTTCCTTGGGGGAAGAACTAGTGCTAAAAAGCATAGGTTTATCCATTGATCAAGGCTTGAGCTTCATCTTGGGCTTAAATGGATCGGGTAAGACCACCTTGCTGAATTGTTTGAGTAAGAGTGTTCCCTACAAAGGAGATATTTCTATTCTGGGTACCTCTATCCAAAAGATGTCTCCCAAAGAATTTGCCCGCACCGTCTCTATTGTCCACCAAAAATGGTCGATCCCCTTTAGAATTTCTGTATTTGACTTCGTTCTTATGGGGCGCTTCCCCTACCTCAATTGGTTAGGAAGTTATTCAAAGTTGGACAGAGGGCTCGTTCTCAGAAATCTTGAGCAGCTTCAGATTGAACACCTTAAAAATAGGTTCATTGATCAAGTATCTGGGGGGGAACTGCAAAGGGTCTTTCTTTGTAGAGCATTGGCCCAGGATTCTCCCATCATGTTATTAGACGAGCCCGCTCAATCGCTGGACCCTCCGGGTAAAAAGGACCTTTATCTCCTGCTAAAGAAATTGGCTCAGAAAGGCAAAACCATCATTTGTACCACCCATGATATTGAAACCCTACCCCTTAGGGGAAGTCAAGTCATTGGTATTCGAGGGGGAAAGGTGGTTTTTAAGGGAAAGGTAGATTCCCTAAGCCCAGAGGTTCAATTCCAAATCTATGAAAGTCATTTGATGAATTGATCCAATCAATATCCTTTTAACAAGAAGGATCTTTTTTCTTAAAAATCTATTTTTTATGGAATTAATTGAGATAAAAAACTTGTTTTTCTTGATAAAAGTATAGTATCTTGAAGTAGAAATTAGCTGCAAGTTTATTCATTTTTCCAGAGGAAAGATTTACACAATTTGGTGTTGCACAGGTATCCATACCTATAAGGTTTAACGGTCTATTTCTCTCCCATTTTACGTGCTTGTAACTAATTTTCTCTGTCCAAAAGCAGAGTCCGATTAGACGTTTATGCAGGTTAATCTGTGAGTATATAAACAAAGAATACCCTTTATCAGTGGTTCACATTTTTGGGAGTACACAACCGTGTACTCCCTTGTATATTAATAAGGTCCCGAATGCTTACAGCAGCATGATCAGAAAAGAATTCAAGGCTTTTCCACTTAGAAATCTGCTAGCATTGATATAGATTATGGGCTTTTTTCCTAACTTAAAAGAATTCTGTTCAACACAAAGCTATGTGGAAAGTACTTAGTCTGTTGGGGATCTACTTACATTTTTTCCAAGGATTGTTGGGACAGGGAACCTATCAGATTTATCAAAATGCCTCTATACTTGCAGCAGCTGATACCTTGGAACAACGACTGTCCCGGTTGGAACGTAAGAAAATTGTCTTACCTCAAGTATTTATCAATCCCAACCTATCTACTAATGCGCGCTTTGAAAACCATACGATCTACCTCGGACCCCTTCAAAGAGACTTTCACACGGTAGGGGATACCTTGAGTCTTATCTATCATGAGTACCTCCATAAGGTGTTCTGGGAAGCGCAGCGATTCCCCTTCCAGTTCGATTCTACAGGAACCCCCGTTCAGTGGGATACAGGTACCTTTTATACCTATATACCCCCCAAAGCACAAACGGAGCGCGACCTTGAAAACTTGCGATTTTACTACCAACGGGAGGAGCCTGAGCTCATGGGGGCAGCGCTGGAAGCGCGTTTGGCAAAAATGAAACAAGTGTTGAGCCAACCCCAGCAGATTCCCTTTGTCTATGCACCTTCAAACTTGACCTTAGAAGAGATTGAAGCCTATAAGGGGCAGTTACAAGGAGAGAAATTGGGGCTGTATTCGCTCAGCCCTACTGCAAAAAAATCTATTGAGTTTCGCCTGTATCAACTCAAGCAAACCTATGAATTGCGTCGGGCCTATGAGGAGGAAAATGGGTTGGGGAGAGATGGAGGAAGCGTAAATGGGGAATAGAAAGTAGTCCGTAGTTAGATGGTCAGTAGTCCGTAGTAACCTTTGATTAGAGATCAAAGTATACCCCTACTACCTACCTTCTTCTTCAATGACTCCCAGATCTTTACCATAGCCAAAGTATCCATTTCGCAGTAAGCCAAAAGATCCTTCTGGGTTTCTTTCCAGTTTTCCGAAGACTTACCTTGAACCATGGCTGAGTACGCTCGACTGGCCTGATCTCCTTTTGATATGTCTAGGTCTTCGTAACTAATTCCAGGAACCAATGTAGGCAATACCTTCTTTATAGAATAAGATCCCTTGAGCTTAGGTTCATAATACCATTGCTTCTGAAACGGATACATCAGGTCGATCATCCGCGCGTTGATAGGTTCTAAGGCTTCTCGGTATTCTGGAAAATCCTCCATAATATCTTCCAACCTACCTTCTTCAAAGTGTTGGTTGAAAACGATGATGCTCCCTTTGTCCTTAAGGTCCTTTATAAGTTGTTCTACAAAAGAAATGCGTGGGTCTTTAGACTTGGGGTCAGCTAGAAACGCTGTATGATGGAGTTTCCCTCCAGGCTTTTCCAGTACGTGCAGAGAATATTGAAAGGGGAGTTGCTGATAGGGTCTACTCTGAGGATAGGGGGGGACTGCGAAAGAGAAGGTCTCGAAATCGAGGAAATACAGAGGATATTTCCAAGATTTGAGAAATTTCTTGATCTTTTTATCATCTTGGAAGGTGTAGCCCTCTTTGATCCCTTTGACCTGTAAGGTTTGGGTTTTGGAGAGCTTGAAATCCTCTGGAATGTCTTTCATCAACAGGATTCCTTGCCTATACAATTTCCACTTCTTGCTTCTCCCATACCGTAGGTCAAAGACAGAATCCTCTGGTATATGCTTCCAGCAATGACCCATGAAATCACAATCGTAGGGTTTGGTACAGTGCTTTCCGATCTCAATGTTTGGAACCTTTTGTCTATTTAAAGTTCTTCTTGCCTTTTTGATCCACCCCGGAATTCGGCCTTGTAGGGCCATTACCCGTTCCTGGACGGACTCAATGGTGAAAAGTTGATGTACATCCAGTTTTTTACCCCGCTTGTATTGATTGTTGATATAAACCACAAATATTTCCTCAGGTTCATAGCCAGCCTGCTTCATGACATAGTACTGCAATGCTGCGTCTTCAAGGTAAACGTCCTTCATGGAAGTGGAACTCTTGACTTCATAGGCATAGTATTTCCCTTTTTTCTGGACGAAAATATCCAATGCCGCTAGGACTCCCCCATACTGAAAAGAGGCTTCATAAATAGAACCAATACCTTGGTCTATCCACTTTTGGGTCTTTTGGATAGATTCCCTGAAGTCCCAATAGTTTTCAGGGGATGCATCTTTCCCCCCGGGAAACAAGTCTTGAGCAAGTATTCCTGCTTCTGTTCCTTGATCGAAGATGGCTTGTTGGGCTTCTGTAATTTCATCTCGTAAATTCTTGCGAAACTTATTGAGGTAGAGGGCCTTTTGGCATTTTCGACTGCGAATAAAGGTAGACTTTGATAGCCAGAATCTTTCCATAGTATGCGATAAGAGCTAGAAAAGGGTTTAATACCCAGAAATTATAAATTTCTTCGACATTTAGGAAAGAACCTAAGTAGAAAGTATGTGAGTTCAACCTACCCTTAGGAAAAAAAGCGAAACCAATTTTTACAAAAGATTCCCCCAGCCCTTCATTTTGCTTAAGTTCTTAAAACCTTATCTTTGTACTTTTTGTCTTTTATATAATGTACAAACTATTGGGGTAGGTTCTTAAATGGGGTAGCCACTATACTTCCCACCCTAAACCGAAAAAACTAACTCTATGGCAGATACTACTATGTGGATGGGATCCGACAAATACCTCTGTGATCGGGAACTCGCGCAGGCTTTTCATATGGCTCGTGTTTTGGGAATGCCTTTGTTGATTGAAGGAGAGCCAGGAACGGGAAAGACGGAACTACCGCTTCAATATGCTCAGGACCTCCAATTGGACTTGTTTGTTTATCCAGTAGGATCAAAAAGTACGGTGGAGCAATTTGTAGCCAAGTTCGATCATGTAAAATACCTAAGGGATTCTCAGATAGAAGTGTTGAACGCCCAAAGAGAGGAAAAAGGGATTCAGCAAAAGCTGACTACAGGTGGACGTAGTACAGAAAAATTAGATGACTACGTTCAGCTTGGACCTGCTGCCCAAGCATATACCCATCCCAATTCAGTATTGTTGATAGATGAAATTGATAAGGCCCCTCGAGAATTTCCCAACGACCTGCTTTACGCTTTGAGCCATAGAAAGTTTATCCTTCCAGAGTCAGGACGCACGATTGAATCCACTGAGCAGGACATGCCAGCCATTGTCATTACGAGTAACCGGGAGCAGGAACTCCCAACTGCTTTTAAAGGGAGGTGTATTTACCATTACATTTCCTTTCCCCAACCTGAAACGATGCAAGAGATCGTCTTGAAACATTTTCCTAGTGCAGATGAAAAACTGCTGGAAACCTGTATAGATTTATTTTATCAGTTCAGATCCCTCAAACTCGAACGATCTCCCTCTACCCGAGAGTTGCTGAATTGGTTTAAATATTTGCGTACTTTTAGTCAATCAGAAGCCTTGGAAAAATTAGAGAAACAGGAAGGACTGGGCGTTTTACTCAAGACCCAGGGGGATATGGATCGCGTTCGGGGGAGGAGATACTAGGGGGGGAGACACTTAAAATCCAAAATTAGCTTAGAATTCATAGGTTTCTTTTTATTCTTGGACCTAACCAGGGACAATCGGCCCTAAACAAATAACCTAGATTATGTTTCCCAGCTTACCTGCATACTTTCGTGCCCACAAACTTCAGGCTGATGTAAGAACCTTATTGCTCCTCCGAAAAGCCTTGGAACGAGGATTGGTCCATACCTTAGGGGATTTATATGTGGTTCTAAAGGGGATCATTACCCACGATCCCCGAGACTTAGGTCCTTTTACAGTGGCCTTCTATGCGTATTTTTTGGAAGTGGAAATTAAACCTGGGGAGAGCTTGGATCAGGCAATTTTACGTTCTCAGGCCTTCAAGGAGTGGCGCGACCTGCAGTCTATTGAGGACTTGCCACAAAAAGAGCCCGATGTCCGAGAGCTGATCGACCAATTCCTAGATGAGGTACACCTCACTACCTTTGATATCAAGAAGATGCTTTCTGGTCAAGAGATTTTGAATAAGGATGACCCTAACCAAGCGGATTCTGATGGAGAAGAACAAGAAGGGAGACCTCCTTCTCATATTGACCAGGCTGCTGACTACCGCGATATTTCTTTGGAAGAATTGATGGAGCGGATGAAGCAAGTCATGGAGCAACAAAAACGCAATCATATGGGAGGAAGCCATTGGATTGGTAGCCATGGAATATCTCCGTATGGAAATAGCGGGGCAGCTGCGGGGGGAATACGAGTAGGCGGAAAAGGAGGGGGGCGAATGGCTCGAGCGGTCGTGGGAGATAAGAACTTTTATCCAGTTGATAAGCAAAAAGGGCTGAAAGATGACAATATGGATGCTGCACTTGCAGCCCTGAAAGGGATTGAGGAAGATTCTGCAGAAATTGTACTGGATATTCCCACAACGATAAAGGAAGGCTTGAAAAATGCAGGAATCTTTCTGCCATATGAAAAGGAAAATATCCTACAAAAACTTCAAGTTGTGTTATTGATTGACAATGGAGGGTATTCCATGTCTCCCTATGTCCGCGAAGTGCGAAAGCTCTTTTCCAAAATGAAGACCCGCTTCGCCCATGACATGAAGACCTACTACTTCCACAATACGATTTACGGGGGAGTGTATGAGGACTCTATGCGTACAAAATATATCCCATTAGATAAACTACTGAACCTCAATCCAGACTATTCTTTTTTTGTTGTAGGTGATGCTGCAATGGCTCCCTATGAACTTGACTATTCTAGTCAAGAAGATTGGCGAAAATTGGCTGACAAGTTTAAGCGCATAGCCTGGCTTAACCCCGTCCCTATCCGAGAGTGGTCATTTACGCCCACAACTCTATGGCTCAAACAGATCATTTCTATGTATACTTTAACTCCCTATGGCGTAGAAAAGGCCGTTCAGTACATGAATGAACGGAAAGGCGTAAAGGGTTAGTGGTGGTGTGTGGGTAAATGAGGGTATTGCTAAATGGATATATCAATTACCTCCGACAAAAGAAACAAAAGGAAATCTGATTGAGATCATTTCCGTAATCCACATACCTACTACACCCTTAAAGCCTGTGGTTTCTGGTTCCATAAGGTTACGAATTCCTGTGCATCTTCTGGACTAAGGTAATGTCTCCTAAGTCTCTCTCGGTAGGCTTGAGAAAGACCGTGGTGTTTACTTAAGAAGCTGCGCTTTGAAACGATGTGTTTTCCCATTCCTCGCTGTATGGCAAAAAAGTCAGCCGTTTTTTCAGCCTGTGTCCGGTAAGTCGGATCGTATAAATATCCAAAAAGAAATCGAAGCATAGAGAAAAGATTCCTCCGCTTGAAATCCATGATGTGTCCTAATTCGTGGGCAAACCATCCAACCAATACTTCATGTGGAAGTTGATGAATGGGAATATCTGGAGAAAAGTCTGCCCTTTTTTTAATAAGAATCACATAACTCCTTCTAGATCTTCTACGAAATAGGATATCCAACCAGGGTCTTGCCTGCATAGTCGCGGTCCGAATGGGTCTATACAAAAAATATATGGGGGTATTCTGCAACTCTGGAAAGGCCGATAAAGCTTCTTCTGCGGCGCATTTAAGTTCTTCTGGAACAAGTTTCTTTTGGAAAACACCTTTATCCATAAATTCCGAATACATAAGTTAAATAATCCCCATTTTCGTAGAGAAATTTTTACAAAAAGGTTGCCAAGAATAGGAGGTTTATGCTTAGAAGAGTAGTAACGCTTTAATTAACGGTTGAGCAGGCCATTTAGTTTCCCAATTGGTAGGGATTTATGGTATATAAGGGCATATGGAAATGTTTAGGTAGAACGCAAACCCTTAAATCTAAATTTTCGAATCCCCTCATACTCCTACCTCAGAAACCCCCTCTGCCGTTTTTCCCTGGTCAGAGATTCCCTTCTTTTTGGGGACTGTACCTTCTTCATTTTTTGCTTTCACCATATGTAGTTCCCCTGTATCAGAAAGGAGAATGGCGATGTCTTCTGTTGAAGGAAACTGTGCAAATATGATGATCAACATTACCATAATAGGTACACTTAAAACCATCCCTACAACTCCCCAAATGGCTCCCCAGGCTATCAAAGAAACGATGACTACGAGGGGGCTGATATTCAAGGAATTTCCCATTATTCGGGGTTCTACTACATTTCCGATCACAACCTGTACGATTCCTACTCCTATCAGGACATATAGTCCCGGAAGAAACTCACCAAATTGAAGGATAGCAACTATTACGGGAAACAAGGTTCCTATTAAAGAACCTATACTGGGAATGTAGTTTAATAAGAATATGATAAAAGCCCATAATACGGGTGAGTCTACCCCAATAATGAGTAGGATGATATAACTCAAAACACCTGTCAGTAAGCTCACAAAGGTTTTAAGGGAAATATACTTGCCGAAGGTCACATCAATTTCTTCCAATACCCCCATAATTCTACTGTATTGGCGGTTATTGGCAAACATAAGGGGTAGTTTTTTGCGAAAGGTAGATTCCTCCAATAAAATGAAAATACAATAGAGGATAATCATGAAAAAATCTCCCAAAAGTGAGCTGAGGTTGTTAATAATCGGGGTGATGTATTGCTCAAAGTTCAAATCGACTGCTCGATCAGAAAGCTCCTGAAGTAAGTCAAATTCGAAGCGGTCTTTAATCACTCCATTTAGTGCCTCAATGTTTGCCTGATAGGTGGGAATAACCCTAGAAAAGTTTCGGGCACTGTTTTCCAGGAGTTCTATTGCAAGTCCTATTGTAAGAGAAATCAATAGAAAAGCTAACGTATTCTGAAGCCAAATGGGTAATCGGGTGCGGATAAATGAGTTTTTACGAAGAAATCCTCGTATTTCGCGGATGATGTACCAAATCAATAAGGCCAAGACAAAGGGAATTAGGAAACTCTTGGTCATCACGAGGATGAACACAACAGCAATAAGGATCAGCAATACATTCAACGTGCGGGAAGCAGACATTGGGCTAATGGTTAATTTTGGTGTAAAGTACGGAAAAATCAGTTTTTGATTTCCCAAATCGGGAAAAAACTCTCCTCCGGGGTATAAGGAATTGAAATGAGAAATCCACTTTACACCAAGTATGGGAACTGCTTACCCAAAAGCAGGTACCCAAAAGACCACCCCAACCATCACGATCCCTGCGGCTAGTAATAGCGTCAATATCCACATGGAGACCGTAGCAACTCGCTTTACTTTCACTTGCTTACTTGCTTTGGCCAAGAAGTACAACTCGAGTAGGACCAAAGGAACTATAGAATGACCAAAGCCGAGGAATCTATCAAAAGGGCCAGTAAGGTCGGGATGTATTCCGATTGCAGTAAAGCCTGTAAGGAGAATCCAAAGGCCATATCCCACTCGAAAGAACCACACTCCACTTACCATAAGGAAAGCGCGTAAGGCCCACTTTTTATGAGAGATAAAATCTTGTTGTAGCGCAGTTCGCCATGCCATAAACGTGAAGGCTCCAATAAGCAAGGCATTCAGTCCATTTCCTAAGGCTAATAACATTCCTCCATGGGCCCCTCGAGTAGCATTCATATACAAACCTGCACATACAGTTATAAGCGCAGTACTGAAAAAGATACGTCCATTCCACCTATGAAATACCGGATAACGTTTTCTAATAGATGACAGGAACTGTAAGGGCCCCCCAAACATAATTATCGCTGCGAGGAAAACGTGAATTCCAAGTGCGAAATTACCCATTGTATCTCCCTCAATAGCTCCATGGCCATTGAGTTTCTCATAATATCCGTTGGAAATAACCCAGCCATAGAATATGGCTATGTAGAGGACAAAGAAGTATTGTCCAACAATTCCGGTTGTGAAAAGGACGTTCTTTGCTTGCTCAAAAGACGGCTGAATTTTGTGAGTTGGAACCTTAAGGGAATTTTCTAGTGGAATGTTCGCCATGGGAAGTGTTGTTAAGGAGTTTTGTTGAAACAAACTTCCCGGATTCATCCCTCTTGGACAAAATTGTTATGCAAACTGGGTAAAAGCCTCTGCTAGTTGGAGAGATTAATCTGCATAATGCTAGGCCTTTCAAATAATCTGAGCAAAAAAGGTTTCCCTATAGGTATTGGAAATGGGGATGCGTTGCTTGTCAATCAGAATCCTTCCTCGCTCAATGGATTCTATCTGCTGCAGGCCCACCATAAACGACTTATGTACCCTACAAACTTGACTCGAAGGGAGCATTTGCTCCAATTCCGTAAATGTTTGTAAGGTCATGACCCTCTTGTCATGGGTATGGATTCGACGATAATCTCTCATACCTTCGATAAATAGGATATGAGAAACGGTAATTTTCTCCAGGCGATTCTCGGTTTTGACAAAAATAAATTCAGTTTCTGAGCCATGGGTATACTTAGCCAAATTTTCTTGAGCCTTGCTCACAGCTCGAAGAAAGCGCTGAAAGGTAAAAGGCTTTAACAGATAGTCCGTTATATTAAGGTCAAATCCTTTTAGGGCATATTTCTCATAAGCAGTAGTAAATATAACTTCAGAGGGTATATGGATACTTTCTAGTAATTCAATTCCAGAAAGTTCATCCATATTTATATCCAGAAAGAGAATATCTACAGGCTGAGAATTAAGGAAGGATAATCCCTCTAAGGAATTTTCGAAGGTAGCTTTTAACTCCAAATAAGGTACTCTCTGAACAAAGCCCCTCGTCCGTTCCATTGCTAGAGGTTCATCTTCAATTATGATGCAGGTATGCTTTTTCATGATGGATACTTAATTCTACTAGGTACAAATCGTAGGTTTTGTGAACCTTAAGTGTGTGATGTTCAGGATATAGTAAACTCAATCGTTTCTCGATAAGATCATTACCCAAGCCATGTTCTCCTGCAGAGGGTATTTTATCCGGGTCAAATACATTTTGGCAGGTAAACAGAATGAATTCGGATTTAATGTGGATGTCTATGTCGACAGCGTGATCAACTTTCTTATTCGTGGCGTGCTTAAAAGCATTTTCTATAAAAGGAATAAAAACCATAGGAGCCACTTTCCTACCCGTAGGGTCCCCTTGAAGATTATAGGAAACGTAATCGGGATTTGCGGTTCGAATCTTCTGCAATTCGATGTATTTATCAATGTAGTCCAGCTCTCGCGTAAGAGGGATTTCCTCTCCTTTGGTGTGATAAAGCATAAAGCGCATAATATCCGAAAGCTTTTTGAGATAGGTAGACGCTTGGGTAGGGTCTTTTTCAATCAGAACATCAATGTTGTTTAGGGTATTAAATAAAAAGTGGGGATCGAGCTGAGATTTGATCAGTGCCATTTCCATCTTATGGGTTTTCTCCAACAGCTCCTCTTTGAGTTTGAGTTCTTCATACCAGGTCAAAAATCCTCTTAACATCAAGGCGATGACGCCAAATATGGTACAGAGTAACAGCGTAAAACTTCCTGCATAGCGAAATCCGAAAGTTACACACCCAAAGGCCTCTTTTGACCCTAAATAGATAGTAGAAAATCCGATTCCTATGGAAAAAATCGAGAGTAGCAGGCTAAATATGATCGTTTGAAAGATTTTTCTCTTCTGTAGGTAGGCAGAAAAGAGATAGAGATAATGGCCATAAAAAGAAAGAACGGGGGGAATAATTCCTACGCCTAGGATAAATGAAGCATAATAAGAATAGTCTTGGGGAGGAATCTCCCGGCCTTGTAGGGCGGCAAACATAATGATACCCACCAAAAATAGATAACCCAGCCAGAAAGTTATATGTAATAAGAGGTGAAAGGATTGCTTCATTGAGCTTTGGGTTTGTAAAGAGAAGAAGCACGCAGCTACCTAAGGCCCATATTGCAAGGGCCTCTTTTAGTAGAGGTTTTTGAGAAGCAAAGGGTTGCATCGAGGATGAGTAAAGTGATTTTTTTTGGGAAATTGAAGAAAATTAATTGGGGTTAACAATCTCCTTAGTAGATAGGTTTCACAGTTGTGCATGTAATTCGGACCCTCAAGGTTTGATGATATTTTTATCTTGCACGTGAGGTCAGAATAAAAATTACTTCTTATATTTTAAAATAGACCGACGAATGTATTCCCCAACGGAAAAGTATCTTCAACAAACTATTATCCTATGCCCACCTACACTCTATCCATAAACAGAACCCCACATACAGTTGAAGTGGAGGCTGATACGCCCTTACTATGGGTTTTGCGGGAACACTTGCAACTCACCGGAACCAAGTATGGTTGTGGTATGGCTCAATGTGGAGCCTGTACCATTCATGTAAATGGTAATCCGGTTCGTTCTTGTATAGTACCTATATCTTCTGTAAAGGCTGAGCAAGAGATTACTACTATTGAAGGGTTATCTGAGTCTGGGGATCACCCACTTCAAGAGGCATGGGTAGAAGCACAAGTCCCACAATGTGGCTATTGCCAGTCTGGTCAGATAATGCAAGCTGCGGCCTTATTAGCAAAAAATCCTCAGCCTGATCGAGAGGAAATCATCCAGTTTATGAATGGAAACCTTTGTCGTTGTGGAACTTATATGCGTATTATCAAAGCCATAGAAATGGCAGCAAAGCCCCTAGAATCTCATGGAAAATAAGCTGAATCCCTCAATTCTGACCAGAAGAAAGTTCCTCCAAAAAAGTGGAGGGTTAACCTTGGGCATCACTGCCTTAGCCGCTTTCCCAGGAATGCTAGCAACGCCCAGAGAAGGATTGTCGACCAATGGAAGTCAACTCACTGCATGGGTAAATATCCAACCTGATGGTAAGATTACCATAATGAACCCCGCGGCAGAAATGGGCCAGGGCTCTATGACCGCATTACCCGTCATTATCGCTGAAGAGTTAGACGCAGATTGGTCTCAGGTTGTTATTGAACACTCCCCCAATGATGTGGACACCTATGGCCTCGAACGCTGGGGAGGTAGAAAGATTATGTTGACAGTGGGAAGTTTTACGGTAAGTGGCTACTATGAGAGCCTGAGGAAAGCCGGAGCGCAGGCTCGCTATGTATTGCTATATAGTGCGGCAAAGAAATGGGGAGTCCCATTAGAAGAGCTTAAGACAAATCCTAGTAGAATTCTTCACCCCAAAACGAGTCAAGAGATAAGTTATGGCGAGATCATTTCAGACATTTCCATGCCGGAAAGCTTACCTGATTTGCCTCTGAAAGACCCAGAAAACTTCCAGCTAATAGGCTCCGTTATGCCTCGATGGGATATTCCCCAGAAAGTGGATGGAAGTGCCATTTTTGCAGGAGATGTACGGGTTCCGAACATGCTTTATGGAGTAATCGAACGGGGAAAAGTACATGGGGCTAAGCCTAACCTGCAAAATCTCTCTGAAATCCAGGAAATGGAAGGAATTGAAGAGGTAGTGGAAATGGACTATGGAGTAGGAATAATTGCTTCTACGATTGAGAGAGCCCTAAAGGCAAAAAAATTGCTCAACATTGCCTGGACCAATGATACGCCTTCCCAAGGCCATGGCAGTCAGGAATCCTTTGAGCGTTATGCTGACCTAGCAGGAGATGCCACTGAAAAAGGAAAGGTCCTGACAGAAATCGGAAATGTAGAGCATGCTAAAAGTGAAGCTCATACAACCTATGAGGCTGATTACAAGAATGACTACGTATATCACGCCCAAATGGAGCCCCTGAATGCAATGGCATCCGTATCCCCTGACGGACAATCTGTAGAGGTATGGGCGGGTACCCAAGCAGCAGGCTCTCTTTCGTCTACTGTAGCTCAAGTATTGGGGATTGAGGCTTCTCAAGTGAAATTTCATCCACAATATCTGGGTGGGGGATTGGGAAGAAGGTCCCTTCACGACTACGTAATCGAAGCAGTAAAGCTTTCAAATGCAGTAAAGAAGCCGGTTAAACTCATCTGGACCCGTCAGGATGATTTGCAATATGGACACTATAGACCCTTGTCCTTACAGCGGATGAAAGCCAGTGTGGGAAAAAATGGTGGCCTTCTCGGACTTTCCCATACGATTGTAGGCGATGGTTCAAATTTACTGGCTAGTGGAGCGAAAAATGCCTATTACGATATCCCTAACCAGCACCTTGAAATAAGAACCGTTAATAACGGGATCCGCTTGAAACACTGGCGAGCAGTTGGGCATGGACCCAACAAATTCGCTATTGAGTCCTTTATAGATGAGCTTGCTTCAGACCAGGGAATGGATCCACTGGCTTATCGTCAGCAGCTTATGCACAATCACCCTCGGGCCTTGGCTACGCTTAATAAGGCTTCCGAAATGGCTAGATGGAGCGAACCCGCTCAAGAGGGTCGGGCCAAGGGTGTCGCCTTTGGTGAACGGTCTGGGGCTTTAGTTACAGGTATATGCGAAATTTCCCTCGACCCTGAAAAAGGGAAAATTAGGGTTCACCACTTTTGGATGGCAGTTGATGCAGGGACAATCGTCCAACCAGACAATGCCATTGCACAACTAGAAGGGGGAATCATCATGGGTATGAGCAGCGTACTTCAGGAGCAATTGACCATAGTAAATGGAGAAGTCCAACAGACCAATTTGCACGACTATTCCCTTTTGCGTATATCCGATGTGCCCGAAAGTATGGATATTTTCCTGATGCCATCTATGGAGGCACCAGAAGGGATAGGCGAGGGTTCCTTACCTGTCGTAGGAGGGGCTATTGGAAATGCCTTTGCTGCGCTTACAGGGAAGCGCCTCCGTCATTTGCCCTTTACCCCTGATCGTGTTAAGGCAGCATTGAGGTGATTTTTCCTGTCCGTTTTGTGCTATTTCCTGTAAAATCCCTACAGATTGACCTGAAATAACGATTGCGTACTGATTTTTGTCAAATAAGGAAAGGACCTGTTAGTCTTTCTCCGTACATATTAGCATTCCATCCAGGAAGCAGGTTATCTATTCCCAATTTTGGAAAAGATAGGCTCACGCAGCAAAGAATTACTTGGTTGCGTCTATTTATCAGAAGCGTTTCTAAGCTCTGAGTTAATAGCCCTGGTTGTTTAACAGCAGGAAGGATCATACCCACCTGCTCAAAAGAATCGCTATGTTTTTACCGTTAGATCCTTTATCAACTTTGCCCGATGCGCTTCCTAAAACTAAAGAATGTGTAGATTTTACACCCGACAATACGTGTTCGGTATCAAAAAGCTGTAAGTCATTTCCTTCTTATACCCCCTACACAAAAGAAGGTGTATCCTTACTCCGAAGTTTTTTGGAAGATGAGACCCAGCAGCGCTTAACGGCCCTTAACAGTCAGAAACCCTTCGATTCCATTGATTCTTTAAGGGGGAATATTGAGAATTTTATTGGGATGACACAGGTTCCTACGGGAGTCATTGGTCCTCTACACATAGTAGGGGATGGTTTTTCGGAGGGAGTATTCATTCCTTTAGCAACAACAGAGGGTGCTTTGGTAGCATCCTACCACAGGGGGGCTAAGGCCTGTACCCTTAGTGGAGGGATACATACATTATGTATAAGCGAATCCGTTCAACGCTGCCCTGGATTTAGGTTCTCAAACTTAAGAGAGCTTGTGGACTTCTGGGAATGGGTAAAAACCCATCAAGAAGAATACCCGGATATAATTCGCCAAACTAGCCGCTTTGCAGTGTTGCAAGAACTCCAACCTATCATAGAGGGTAATCAATTGATTCTCAATATGGAGTTCACTACAGGAGATGCTGCCGGACAGAACATGGTGACCCTATGTACCCAGGCCATTTGTGAGTACATTCTTACCCACTGTCCCATCATCCCCCTTCGATGGTACATTGAGAGCAACTATGCAGGAGATAAAAAAGCCTCTTCTGTCTCTTTTACAAGTACAAGGGGGAAGAAGATAAGCGCTGAATGTATCCTCAACAAACAGGTTGTTAAAGAGGTGTTGAAATCAAGTCCTGCCTCAATGGAAAGCTATTGGAAAACCTCCCTACTCGCATCTTTGCAGAGTGGAACATTGGGCTCTCAGGGACATGTCGCCAATGGACTCACAGCACTATTTTTGGCTTGTGGGCAGGATGTTGCCTGTATTTCTGAAGCCAGTGTTGGTATTACCAGAATTGAGGAAACTTCAGAGGGGGATCTCTATTGCTCAGTGACGCTACCCAATGTCATTGTCGGTACAGTGGGAGGGGGAACGAGTCTCCCTACCCAACAGGATTGCCTGAGAATGATGGGCTGTCAGGGGCCTGGCAAAGCTCGCCGCCTAGCTGCAATTTGTGCAGCACTTTCCTTGGCGGGAGAAGTTTCCATAGCTGCTGCCATAGCTGAAGGCCATTTCACTCAGGCCCACAAAGAATTAGGGAGACCTCAATCCTAACCCCCTTCTATTTCTTTTTACATAATTAATCCCTTACGATGAAAGCCTTATATGTTTATCAGAAGGAGCGATTCCCAATTGTGTTGAATACCCTACTAATCGGAGTATTTACCGGTTCTGCTATGTTATTCTCTCAAAACCTCCGGGAAGTAGCGGAACCTATTTCTTGGGGAGTATTCCTCCCTGGCCTAGCCGTAACTTTTACTACTTTCTTCCTATTGAGAATCCTGGATGAATTCAAGGATTATGAAATAGATAAAACGTATCGCCCCCATCTGCCTGTCCATCGAGGAGTAATCTCTCTTTCTACCCTTAGGGTATTGGGAATTAGTCTTTGGTTCCTTCAATTATTTTTCCTTTTCCGGTATTTACCTAGCCTTTGGCCCATGTATTTACTCATCATAGGGTATATGGCTTTGATGTCAGTAGAGTTTTTCGTTCCCAAGTGGCTGGAAAGTAAACCTCTGTTATATGTTTTCTCCCACATGATCATTGTGCCACTTGTGGATCTTTTTGCCTCCTCATTAGACTGGTCTCAAAGCCAAGTCCAGGCGCCCAAAGGCTTATATATTCTCTTAGTTGTCTCCTTTCTAAATGGATGCGTACTGGAGTTTGGGAGAAAAATAAAAGCCCCTGAAAATGAGGAGTTTAATTCTTATTCCAGGCGATATGGGATACCGAAAAGTATTCGAATCTGGCTCATATCGATGGGATTTACCTTAGGGGCAGCCTGGATTGCCTGCTCCTGGGCAGGTTACCCCTTGCTCGCTCACCTCCTGTTAAGCCTCATTGTAATTCTGGCACTTTTCATCGGTATCCAGTTTCTCAAGAATCCTGGAATAAAGGGATCCCAATGGATAGAAGGCGTATCTGCCCTTTGGACGTTGGTGCTGTACCTCATTGTGGGTTGCTATCCACAGTTGGTTCACCTGTCAAAAAATCTGATTTCCCATTTGTAAAAATAGTCTAACAGTCGGGAGTAATCTCTTACCGAGGACAGCTCTTGATTATTCATTTCAACCCTTATGATTATTCATCCCCATAATTACCCAGCATATCCCCATATTCAGATTGGCGGAAAAGCAAAGGGCTTACTTCACCTTCACCAGATGGGCTACAATGTGCCTGAGTGGTGCGTAATTCCCGAGGAATTTCAACGCTCCTGCCTGGAAAGGGTAGGGTTGACCAAAAGCTCTACGGTAGAGTATCAGAAAGCTATCCGAGAAGTTGACCTGGTAGGAAATTTGATTCCCATGTTGCAAGAATACTTCAATTTCCAACCAGGAATGAGGTTTGCTGTACGCTCCTCTGCTTCAGAAGAAGATGGAATGCAGCATTCCTTTGCTGGGCAATACAATAGCTATCTATACGTATCTCCCGAAAACCTGGCAGAGAAGGTAAAAGCGGTTTGGCTTTCAGCCTTTTCTGATACACTACAAACCTACCAGAAAATCTCTGGTAAGGATCAGGCTCCTTTTCTTTCTGTAGTAATTCAGCGCATGGTCGACGCAGAGGTATCTGGGGTAGCCTTTGGTGCAAATCCGATAACAGGTAATCCTACGGAGAAATTGATTAATGCAGTCTATGGCATGGGAGAAGGCTTGGTGTCAGGAGATCTCAATTCCGATACTATTATCTTGAATTCAGACCAGCGAATCCAAGAATATCCTACGGTCAAGGATCGGGAATTGAGAGCATTTGAAGGGGAATTGCAATATGTAGAAATCCCAGAAAATCGAAAATCAACCCTCACCCTTACTAAAAGTCAAATTCAAGAAGTTGGTTCAGTCCTAGATGGCTTATACCAAAGGTATGAAACCTTTCAGGATATAGAATTTGCTTATGAGAAGGGACAGCTATTCCTATTGCAAGCCCGGCCCATTACAAATTTAGAAAAACTACCTTCAGACGCTTCTCACAGTCAAATCTGGGACAATAGCAACATTATTGAATCCTATCCGGGGCAAACTTCTCCTCTGACTTTTTCCTTTATCCTGAAAGTATACAGGGCGGTTTACATACAATTCAGTGAATTAATGGGTGTAGATAAACGGCTCATTTCGCAACATGACGCTGTCTTCAAACACATGTTGGGGCTCATTCAGGGTAGGGTATACTACAATTTATTGAATTGGTACAAGGCGCTTTCTTTATTCCCTGGATATCGAGTTAATAAAAAATTTATGGAGCAAATGATGGGGGTAAAGGAATCGATCCAAGAGGAAGTTGAAATTCCTTCATCCGATTCTCGCGCAAAGGCTACTCGTAAGCTGCTGCTATCTATCATTCGGATAATATATGCCTTTGTTGCCCTAGGAAAGGAGCGCAAAAAGTTTCAAAGTTACCTAAAAGAAATTATCCCTTCCTATCGAAAAATTTCCTTTGAATCCCTTCCAGTCCATGAGTCCCTGAACCATTACGCAAGATTTGAATCCGTCCTATTAGAACGCTGGCGAGCTCCCCTTATCAATGATTTTTTCGCTATGATTTTCTTTGGCTTGTTGAAAAAGCATACAGAAAATATTGCGCCAGATCATCCCAATCTCTGCAACGATCTATTGATCGGGAGCCATGATATTATTTCAGTCGAGCCAGCCAGGCATATTCAAAAGATTCTGCAACAAATCAGAAGTCACCCTAGCTGTAGGGAATTTTTTCAAACAAAGACCGCCATAGAAATCTGGAATCAGGTAAGTTTACTCCCTTCTCAAGTTCAATCAGGTATAGCATACTACTTGGAGCACTTTGGAGACAGAAGTACGGGAGAATTGAAATTAGAGACCCAAACCTTTAGTACCCATCCAGAAGCCTTTATAGAACTCCTTCAATCCCAATTGGACTTCGAGGTAGACCTGAACGAAATGGGAGCAAAGGGAAGGAAGCGGAGAAAAATGGCTGAAAGGACATTGAAAAGCCGACTTAAACGTAGGCCCTTTTATCGACCATTTATCCTATGGGTATTGAAGCACGCAAGGTCCTTGGTGAGTAATCGCGAGAACTTACGCTTTGAGCGTACGAGGGCTTTTGGGGTTGTGCGGAAAATATTTGGGGGAATTGGGCAGCAATTTTATCAGCAAGGAATTATTGACCAACCAGAGGATATATTTTTCCTCCAGCAGGAAGAAATATTTGCCTATATCCAAGGTACTTCGGTTCAGTCAAGTGTAAGGCCGTTGGTTGCCCTTCGAAAAAAAGAGTATAGGGAGAACGAGAGAGTTGAAATGGCAGCCCGTATCAAAACCTGGGGAATGCCCTATATGAGGGATTCCTATTCCACCGAGGAAACGCAGCTTGGCCCATCTGATCTCAAAGGCTGGGGGTGTTCCCCCGGAATAGTTGAAGGAGAGGTACTTGTGGTACAATCTCCTCAGGAAACCCGCAATGCGGAAGGGAAGATTGTCGTATGCGAATGTACCGATCCAGGATGGATTACCCTATTTGCAACCTGTAGCGGCCTTATCGTTCAGCGAGGTAGCCTTTTGAGCCACTCGGCTATAGTTTCTAGGGAAATGGGAATTCCCTGTATTGTATCCGTTCCCAATGTACTTCAACAGTTAGCATCTGGGGATTGGGTTAAGATGGACGGTTCTACAGGGGAAATCCACCTACAAACTCCTCAAACTTTACCATATGAAAAAGTATAAGAATCTTGCTTCCCCACTAGAAGGGGTAGACTTCCAAAAGATACGCTATGCCAATTGTTGGGAGGATGCGGAAGTACTTCTGAAGGGTTTGAAACTAGGCCCTGGTAGCAATATTTTATCCATTGGCTCGGCTGGAGACAACAGCTTTTCCCTGCTTACTACCCATCCTAGCAAAGTTGTGGTAGTGGATATAAGTGCAGTTCAACTGTATCTCATAGAGCTTAAGCGAGAAGCCATTCGAATGTTGGATCGTAGCACTTTTCTGGGTTTTATGGGCTTTCTTCCCATTGATGCTTCGAAAAGGGTTGAGATATTTCGACGGATAAGAGGAGGAATCTCGCCCAAAGGACGGGTCTATTGGGATGCACAAGTAGAGATAATCAGAAGAGGGATCGCTCACCAAGGGAAATTTGAAAGATACTTTCAGCTATTTGCAGGCAAGGTATTGCCACTCATCCATTCTCGGCAAAAGGTAACTCAGCTATTGGAACAAAAATCAGAAAAAGCCCAGGAAAATTTTTATGAAACTCACTGGAACTCCTGGCGGTGGAGGAATTTTTTCAAGGCATTTTTTAGCAAATATCTATTAGGTCGACTGGGACGAGATAAGCAGTTTTTGAAGGAAGTTGAGGTAAGGGTTCCCGATTTTATCCTAACACAATCCCATAAGCACCTCTCTTCTACAATGGCACAGAACAACTACATCTTGAATTATGCACTGACTAGTGATTTCCAAGGAAATTATCCGCACTATCTTGAAAAAACTGCTTATTCAGTGATCAAAGAGCAATTGGATAAGCTCATTTTGGTTCACGGGTATGCAGAAAAGGCCTTAGAAACCTATGGGCCGTTTGATGCCTTCAATCTGTCCAACATATTTGAATACTTAGATGTATCCAGCTTTCAAAGACTTTCCTACTCACTGTATCAAGGAGGAAATCCCCACGCAAGATATGCCTATTGGAATTTGATGGTAGATCGAATTATGTCAAACCATATGGATACCCTAGATAGAGAAGAGACGGATTCTAAGCTTAAGGACCGAGGCTTCTTTTACAAACAATTTATTATAGAACAAAAAAAATGAGTGAAATAACCATAACCTTTCTGTTTGGGGTAGGCTTTGTGTGTTTCTTCGGATTCATAGAGTTCTTGTATTACCGCTTAAGGCTAAAAGTTGAACTTACTCGGAAACTTATACACATAGGTTCAGGCTTAGCTGCCCTTAGCTTCCCCTTTGTATTCACCGAATTCTGGAGTGTTGCACTGCTCTGTTTGGCATTTTTGGGTATTCTTCTGGTAACAAAGAAAGGCTATCTTTTGAGATCTATTCATGCCGTAGATCGCCCCACTCAAGGGAGTGCCTTATTCCCTGTAGTAGTCAGTGTATGCTTTGCCATTTATTTGTATCACGGGCAATACCTAATATATCTCATCCCTCTTTCCATATTGGCCATTTGTGATCCAATTGCTGCCTGGACAGGTAAAAAAATGGGATTTGGTACGTATTATATAAAGGGACACCAGAAAAGTCTTGCAGGTAACCTAGGATTTTTCCTTTCCTGCCTCCTGCTTTGTGAATCTCTTTTATATGCAGTTCCGGGCAGTATCTTCCTTTCCTTCCTGCTAGCGCTGTTGTGCACGATGGCCGAGGGCCTGATCATCAATGGATTTGATAACCTTAGTATTCCGATTACAGCTTTAGCCGGTTTGTATATATTTCCCGTTTTATCCCAACCCATATGAAGGTTCACTTTTTACCCAAAGACCATGGCTTCTTCCCAAAATACTTTGGGAATTCTCTTACAGAATATGAATACGTACTCGGGGGAATTGGGGTTGAAAAAGAAGGGAAGCTAGGTGCTAGTGCAGTTCTGTATGAAAATCCCTATCATTCATTGAATGAGAGAGACAGTCTCAGCTTTGGCTACCTAAAGCTAGAAGATGATATCTCGGCAAATTTCTTGTTTGAGAAAATGAAGTGGCTGTCGCGTTCTAGAGGTATTTCTCAGATCATTGGCCCAATCAATGGGTCTACCTGGTTTCCGTACCGCCTTATGTGTGCCAATAAAAATACCCCCTTTTTAACAGAAATTCCTACTCCAGCCTGCTATCCCAATATTCTTGAGGAAAATTATTTTGAGGTTTTAAAGAGCTATCATTCGAATCAAGTGCATTCCCTTGCTTTTGAAGAGGCCTATTTAACTGGGATCCAGAAGCAAATAAGGAAATGGAAATGGAGCGAGGAAGGGCTTTCACAGGTCAACCTCGAAGAGGAACTCTATGCAATTGCTGTTTTTTGCAACACAGCTTTCAAGGAGAATTTCTTGTTCAGCCCTATCAATCCCAATAGATTTATTCAACTTTACACCCCTCTCCTTTCACAGGTTGATACACAGTTTATTCGGCTGGTCAAAAACAGGGAAGGGGGTATCGAAGCCCTTCTGCTTGCCTTTCCTGATATCAGCAATTCTTATAAGCGCTTAATCATAAAGACTGTTTGTCGGAATCCGAAGGGGGCAATCAAGGGGTTAGGGAAATATCTAGTTCAATGGGCGACCCAAAAAGCACATGCGCAAGGATATAGCTCCCTCATTCACGCCTTTATGGCTTCAGACAATATGGCCAGCGCCCAAGCTTCCAAAGAAATGTTTGGAGGGACCTGTTATCGCAGGTATCAACTATTCATTCATCGATTGTAAATTTTCTATGAATTCACATAACATTTATAAAGTATTTGCTCGTGCAAGCTCTTTATATCCACAGCACATAGCGCTGATCCATAAGCAAGAAACCCTTACCTATAAGGGTTTACAAGAGTTGGTAGAAGAGAAGGCACAAGTGTTAATTGAAAATGGGGTACAGCGAGGGGATCGCATTTTGATTTTTATCCCTATGTCGATTGAACTATATGCCTTCCTTTTAGCTCTATTCAAAATAGGAGCATCTGCCGTATTCGTAGACCAGTGGAATAGGCGTAAACGCTTGCATGCGTGTTTACAAAACGTTCCCTGCCAGGGCTTTATAGCAAGTAGAAAAATCCTTTACGCACTGAGCGTTTTTTCTCCCCTCATTCGAAAGATTCCCATCAAAGTTTCAACCCATGTTAGGCCAAGTGCTCAGAAGTCTGTGGAGATGTGTTCTGTTTCTCCAGAAGAAGTAGCTTTAATTACCTTTACTACAGGTAGTACTAGCATACCTAAAGCTGCGAAACGTACCCATGCATTTCTACTCGCTCAGTTTCAGGTATTGAAAGAGGAGATGAAGACTCGGCCCTCCGATATAGATATGATCGGATTGCCTGTGGTAATTTTATGTAATTTGGGAGTAGGAGCTAGTACAGTAATCCCCAATTACAATCTTGCAAAGCTTGGTAATATCCCTCACGAAAAGCTGTATAAGCAGATCCAGATACATCGGGTAAATCGCCTGATTCATTCTCCTTTCTTTATCAGTTCATTTGCTGAATATGTAGAAAAAAAGGCAAAAGATACCTCTGTTATCCAGCAGGTAATGACCGGAGGAGCGCCAGTATTTCCTCAAGACATAAGATGTTTTCAAAAAGGATTTCCCCAAGCGAAATTTTCCATATTCTATGGATCCACTGAGTCGGAACCCATTAGTATGGTTTCAGGGGATACCCTTTTGGGCCAGGAAGGGGATCTACGAGAAAAAGGGCTATGCGTTGGGGAAATAAGTAGCCAAATTCAACTGAGAATCATTCCCCTAGGGAAGGACGTTTTGCGTTTTGAAAGCCCAGAAATATTTGAACGGTATACAGAATTAGATGGAGAAGTTGGGGAAATTGTTGTTCAGGGGTCCCATGTGCTCAAGGAGTACGTAAATAACTCAGAGGCTCAATTGATCCATAAAATTCCTGTTGGAGGGCAAATTTGGCACCGAACGGGCGATGTAGGCCGCATGATAGGCAATACCTTATATTTATTAGGAAGGGTAAAGCATGCCTCTTTTAAAGAAGGAGAGCTTATTTCTCCTTTTATTTACGAATACCTCCTTTCCCAAGAACCGGGCATCAACCGTGCTACAGTACTTTTGCAAGAAAAAGTTACCGCTTATGTTCAGGCTAAGGCCACCGACCTCCAGTCAGCTCTTAAGGAACTTCTACTTGCTAGCTATCCGAAGATTGAACGGGTTGTCATGGTAAAAGAATTTCCCTTAGACCCACGCCACCATAGTAAGATCGACTACAGTGTGTTGAAAGAGAAATATGGCTAGCTAATTGGGAAAACTTCTTTGAATTCTTATAGGATTCCCGGATCGGTATGGGAAAGAAAAATATTGGAGATAATACACAAGCTTTTGGGGGCTAATTGTAGGGAAATTTCATTTCCTACCCGTTTTATAGGAGTAGGAGTGGTGTCAACTTCCACCTGCTTGGAATGTTTATCCTGACGTACTTCGTACACAAATAGAGGGTCTGTATCAGGGGAAATCCATTCTACTAATCCTGAAAAGCTGTGCGCACTATCATTGGTTAGGTAAAGGTTTTTCACTCCATTTTTCCCAATACAAGCCGCAAAAATTCGTTGGTAAGTGCCATCGTTTCCTCCATTTACCTCACTTGCATGAACCTCAGAACCTTTTGGAGTGAGGCGCGAAATGAGACCATATAGATAGTATACATTGGGATGGGGGGAAAATTGGTCTAGCAAGCAGATTTCGGCTGGATTCCAGGTATCGATCAATTGCCACTGCCCATCGAGATTGCCCCTGTTGTTGAAACTCCAACGGTTGAAGGCGTCAACCCCGATATTCATCCCGCGAATAAGGGTTTGTACATCTTTGAGACCCGCATCAAACCTTCCAGGGCCAGGATGGTCTCCTCCCCAACCGAACTGCATGGAGCCCATCTCTGACAAGAAAAAGGGCTTTCCCCTTTCATGCGCATACTGCACCCAATCCTTTAATCTCTCTATTGCAGTAGACAATGGATAGCCCCCAAGTGGCCAATCGCTACTTGCAAAACCCTCCTTTCGCCAATCGAAATTCGCATTGTAAGAGTGGATGTCATAAGCACCGATGTACGGATCAAAATCTATAAGAGATTCATCGAGTTCAGGAAGGTCCGTCCAGTCGGGACCTGCAAGGGGAAGATCAATCCCAGCTGCTTTCAATTTTTCATGTACACACTTTAGGGCCTTGGTGAGATTATCGGGTTTCATTTCCCCATCTTGGAACCAGCTCCAAGCATGACCGGGCTCATTGGTGAGGCATAAGTATTTGATGCAAGTATATCCTTTGACTTGAGTGAGATACTCCACCAATGCTACCATTCCTTCAGCGAAAGCATTGAGGTTTTTGGGACTACTTTTTAGGACGGAGTTGGGACTACCTAGTAGGGAATCATGTGCATTCCAGCGAATATTTGACCACATTTGTTGAAGAAATACATCGGTTTGATGGGCTTCGCACCAATCTAATATTCGATAGAGAATGCGCATTTCATACCCTTCAAAAGTAAAGGTATCTCTTTGGGGTTGATACATTCTCTGTTCAAGTTCCACTCGACAAAAGCCCATCGCCAACCAAGAGGCATGTTGGTAAATGGACTCCCAAGCGGCTTCGTTTTCGGGTCGAGGATTTGCTCCCCAAGCACTTCCTCCATGGCCTTGAATAGGTTCTTCAATAGCATGCCAGGAAGCCCCGATACCACTTTTCATTTGGTGAATTACGGTGTTGTAATCTGCCTGTACGGAGAAGTAACTATCCATGATAATCAATTAGGCTATAGCTAAAGATTCATATTTTCTGAATGAAGTGCTACCCTAATCTTTGGGTATTTCAATACTTTTTTAGAAATTAAGAAGAATAAAGAGGACTACTTATTGAAAATACTATGAGTCTGTTCGTGAATGTTCCATTAACTCCTGATAAAACCTACCTGATTGAAGAACATATTCATACAGGAAGAGATTATCCCTATCACTTTCATCCAGAGTACGAGCTCACTATTAGGTTAAAGAGTTTTGGGCATCGGGTGATAGGTGATCATATAGCCCCATATTATCCCGGAGACTGTGTGCTGGTAGGTCCTAACCTCCCTCATCAATGGAAAAAAGATGAGCGGTTCAAAGTCGCGGGAGGGATGAAAGATTTAATCTATGTGTTGAAGTTTCGAGAGGATTTTTTGGGAGAAGAATTCATGAAGCGAATGGAAACGCTGCCTGTCAGGGAGTTATTTGAACGTTCGAAACTTGGTATTTCTTTTTCGCAGGAAACTACAGAAAAGGTATATCCCTTAGTCAAACAACTACTAAACAAAACCTATCTATCGGGCATAATCACGCTGTTGGAAATCATTCAGGTCCTGTGCGAGGCAAAGGACTACCATGTCCTGGCAAGTCCCGGATTTGTAGATAGTAAAGACGATCAGGGGCGCACTCAGATTACCCAAATCGTCCGATACATTTTGGAAAATTTTGACAATGATATTTCAGCGTCCTCTACAGCTGAGCGCTTCCACATGCAGCTTTCTACCTTTAGCCACTATTTCAAAACTCGGACAGGTAAAACCTTTGTAAAATTTCTCAATGAAGTTCGCCTAGGCCATGCCTCTCGACTGCTATTGGAGTCTGATTTATACGTTTCTGAGATTTGCTACCAGTCGGGCTTTAAAAACATGTCCAATTTTAACCGCCATTTTAAACGCCAGTACAACTTAGCTCCACGTGAATATCGGAGACAATTGGTTGGGGGAAGTAGAGAAATTGGTTGATAGTTAATTTGTCCATGGTCCACAGTAGCCAAAATGGTCGGTGGTAGGTAGTCCATAGTTAGATAGTCCATAGTCCACGGTAACCTTTGATAGGATGGTCCATAGTTGAATAGTCCATAGTCCATGGTAACCTTTGATAGAAGAGTTCGTGGTAAGGTAGTCGGTAGTCCGTAGTAACCTTTGATCGAGATCAAAGTACAACTAAACCTCAAACCTTTTTAAGGGGTTGGAGTCCTCTGCAATTCCTCTAGTAATTCTTCCGCCCGATCTACATAAACTTTGCTACGTTTGAGCTTTTCAAGCTGGGTTTGGTAGGTTTCCATTCTACCAAGCTTTAGGTTACTCAGTGCGCTGTACCAGAACCCATCAAAGTAGTAAGGGTTGAGGGTGTCTTCTAGTTGGGAAAAGGAGGCAATGGCATCTTCAAACTTCTCCTGCTGCATTTGGCAAATTCCTAGGAGAAGATACGTTTGGGGATAAATATCTTGGGCAGGCCTATCGAGATAAACCAGGAACTTACTTTCTGCTTGCGACCACTCTTGCATTTGGTAGGCCTGGGCGGCTTCTTCCCAGTTTGGATCGGGAGCTTCACTCGCTCGAACCGAGGAAAGCATAGGAACCTGAAAATTTTCAGCGTAGAGGTCCTGTGGAACTTTATTAGTGGGGCGTAGGAAGTAGTAGGCTAGTGCAAACACGACTAGCAAGAGTACTGCAGCAGCAACCCGGTATGTCCATGAGAAGGCAGAAATGGATTTATTCTCTTTTGCTGGACTTTGCTGGTATGACTCTCTCGCTGCAGCTTGCAATACAAACCTAAGTTGCAATTCTTCCTTAAGGGCATTTTGCAGGTCTAAGTCCTTTTGCAAAGCTTGTTCGAAGTGTTCCCTTCCTGTGGCGTCCAATTCTCCAGAAAGGTACAGTAAGACTTGTTTGTGGATTTCAGCTTCCATTTTTCCTACGTATTTTTTTTCGAAGTGCTTCCAAACAACGGTATTTTGCCTGACTGGCACTATGGCCGTTTTTATATCCATTGCGCTTTGCCGCCTCCTCAGGGCTGAAGCCCCAATAGTCAAAGTCTAAAATAAGTGACTTACATGGATCCTTAAGAGTATCCATCACCTTTAGGACATTCATAAAGTCATCCTGACTCACCAGTTTCGAAATCAGGTCTACCGACGCTGAAGGTAAATCTGGAACAAGCTCCTGCAATTGATTAATCCATTCATTTTTATTGTTCGTAACCTTTCGCAATTGATCAATGCATTTGTTAAAAAAAATTTGACAAAAGTAGGTACTCATGCTACTTTTCGAGGGATCATAGCTTCCAGCAACAACTTTTTTAATCAATGCATCGAATGCATCTGTATATGCGTCTTGAATATGTTCATCAGATAATGAAGGATATCGCTTTTTGGCGGTGAACTGAAAGCCTTTAAATTTGTTATAAAGAAAATGTGTAGTTTGTTCGAAATCACGATGGGTACCTCGCAACAGATTAATAAGCGCTAAATCGCTAGGTTCTTTTTTCAAGGAAAAAGTCATAATACAGGGTCGAAAGAACAATTAAGATAACAAAGAATTTGTAATTTGCGGACTCAACCTTGAAACCCACCATGAAACAATTTCGACGGAGAAGCATTTTTTCTCCATTGGGCCTTTTGCTTCTTTTATATATTCCTTCCGTTGGCCAAGAGGTAGATTCTACCTTCCTTGACCTGCTAAGTATTTCCCAAAAGTTTAAGGACGAGGGGAAGTATGACAGTGCAATCGTGTATATTGAGCAAGCACTACAGGATAGCAGTTCCTTGGCGCACGCTCAGACCCTTCGGTATGAACGTGCGAAGTTGTACAGTTTAAATGGAGCATACTCTCAGTCTGAATCAATTTTCCAAGAATTATACACCTCCTTACAGGAAAGAGGAGACCAGGATTCTCTTTTTGCAGAAGTTCTCCATGGAATAGGCTCTCAGAAATATAACCTAGGAGCCTACGCTGAGGCAAGGCGGTATTTAGAAGATGCCCTTTCTCTTAAAAAGCAACTTTTTACCGAATTACATACGACTGTAGCAATTACCTACAATGCCCTTGGTAATTTGGTCTCTGATGAAGGAGACCTGGATTTAGCTCGGACGTATTATGAAAAAGCACTAGAAATTCGCAAACAAGTTCTTCCGGAAGATCATCCCCACATCTCAGATACCTACCAAAACCTCGGTATCCTTGAATATTTAGAAGAAGACTTTGAGGCAGCTATTCAACTCATTAAAAAAAGTTTCGAAATAGAGAAGCGTATTTATCCTCCTGATCATCCCCTAATCGCAAGTACCTTTAACAACCTTGGGGTCATGTATGATGTAATGGGGAATACTCCCAGAGCCCTAGAATACTACCGTGAATCCCTAAAAATTCGAAGAAAGAATCTAGGGGAAAAGCATCCAGCTGTGGGGCAGAGTTACCATAACCTTGGAGTGGTTTACCAGCAATACGGAGATTTGAGAAAGGCCTTGGCCAATTTATTTCAATCGTTGTACATCTTCCAAGAGGTTTTTGAGAACGAGAACAATGAGGAAATTGCTACCAATTTGGAAACCATAGGAAATGTCTATGAAATGCTTGGAGAAAATCAGGAGGCTGAAACGTATTTTCAACAAGCCTTGAACATATTTTCTCAGATTTTCCCTTCCAATCATCCCTCTATAGGAAAGATGATGCAAAACTTGGGCGTTATATATCGCAAGTTGGGGAGCTACGAAAAGGCTCACCGCTATTTTGCACAGGCGAAAGTTATTTATGAAAATCTGTCTCATACGCCAGGTGCACTGGCAATTCTATACAAAGAACAAGCAATGCTTTTTGCATTAGAAGAGCGCTATGAAGAAGCTTTGGTAAACTTTGATAAAGGAGATGAAATATATACACAGTCTTCAGGAAGTAGTAACGTGGATAGGGTAATTCTACTAAATGAAAAGGCCAATACCTATCTTATGCGGAAGGACACTTCGGCTACAAAGCGTACGTACCAAGAGGCAATCGGTGCCAATTTGCCAGATTTTTCTCCTAACGATGTCAACCAAGTTCCTCCGATAGAAGCAGCTCCCGTAAAAATTCCTAGCTACATAGAGTCTTTGAATCGAAAGGCATTTTTGCATGCTAAGGAAAATAGTACTCAAAGTTGGAAAATTGCCAAAGAACTCTGGAAAATTGGTTTGCATTGGTTAGGGAAATTACAAGATCTATCAACCTATCGAGCCTCAAAACTAGACGTCCGAAGTCAGGCAAGAGATATGTGTGAAGCCTCGGTGGAAACCCACATAAAACTTCTCGAGAAAACGGGGGACAAGGCCTATCTAGTAGGTGCCTATCAATTGGCTGAGTATTCTCAAACGGCTCTTTTACATGAATGGATGCAAGAAATAGAGGCAAGACAACAAGCGGGGATTCCCAGTGAACTCATCGAGAAGGTACAGGATTATAACTCGACTATTTCATTCTACGAGAAAAAATTATACGAAACCCGTGGAGGGGACCGTTCAGATTCCTTGAGTTTTATTCAAATCCGAACTCGGTTGTTCGAAGTCCGGAATTCTCTGGATTCCCTGGTCAGTGAGATTGAAAAGAGCTATCCCACTTATTATGAAGTAAAATACCAACGGGAACCTTTGGATCTGTCGGCTGTCCAAACACAGTTATCCTCTGAGGAGCAATTAATCCGATATTTTCTCACTTCCGACAAACTTTATCTGTTTAGCATTCGAAGAAGCGAGTTAAGCCATTACAGTTTTGACATTGATTCTACTTTCTATCAGGAAAGCTTGCGCTTGTATGAATTCGTTCAAACCAACCCCTCGGAGAGTCTACAAAAGGAGGAAGATGTATTGCGCTACCTAAGTGCAGCCCATAAACTGTATGGTAAGCTTCTGGCTCCTGCTATTCATGATAATACGCAGAAATTATATGTTATTCCCGATGGGATTCTGAATTATCTCCCTTTTGAAGTTCTTCTTTCAGAGCCCGTTGAGGAATTTGAAGGATTTTCTGATCTGCCTTATGCATTTAAAGCATATGAAATCTCCTATGCCTATTCTAGCCGTTTACTATTTTCTGAAGAAAGTAAAACCCTAAGCCCCTCCTTTCTGGGATTTGCCCCGGAATATGGACAGAATATATTTCAGAATGCCAGTTCGCGCTTTGTTGACTCAACAGATATAGGGAGACTTCCTCCCCTGGTATATAATCAATCTGAAGTTGAGTCGCTACAGTCTCTCATGCGGGGTCAAGTATTCCTGGGTAAGGAAGCTAGAGAGCAAACCTTTAAACAACAGGCGCCTCAAGCTGGAATCTTACATCTGGCCATGCATGCCCTTACTGATGACGTCAATCCCCTCTATTCTGGATTGGTCTTCAGTCAGGTAGATTCCCTGTTCGATGATAACTTCCTGTATACTTATGAACTCTTTAATATGCACCTCAATGCTGATTTAGCTGTTCTCTCTGCCTGTAACACAGGTATTGGGGAAATTCAGCGAGGGGAAGGTATGCTCAGCCTTGCCAAGGGATTTCAGTATGCAGGATGCCCTAATTTGGTGATGTCGCTTTGGCAAACTGACGATAAAGTTGCTTACCAGGTAATGAATACCTTTTACGCGAAACTTTTGGAAGGAGGTTCTTATTCAGAAGCTTTGCGTGAGGCGAAAATTAATTACCTAGAGACCCAAGACCGAACACATCCTTTTTATTGGGCTACCTTCCTCTACGTAGGTCAAAGAGCGAGCATATCAAAACCACTTTCATTTTGGTGGCTGGTGGGTATTATCGGCATTATCGGCATCTTGGGAATTCTTATTTGGAAAAAAAGAAATACGTGAGTGATGAAGGGAGGGATTTCCCGAATCCTATCTAAGGGGGAATAGAGCTAGTTTTTGAAACCTTCCCCTTAGTATGGGAAGCTAGTTCATTATTTTCAACTTTGGTGCCTATGAAACCACTCCTGGTTAGGACGAGTTTTTTACTATTTTTTCTTTGTTTTTTGCTAAATCCTGGGCCTTGCCTATGTCAAGAGGTAGATTCTGCTATTTATGAATGGATACAAATTTCCCGGGATTACAGGAATGCGGGTAAGTATGATAGTGCAATTATATGTATAGAGTATGCATTTCAGGAGTTAAACCCTTTTGAGCAGGAGCATTACCTTGATTCCCTCGCTATAAAAATAGCGTATTATCGAGCCACCAACTACTTGCTGAATGGAGAATATGGTATTGCAGAAGGGTATTTTGAAGACCTGCACCAACTGGTGAAAGATGCGAACATTGATGTAATATCCTTCGCCCATATCCTAAATCGGATGGGGCAACTCAAAATGCGCTTGGGAAAGTACGAAGAATCGCAGTATTACCATGAAGCTGCTCTAGCCCATTTCATCCAGGTAGAGTCAGCAGTAAGTGAATCAGCTGCAAATGTTTATACTTCGCTGGGGGTATTATTTTCTTCTCAGGGAGACGTGGACAAAGCTCGGACTTACTACCAAAAGGCACTTGCTGTTCGAGAGCAAGTTCTTACCGAAGACAACCCTCAAATTGCTGAATCCTATAATAACCTTGGAACCATAGCCTTTTATGAGGAAGACTATGAGAAAGCCATTCGATTAACAAAAAAGTGCTTCGAGATTTACCAACGCATTTATCCCTCCGATCACCATCAGATGTCTTTTTTGTACAACAACTTAGGCGTGATGTACAATGAAATGGGAAATTCCTATCGTGCACAAGATTATCACCTAACCGCGCTGGAAATTAGGAGAAAAACCTTGGGGGAGGTTCATCTACAGGTTGCTAGGAGCTACCTAAACCTGGGAGAAACCTTCGAAAATATAGGGGATCTTAGGAAAGCGATGGCAAACTACCAGCAATATTGGGCTATCATCCAGAAAATATTTCCAGATGAAAAGAATGAGGAAACGGCCAGTATTTACCATAAAATTGGAACGATATATCTTTTACAAAAGAAATTTGAAAAGGCAGAAAGCTATATTCAGGAGGCTGTAAAGATTTACAGGGAAATTTTTGCAAGCGATCATATTGCGATCGGCCATGCGCTTCACGATTTAGGAGAAATTCAACGGGAAAATGGAAATTTTCGAGATGCAGCAAGGTATTTTGATAGGGCTTATGCCCTCTATGAAAAGCAAACGGAGGCACCTGCATCCTTTGGTCGACTGTATAAAAATAAGGGAACACTATTTGTACGGAAAGGGTACTATGAGAGGGCAATGACTAGTTTTGAAAAAGGAGACCATATTTACCGAGAAGTATATAAGGGAAAACATCCTGAAAGGGCTAGTTTGCTCAATGAAAAGGCGAGGGCCTATGTCGAATTGGGAGATAGTACCTCTGCTTTCCATTTCTATCAGGAAGCGCTTAGTGCCAACCTACCTGATTTTTCTTTTTCAACCCTTAATCAGCTTCCTCCTTTAGAGGCCAAACCCCTACAGGTAATTACCTATCTGACCTCTTTACATGAAAAAGCCCTTTTACATTCAGCGACAAGGAATGTTGAGGATTGGGAAATTGCTACGCAGTTATGGAATACTGCCCTACATTGGTTAGAGAAGATGCAATTTCAGGCTACCTATCGTACGTCAAAGCTTGATATAAGAAGGCTCGCCCGACGTATATGTGAGGCCTCAATTAGGAACCAAATCCAGTTATATGGTCAAACCCAAAGGATAGTTTATTTAGAAGAGGCCTTCCAATTGGCAGAAATCTCTCAAGCAGCCCTCTTACATGAATGGGTAAAAGAAGCGGAGGCACGCCAGCAGGCAGGCGTACCCCAGCGCTTAGTAGAGAGGGTTCAAGACTTCCATTCTACCATTTCTTACTACGAAAAGAAATTGTACCAAAATGAAGCTACGGCTGATTTAGATTCCCTCCATGTTATTCGGTATCAATCGAGATTGTTTGAAGTGCGGAACGCCTTGGATTCTTTGGTTGATGAAATTGAAGCACAGTACCCCAGGTATTATGCGATTAAATATCAGCAAGAGCCTTTAAACCTACAGCTAATTCAAGGACAATTAGGTCCAGATGAGCAGGTAATTCGTTATTTTTACACACAAGAAAAGTTGTATATGTTTAGCCTTAGGCCCGAAAGCCTAAGCTATCATGCTGAGGAAATAGATTCCTCATTTTTCCAACATATCACCCAGTTCTATAATTTTGTCAGAAAGAATCCCGCTCAGTATTCGCTTCAAGAGGAAGAACTTAAGGAGTATATTAAGATTGGACATCATTTATACCAACAAGTAATAGCGCCTATCCTACATGAAAAGAGCCGGAAACTCTACCTAATTCCTGAGGGTAGGTTAAATTTTCTCGCGTTTGAAGCTTTGCTTTCTGAGCCTGTTTCAAGGTTTTCGAATTTTTCCGAGCTACCCTACCTGCTCAAATCCTATGAGCTTTCCTATGCTTATTCTACCCGTTTGTTATTCTCTCTTAGCAAAAAGAATATCTCCTCCAATTTTATGGGATTTGCACCTAAGTATGGGGAGGGTAGCCTTCAGATGGCCAGTACCCGTCTAGCGGACTCGGCGGAAATTGAAAGGCTCTCTCCTTTGAGGTACAATCAATCTGAGGCAGAACTCTTACAGACCCTCATGAATGGCCAAGCCTATCTGGGGCGAGAGGCTCGTGAGGAGACCTTTAAGCAAAAGTCCCCTTCGGCGGGTATTTTGCATTTGGCTATGCACGCATTGACCGATGATGTAAATCCCTTGTATTCAGGATTGGTCTTCAGCCAGGTAGACTCCCTGTTTGATGATAATTTCTTATATACCTATGAACTGTTCAATCTACACCTGAATGCGGACTTAGCCGTTCTCTCTGCCTGTAATACAGGGGTGGGAGAAATTCAGCGTGGTGAAGGGATGTTGAGCCTTGCCAAAGGATTCCAATATGCAGGATGCCCTAATCTGGTGATGTCGCTCTGGCAAACCGATGATCAGGTGGCCTTTCAGTTGATGGAAACCTTTTACTCCCAACTCTTGGAGGGGGCCTCTTATGCAAGCGCTCTACACGATGCAAAAATCAATTATCTAGAGACTCAAGACCGTGCACACCCATTTTACTGGGCTACCTTTCATTATATCGGTCAGCGCACTAGGCTTCCCCAATCTCCTTCGATTGGGTGGATTGTAGGAATTTTGGGAGTTATGGGCGCGTTGGGATTTTTTTTTCGAAAAAAAGTAAAAAGTAAGTGATCAATAGAAACGGTTACCGAACTATTGGGTTGGAAGAACAACTTAACCCAACAAAACCGTTTCTTCATGAGAACAATCCACCACATCCTCCTCCTTTGCTTTCTATGCGTGTCACTGAGCGTTAGTGGACAGGAGAGAGACTTTCGGTTTACGAAAGCTACCTCTAGTGCGCTTATGCCAGAAGTGGAAGCCATTCCTCTAAACCTCTCTGCCATTATTAGCCAAGTTGAGTACCCTGCTAAAGCCATTCAGGCAGGTATTGAGGGGATTGTCCAGGTTATGGTCCGAGTAGATAGAAGTGGCAATTATATGGAACATGAGATTGTCCATAGTCCCCATGAAATGTTGAGTTTAGCAGTTGCCCCTTACATCGGCTGTTTGCGTTTTGAACCTGCTCAAGCCGGTTCTATGTCGGTAGAATCTTGGAAGGCTATTCCTTTCCGATTCAAAATCAGCCAGGGGGTGCGGTTTAAGCGCTCTATAGATCCGGCTTCTACGGTCTGCCCTAAAGATTCGATCTTCGATGCCCAACCTATTGTGAAGACCCCGTAAGGCATTCAATGAATTAGATTCCTTTTTCTTAATTGGTTTGTTAGGCCCAATGTTGGAGGCTGTCTCGGAAGGGAGATAGCCTCCCTTTTTTATGGGGATAATCGATAAGTTTATTGAAAGCTTATGGCACCTATGGGCCGGGTAATGCGTGTGCATTTGGGGAAATTTTTTAGGCAACCGAGTGATTAAATCTTCTTCCCTTCGAATTCTATAGGTAACCTTACAGCTAAAGCCCTAAATATTTGATTACAAACCTTCAAATTATGTGTACAACCATGCAAAAACCAGTTTTTTCTCAGACTTCCCTTTTCTTGCTCTTGGCTTGCCTGTGCATGCTTATTTCCCATAGCTCTTATGCCCAATCTGGCAATTCCTTGGCAGGAACCTATAAGAATGACCTGTATGGCACCACGCTAATTCTAGCTCCAGACGCAAGCGGCTTCAAAGGAGTGCTAACTACAGGCTATATGAATTTCCAAGTCACAGCTACCCAGTCCAATGGGCAGTTGACCGGAAGCGTCATGCACGGCAATGGACAGCCGATATCTTGGACAGCCCGAATGAACGGTGAGCAACTCATCGTAGATGCCTATGGGGGCCAAAATGCGTATAGGAAGGTTTCTACCGATACCAAGCTTCCCACTCAGGGAATGCTTGCCTCAGCGGAAGCCCAGCGTATAGGGAGCTCTCGCTTGTACTGGTACCGGGAGGCGAGTATCATTGCCACCTCAGGTGGAGCCTATGGAGAAATCGATTTCTGTCCAGACGGAACCTTCCGCGATTACAGCGAATCCTCTGTCATGGTAGAAGCTGGCCCCGATAACTACAACCGCGAATACTATGACAAAATGGGCTCTGCAGGCTATGCTAGCAACTCTCGCTCCTCCGGCTATTGGACCATTGTAAACTATCAAGGGGTACCCTATGTGGGAATTCAATATGCCTCGGGTGGATCGAACAGTGCCCCTCTTTCCCAAGTGATGGGAGGAACTTGGTATGTAGGTAAAACCAAATACGCCATGGATTGGGGTAAGGGCCAGTGTCGATAGCGTATGGAGTAAACCCTTTAACCTTAAGAATACGGCTTGAAATAAAGTATGGGGGGAATAGTTCCCTTAGTTATAGTTGTAAGTGTACCCTTTTTTTATGAAGCCAGCTGGCTATTCCCAGAATGAGGAAAGAGAAAAGGACAGACCGGAAAATTCCCCCCATACCCCCATTTAATACCTCACCTAGCAAGGGAAAACCAATCACTGCATATAAAAAAGGCGGAATAATGTAGGTGAGTAAAGGGTTTTCTCCTGCAGGTTTTAAGAAGTTTGCCCATCGGCTGAACCCCTTTATATCTACGATTAGATAGAGTAGGGCATAGATGGCACAACAAATTGCAGCAGAATACAAGGCCCAAGCTGGCGTGGCGTAGATCTTGGATATCCCGCCAAAGGGCTGGGTGAAATACCCCAAGACAGCTAAACTCATCCCAAATAGAAGGATACCAAGGATACCCCAGACTTTTTGGAGCGGTTTATTTATTTTGTTTGTATCTCTCAGGATTAGGGAACACATAATTCCCGACAGTACAAGTAAACTATGCACAAGATGACCAGATTGACTGCCTAAAAAGGAAGAAATCGGAGGCAAGCCATCTGGATATTTATGAACAGTCAATAGAAGGAAAAGCATACAAATAAAGATGATTCCCATCTCGCGCAATTGCTTTTTTGCAGCCATGAACAGGGCTACTGAAATCAAGTAGGCCCAACCAATAAGTCCCAGGATACCCCACCAACTGGGGCTCATTCCCTGAATTTGATCCCCACTGCCTTTTCGGAATAAAAAATACAATACAATGAGGACCAGGGCACCAAATACCTTTAATCCACTCTTACTATTTTGAGACATACTTTGGGGATACCGATTCCAAATGAGTACCACGGCTATGTATAAGGATCCAGCCCAAAGTGACTTGGGAACTAAGCTAGCTTCCTGGTTCATTTCTCCAGAATTGACCATATACACTCCCAGGACCAGAAGACCTAGGGTCCTAATCCATACGTGTCGCCAGAAGCCAAGGAGGGTTGGCTCCCCCTTCAATCGCCTTTCTACGGCAAAGGGGATAGCCATTCCTACAATAAAGAGGAAGGCTGGAAACACTACATCGACGAAGGTCATACCATCTACTTCCGCAGGAACGTGCTTCATCCAACTAGGAATTCCTTTAACGCTTGCAAGGTCATTTACAAAGACCATCATCCATATGGTCAGTCCCCTGAAAATATCGATGGATTGGATTCGCTCCTTTTGCATTGTGTCTACTCATCAAGGCCTTTAGTTCCACAGGTTAACAAAAGTAATGTTTGCTATTAGACATCCAGGCACAATGTATAGCATTTTTGCCTCAAGGAGAAAGTTTTTCCAGGTAGAAAAAGAATAGCCCTAGTAATTTCTGGGTATATCTCCATTTTCTCCTTCAAGAGGGTTCCTGCCTAGGGACTCTTTGTTCTGCTTACTGGGTAGTAAAGGCAACTGTTTCGGACCATTCGCTCCAGTTCAGGTTCTTATCTCGGTACCGGACCCTCCAGAAATAGGTAGTTTTGGGTTGTAGAACTTGGATGAGTTCATCGGTCAGGTCATCGTTTTTCTGGTGATCCGTGTAGGCATACCAGTCTTCATATTGCTTCCAACTATCTAGTACTAGGTCCTGAAATTCTCTGCTTGTAGCCACTTGCCAATGACTAGCACCGTGTTCTGCCTTGTCGAGTGAACTTGAAAATGGACTTGCTTTCAAGGTAATATCCCTGTAAGCGACTTCTCCCTTAGGACTAATGGCTTTGGGCGTTTGAGGCTTCTTATCAAAGCGCCAAACGGTAAGGCTGTCGCGGAGTTCGTTATCTCGAAATTGGTATTCGTTGCCCCGACTGTATCGTCTAACTGTCAGTTTGGGGTCACCAGCATTGGGATCTACATCCACCATGACAAATCCATATTCATCTTGTGTTATGGTAAACTCTTCGTAGTTCTTTTGAGCATATTCTCCCCAATAGTCAATATTTCCTCCAGAGGTAGCGACATTGATCCAGAGGTGCTTGTGGTCTCTAGACTGTCCACGAGAATAGGCATGGGTATGGCCGAAAAAGTGGATGCTAGGCTTACCTGACTCAGTGCTGAACTGCTCCAATAGTTTTACTACTTTCCCACTGAACTCTTCTTCTCCCGGTAGCCACATTTCCGATTTGAAGGGGTGATGGAGCTGGGCAAAAACAAAATCGATTGCCTCATTTTCTACAGTAGCATCAAGAACCTCTTCGAGCCACTCCAATTGTTCCCTTACGTCGCGGTAGAAGGGGTTGGAGTCTAACCCTATGATTCGAATATTGCTGTGGTCTTTGTACCACCAATGTTCGTCATAAGCAGGGCTTCCATTAGTGGGGAGGCTGAAATAGGTAAAAAAGTATTGAGAATTGCGCTCGTGGTTACCGGGAACCGGATAAACGGGTACCTGGGAAAATAGCTCACTAGCCGGATCAAAAAAGTCTCGTTTCCACTCTTCATAGACCGATCCATCTGCTACCAGGTCCCCAGGAATCATCATTAGGGCTAGGTTATCGGGCACCATACCTTCATATTGCGCTTTGAGGTAGGTGAGTAATCCGTCCTGAACGAGTTCTCCAAATTTATCTGGATACTTGGTATCTTCCTGCATATCGCTCATGGCCACTAGCCGAAAGGCTTCCTTATCTGAGGCGAATGATGGAGTTTTGAACTGATAGATATCTGAAAGGATTGCGCCCGTCTTCACCCGGTAATAGTAAAGAGTCATTCGTTTGAGATCGCTTAACTGTACTTCATGGACTCGAGAAGAAGTATAATTGATGGGATAGGAGATACCACTTGCCTCCTGCCCCAATTGGGGGTTGGTACCATATTCTACCATACTTTCCTCCCCTGAGGCCGTTTCCCATTTGATGGTAATTCCATCGGGTCGAGCATCTTGCAAATAGGGCCGTGCCTCCTGGGCGAGACTGAAATCGGCCATAGGGAAAAGAATCAGGAGAATGAGAATGCGCTTAGAATGGGAATACATAAAGTAAAGATAAAGGCTAACAATGTGAAAGCATGAGGTACGCTACCTTCTAGATAATGAATACTGCAGGAAATTGCACATTCTATATGAGGTCTCGATAACTGGAAGGTTAAGAAAAGTGTAGGGAGAGGTACTAATCGACGATTTTTAACTTCCTGCAAAAGAAGTACAAAAGGAGCCTTTTTATATCTGTCAATAAGGTTTCCCAAATGTCCATGATCCTATGAATTTATTCCTTAATAAATCCAGCATTTCTGATAGGTATCAACCTACAGGTAACGGCCAAGGTAGCTAAAACGATCCTAGGAAAATGTAGGTAAATAGTTCATAGTACTGTAGGGAACTCAAATGATCAATATATTTTGAAGTAGGAAACTGAAAGAGATGTCTACTCCAGGGTTAAATGTATTGGTCTACTTCCTCTTTGAGGGGGGGAGGTTATAATGACTCAGGTCTTATATATTTCCCGGATTTAACGAATCATATTGATGAACTAGGGTATTTCTGCGATTGATCATTGCATCCCCATTTTAAAGCTGAACCCCTTCTCTTTGTATTTTATTACATGCCTCACCCATTATAGCTAATTCTCTTTCTGTGGCTCTCTGGGCAGCTAGGTTTTCAAGAAAGACACCCTTTGAAGGAACTTGAGAAAGGTGAACCTCAAATATATGGGAAATCGCCTGTCAAATATCAAATAGGAACTTCTTGGCCTCCTATTTCATAGATCAGAAGTTTTGTTTCTTCTACTTCTTCTTTGAAATAAGGGTTTTTAGCAACCCATTCAATCCTTCAATAATTCCTCTACCTCTTTTTGGATGAGGGGCATTTGGTAGGTGACAAAATTCCAAATGGTCCTGGGTTGAAAGCTGTCGTATTGGTGAACTATGGTGTTCCTACGATTGATAAGTTGATCCGTAGTTTCTAATTCTACTCCCATTTTCCTCAACCTTGAGGCTGCCTCCCCTATAATTTGTAACTCCCTTTCCACGGCACGTTGAATAGTAAGGCTGGCGGAGTTATATGCCCCCTGA
>JBCCTX010000002.1:0-69758 GCA_039197765.1 Bacteroidota bacterium
AAAGACTTTAAAGATTTTACAGGGGTTAGTCCCAAACAGTTTTATTCCGACCCCAATTTCACTCTTTCTTCCCTGCTCTACGCCAGAGATTGAGTTGTCGCATTTTTACAATTTTTCCTTTCTTCTCCCCTTTACCTTTACATAAAGAATAACCTTTATGCGAAATACATTAGCCTTGGCCATGATGCTAGTCCTGTTGATTTTTGCATTTACAAATCCTCAAGAACCGACACAAGCATTCATCATCCCTCCTACTAATACCCAGCAAATGAATAGTTATATAGGCATTTTTGAGATCCCAGCAACTGATATTTCAAGAGCTATCAACTTTTATGAAAGTATCCTGGAGGTATCCATTGAGAAAATGGAGATACCCGAAATGGAGATGGGAATACTACCCTACGAAAACCAATTGGTAACAGGTGTGATCATCCAAGGAGAGGGGTATGAACCTTCTTCTAATGGAGTGACTATATATTTAAATGCCGGGGATGACCTTCAAACAATATTGGATAAGATTGAAGATAATGGGGGAAAAATAATGGTTCCCAAAACACCCCACGCCGATGAAAATGGATTTTTTGCCTTGTTTATTGATTCTGAAGGGAATCGTATGGGGCTGAATTCTCCTCGTTAAGTAGAAGGTAGACTCCTCTCAAACCTCGAAGGCATAGACTACGATTAATTACGGCTATCTACTAATGCGACGCCAAGGGTCCAGGACTTTGCAAATAGCCTACTAAATCAATTACTTCCTGATCACTCAGGGTAGCGAGTAAGCCTTCTGGCATAAGGGATACTTCCAAGGTTTGACGGGACTGAATATCCGACAGGTTAAGTACTACATCTTGCTGACCTACAACCTTCAACGTAAGTTGCCGATCATTCTCAGTGGCTACATTCCCACTGTAAGTTCGCCCATCCCTCGTAGTAAGGACCACCAATTTGTAATCGTCCTGAATGACCGCATTAGGATCGAGTATATTACTCAACAAATAGTCGAGCTGCATGCGGTTCGATCCTGTAATATCGGGACCGATCTTGCCCCCTTCACCAAACATCTGGTGGCAAGCGCCACAGGATTGAAGGAACAGTTCACGCCCCGTTTCTAGGTTGGCAGTTGCTAAAGTCTTAGGAGTCAATAAGGCATTGTACTGCTTATACGCGTTTTCCTTATCTGCACTCATCTCGTCTATCGGACCCCAAAATTCTACAAAGCCATTACCCACTACACGCCGCATTTGTCGTGCGAGGTACGCAGGGAGATCGCGCTTGGGAATTTCATCTTCCTTCATGGCTTCTAAAAGCATCCAACCATAGCGAGGGCGGGAAGTCAAGCTCTGAAGAGCAACTTCCTTTTCCTTTGGAGAGTATTGATCATACTTCGCCAAAATCAACTGACCCAACGAATCCGAATCATAGGAGGCAACTGCTTGAAGGGCGGCTTGCCTCATTTCAGGCTCATTCATTAAGTTAGGTAGGATATTGGGTAACTCTTCCCATTTTTGGGCAGCCAAAGCGTTAAGAGCTATCAAACGCTCTTCATCTCCCAGATTTGTATTCTGCAACTGCCCCATGTAGGCTTGGGAAGCTTCCAAGCTCCCAAATTCTTGCGACACAGCTAGAGCCAAATCTGCCAAGGCTTTATTCCGCTGGAGTTTAGCGTAAACAGAGGCCCAATTTTCAGGAGCTTTTAAATCGGAACGTCCTTCTAGGCCTTCTCTCAAGCCCAATAGCAATTCCCCTTGCTGGGAAGAGCGCTTACCCACCTGTTCTACCAGCAGCTTTACTTCATTTGCATCTACCAGACGCCGAGCAATGTATCGGGAAATCAGCGGAATATCACTGCTCTTTGCTAATTGGAGGGCTCGAGCTGGATTAGCTGGCACCAATGGTTCTATCCCAAACCAAAGCATCAAGGGGATATTGTGGTCATCCGCATCTTCTGGATGCTGAACTAAGCCGGTAGCCAGTTCCCACCTTTCTGCTAGGTCCAGTCGCTGGAGAACCGCTGCCAAATACATACGCACAACGGGGGAGGGATCTTCAGCCATTCGGATAAACTTCGCTAGCAGCTTCTCAGAGACGGCAAAGTCTTCTCCTAAGAGTTGTACCGCCCACGCTCGAATATGAGGATCTGTGTCTGATAACAATTCCTCTAATTCACCCTCCTCAAGCGCTTGGCAAATATGTAGGGCCCAAAGGGCGCGCAACCGGTGGTCTTCATTGGGGTTATCTTGGAGTACCTCTCTTAAGATATTCTCCGATTCTGCATCCATCGATTTTTCGTGGGCACGCTGTTGTAAAATAAGCCTAGCTCTCCGCGCATGCCAGGAGCTTGGAGAAGTCTGTAATTGAGCCAATTCAACTGAGGACTTTTGGGTGAGATCCCCATACCGACCCTCCCAATTTTCTGCCAGGCTCTGCTTAGGGCTAATCCGAAAGATTCGTCCTGTTTCTTTCTGATAGACATCCTTACCGCAGATATCTGCATCATGCCAATCCAGAACATATAGGTTTCCACCAGGACCTAACTCCATGCTGAAGCCGATCCACTGGCCATTATTGGCATGGAGAAAGTCCTCCCCATGATGAGCGACAAAGCCTGAGCCTTTGGGCTCTAGGATATCAGACAGCACCGCATGCTCGTGGATATTTGCCATGAACAAACGGCCGTATTGCTCTTTGGGAAAGGCATCAGATAAATATACCCTTGCTCCTCCATGAGCGGATCGGTGCCCGTGGTCTACTATAGTTTGAATATCGCTATAGACATAGGGATTGAAATGCTGCCCCCCCTGTCGTTGGTAGATTCCTCCAGGAATTACATGAAAAGCATGGGGAATTACACAGGCTGTAATGAATAGTTGACCTTTGGCATCGTAGTCTATTCCCCATGGATTACTGAATCCGTGGGCCACTACTTCAAATCGATCTTTGGTGGGATGATAACGCCATACCCCTCCATTGACATCTACCCCCTCTTTCTCAAAAATATCATTTGGAAAAGGGTCCTTATAACCATAAAGTTTTTCTCCTGGATCAGGCTTTCGGATCCTTGAGGGAGTGGCAAAGCCCTCCAAACCATATAACCACCCATCTGGCCCCCAATGAAAACTGTTGAGGGTTTCGTGGCGGTCTCTTATACCCCATCCAGTTAAGAGAATTTCAATATCTTCTACATCGGCTTTATCATCTTTATCCTTATCAGGTACATAAAGTAAATGAGGTGGAGCTCCCACATAGACCCCATCAAACCCCACCGCTAGTGCAGAAGGGAAGGCCATTCCCTCCCAGAAGACCTTTCGGGAATCTGCTTTTCCATCCCCATCTGTATCCGCTAGTATGAGGATCCGACTATCTCCAGAATTTGAGAATCCATCCCCACGGCTCTCATAATCGCGGTTTTCCGCCACCCACAATCTACCTCTATCATCCCAACAAAAAGCCATAGGCTGTGTCATCATGGGCTCGGAAGCCCAAACATTTACCTCAAAGTCTTCAGATAGGGTCATTTCCTCTACCGCAGCTTCAGGAGTTAGAAAGACAGCCTCTCTTGCTTCCTTCTGTGCAATTCCCCAAAGAGAAGCAGTAGAGTACATAGGTTTTTCATCGGCGTAATCCTCCCATAACGCTGTGATTTGTAGATCTGTGAGATCGCCAGCATACGCAACTATTTGGTGTTTAATTCGAGCCGTCTCCCCTTTAGGAATCTGCCAATCTCCCAGGCGGGCACGAACAGGACCTATTCCCAATTGACCGTCCACCCGCCAAGGCTGAGGAAAATCGTCATTCTCTGGATGGTCAAAAATGGCAATGTGGCCCTGACCAGCTAGCCCTTCAATCTCCATTCCTACATCCACCCACATCGCGCGTTTGCCCTCCGCCTGTTCATTCTTTTGTCTGGCAGCATTCAAGGCTTGTCCCACAATGCCTTCTCGCCACGGCATTCGTAGAAACAGCCCCCCATAGTCATATTCCCCGACAGTAACATCCGCCAGGGCCTTTCCTTCCCACTCCAGGTTTAAGAAAAACTTTCCTGCTTTTTCTGTTAGTGTCCAAGTTTGGGTTTCCGCTAAAATGGACTCATTCTCTTCATTCATCAAGTGATATTCTGTGAACCAGGATACGCTTTCTCCTATGCTATCTAAAATCCCCAGTGTTTGTCGCTGCCAATATCCATCTCCAGGGTGGTGGAAATAATCCCGGTCATTTACTCGCGTAAAGCCCCAATAGAGTCCCGTCTGGTGCTTGTGATGCCCTGGACTGTATTCGGTCAACATCCCTTTGCCATCGGGCGTCATAATAGGGTGCAGATAGGGCCTAAAGTCGGGTTTGGCATTTTGGGTAAGAAGAACTTCGTCTGTCCCTTCTCTGTAAACTGAGAGTGTGCCCTCCGCGATGTTCCCTTTCAAGACAAATTGGATAGCTGGCTCACCTGAAACCCTATCAGAACTATCTGGCGGGGTGATGCATCCTGCAGCCAACAGGAGCACGAGTAGTAGTCTTAATTGCATGAATCCTGTAGTATTTAGGAAAGAAATCTATTTTAAGTTTTGTAGATATTTTATTCTATTATTTTGTACATGACAAAGCTTATGCGAGAAGATTTTCAATCTGTCATTTTTTTATTAGTCATTCTCATTCCTCTTTCCCCTTAGCTTTCTAGGGACCATAGATCTCTTACAGATTACATTTTCACCCGGTAGACTGTCGAATATGGACTATTTAACTATTACCCCTCTTTGAGGAATTTAAGGGGGTAATCACCCTCTCAGCCCATTCCACGGGGCCTCGTGGTACACCTCCTCCAATTCATAGCCTTCTTCTCCAAAGCAAGGACTTAGAATCGCCATTACTTTCGCTGGACTATTCCCAATATTAAAGGAGGCATGTACGACATCCTTAGGTATAAAGGCACACTCCCCGGGCTTTAGCATCCGTTTCTCTGTATCTACCCACTGCTCGATCTCACCTTCAATTACATAAATTAGCTCTTCTTGCCGGGGATGCTTATGGAAATTATGGCCGTTTCCCGGCAAAAGGTTAACTTCTAAGGTAACCAGTTGCTGTGCAGAAGTGGTTTCTGGATCAGAAAGTCGGAATAAAGTACCCCAGTCTAATGCGATTTCCTTGCGCTCGCTGTGTGTAATAAAGGTTTGACTCATTTTGCAGAGATTTTTTTTCGATCTATTTAAAATACAATTATTTCTGGTTTTCTAATGGAAATAGGATCTAATACCTTGTAGGAGTGGACAAAATCAGAAAAATAGGGCAGTTCATTCTCGTAATTTTAGGGGGAGGACTTATACTATATGGACTAGGTATTGTACTGGGAATGCTTATTCCTAGACATACTAGATTCCAACCTACTAAAGCTGAAGAAGGAATAGAAATATTTGTCTATACCAACGGCTTCCACAGCTACCTGATTCTTCCAGTACAGACCCCTTCCAGAGATTGGCAAAGCCATTTTCCCCTGCAGGATTTTACTGCAGTAGATTCTTCCTTCTCCCACATATCTTTGGGTTGGGGGGATAAAGCCTTCTTCGTTGATACCCCTACCTGGGAAGATTTTTCTTGGTCCACGAGTCTGGCTGCCTTGTTTCTTCCAACTCCTTCTGCCCTACAGGTTAGCTATTTGGCCCATCCACCAGCGGAAGGAAAAACCTGCAAAGCGGTCACTATTTCGAAAAAGGCCTATGGAGAATTATCTTTCTTTGTGGAAGAGAGCCTGAATCAGGACTCACTTCAGAAACCCCAATTAATTCCAGGAAAAGGATACACTGACCATGATAACTTCTACTTGGCAGAGGGTAGGTATTCAATCGCCTATACCTGTAATACTTGGACGTGCGAGGGACTCGCTAAAGCAGGGGTACGCGTGCCGATTTGGACTCCCCTTGACAAAGGATTATTTTTCCAGCTCAACAAAATCCCATGAGTGAATTCACCCATCAAGTTGCCCTAGTAACAGGCGGTGCATCTGGTATTGGAAGAGCCACTGCGATTGCATTTGCCAAAAAAGGTGCAGCCGTTGTAATAGCTGATTTACAAGCGATCCAAGGCCAGGAGACAAAAAAAATGATCATTCAAGCGGGAGGGGAAGCCTTATTTGTCCAAACGGATGTCACCCAAATTGAAGCAGTGCAAAACCTAGTTTCCCAAACTCTGAGAGTATTTGGAAAGCTGAATTATGTCTGTAATTCCGCGGGCTTACAGACCTATGGTACAGTAGAATCCACAGATGAAACTACTTGGGACAAGACCTTTGAAGTAGGCGTTAAGTCTATCTATCTTGTTAGTAAGTTTTCTGTACCAGAGATCCGTAAGCAGGGAGGAGGCGCAATTGTCAATATAACCAGTGTGCAGGGCATCAGGAGCCAACCCAATGTATCTGCCTATGCTGCTTCAAAGGGAGCTGTCATCGCCTTGACGCGCTCAATGGCTATGGATTATGCCAAGGAGAATATTCGCGTTAATGCCATTTGCCCAGGATCTATTGATACGCCACTGCTTCGCTTTGGCGCAGCTGAGCACGGCCCATTAGAAGAGGTACTACAGGATTGGGGAGCAAAACATCCCATCGGTAGAATTGGAAAACCAGAAGAAATAGCTGAAACCGCTATGTTTTTATGCAGTCCTCAAGCGAGTTTTATCCACGGTCAATCCATCGTCGTAGATGGTGGTCTAAGTATTGGATTGTTGTAGGTAATGAATTGCTGAAATTTCATTTGTTTCCAAAATTTGAAGTGACCAAGTTGTCGTAGTATTTATTTCTAAATAAGATTAACCTTTCAGAAGGCAGTATCGTCCTATTCATAAGAGATTCTTAAAGACAATTCTTATTTACCCACTTTTTGATCCATAAACCCCGAATACCCAATTTCTCCATACCCTAACATTCATACGAATCAATGAAAAAGCTATCTTCCATTTTTGCCTTCCCCCTAAGCCTTTTTTTCCTCCTGATTTCCCTCTCAGGCATCTCTCAGCAGCCACAGACTTATCAAAGCCCCCCAAAGGCCATCCAGGATCTCATCGATATTCCTCAGACCCCTAGGGTCTATTTATCTCCTCAGAAATCTTGGATGGCACTTGTTGAGATGCCCAGTATGCCTTCTATTGAGGAAGTTTCTCAACCTGAGTTAAGAATCGGTGGGTTGCGGATTAATCCTCGTACCAATGGCCCTTCAAGAGATTTCAGTTATGGCGTAGGGATGAAGCTTATAAACCTGGAGAGCCAGGAAGAGTTTCTCGTTTCTGGCTTGCCAAGTGATGCACATATGGGCAACTTTACTTGGTCCCCAAATGGAAAGTATTTGGCTTTTACACAAACTGATGCTCAAGGAATATATGCCTGGATGCTAGATCTGTCGAATCGCCGAGCTTCCCAACTAATGGAAGTACCACTGAATGGGGCTATAAGGGGCACCCCTCTAAAGTGGAGTGCAGACAGCGAGTACCTTATTTGTAGGACGATTCCGGACACTCGGGGCGAAGCTCCCCAAGCGCCGGCCGTTCCTTCTGGACCTGTAGTGAGTGAAAACGCAGGCAAAGCTGCCCCAAACCGGACCTACCAGGACTTGCTTAAATCCCCTGCAGATGAAGCCCTGTTTCAGTACTACACCCATTCGCAACTGATGCAGGTAAGCCTTACGGGGGAAACAACACCTTTTGGGGATGCGGGTATGGTAGCCTATATGGACCCTTCTCCCAATGGAGCCTATTGGATGGTGGAGCGAATTGAGAAACCCTTTTCCTATTTAGTTCCCTATTATCGCTTTGCTCAGGAAGTGGAAATCTGGGATAATACTGGTAAACGGGTGCAAAGCTTGGCCTCCATCCCAGTTGCGGAAGATATTCCCAAAGGATTTGGAGCCGTTAGGAAAGGCCCAAGGAGCCATGAGTGGAGACCTGATAAGCCTGCAACGGTATTTTGGGTGGAAGCACAAGACCAAGGAGATCCCAGAAGGGATGAGGAGATTCGGGATCGTATGTATTACTTAGATGCCCCCTTTGTCAGAGGAAAATCACCAGGCGTAGAATTTGAGCTGCGCTATTCAGGTATGGATTGGGTAAAAGAAGACTTGGCCTTCTCCTATGAATACTGGTTCAAAACCCGACAGCGAATTGTAAATGAGTTTAGTCCCAAGGACCCAGAATACCTAACGGATGTGGTATTCAAGCGCTCTACCGAAGATCGATACAATGATCCGGGTAGATTTGTTGACAAACGGCTTCCCTCAGGACATTCCAGCCTCTTAATGGATGCCAATGAGAATCATCTGTACCTGATCGGCCAGGGTGCCTCTCCAGAAGGGAGTAAGCCTTTCATCGACCAATACAATATCTCCGATGGAAAAACCCAGCGACTTTGGCAATCTGAATCCCCCTTCTATGAGTATCCGATTGCCATCATTGACCCGGATCAAGGCAGCTTTGTTACTCGAAGAGAATCTTCGGAGGAACCTCCCAATTATTTTCTGCGAAATTGGAAAAATGAGGAGCTGAAGCAACTTACCCAATTTCCCAACCCCTACCCTAGCCTGGCTAGTGTTGAAAAGCAAGAGCTTAGTTATTTGCGGGAAGATAGCCTTCAGCTTACGGGAACTTTGTATACACCCCCAGGCTATAAACTTGAAGAAGGTCCGCTTCCCACATTCATTTGGGCTTATCCACGAGAATTTAAAAGTGCCTCACATGCAGGACAACGCACAGATTCTCCACATAGGTTTCCAAGGTTAAGCTGGGGTTCTCCCATTTTTTGGGTAATGAGGGGGTATGCGGTGCTAAATAATGCCTCTATGCCTGTAGTCGGTGAAGGAAAGGCCGAACCCAATGATACTTTTATAGATCAACTGGTAATGAATGCTGAAGCCGCCATCGATAAGCTAGTAGAAATGGGGATAGGAGATCGAAATCGGATGGCTTTGGGAGGACATTCCTATGGGGCCTTTATGACAGCGAACCTTCTGGCCCACTCGGATCTTTTTGCTGCGGGTATCGCTCGCAGTGGAGCATATAACCGTTCGCTTACCCCATTTGGGTTCCAACGCGAAGAGAGGACCTTTTGGGAGTCTCCTGAGATTTACTTTCAAATGTCCCCTTTTATGCATGCTGAAAAAGTAAATGAGCCCATCTTACTTATCCATGGCCAGGCAGATAATAATTCCGGTACATTTCCTATGCAGAGTGAGCGCTTTTACAATGCACTGAAAGGACATGGGGCAACCACCCGGCTCGTTATGCTCCCCTATGAAAGCCACGGTTACCGTGCAAGAGAATCTATTTTACACATGTTGTGGGAAATGGATCAATGGTTGGAAAGGTACGTCAACCAAAAACAATAATTCTTTACTATAAAAAAAACAGAATATCAATTTTTTCACCCCAAAAAACACCTAGGATAAAATTAAAAATCTCGTGTAAAAATATATTAGTAATAATATTATTTTAGCAAAAAATAATTCTTACCTTTGCTAGAGATACGTTACTTCGAAAGGTCTATACCTCTCTCGCCAAAATTTAATCATCTGTACATGTTGTTATAACAGTAACTTTCGATAATTGTTATAGCGACCTAATTTATAGGCCCCATGAAACCCAGGATTCTTCTGTTCTATTATTTTAGTTTCCTATTGGTCCAGCTATCTGGGCAAAATGCCGATACCTTGCTTTTCTCCCAGGTTTTTGAACCTAGCGAGATTGCTCGGATTTACCTCCATTCCTCAGAGCAGAACCCTGGAATAGCACTGTTTCAACCTGGAAGCGATTCAATAGATTCGGAAAAAGATCACAGCTATACCTTTCTGTTAGATAGGCTCCAGCCTGCTTGGGTGTTAGAATTGGAATCCCTTCATACTTCTAAGTCTGATACTTTATATAGATCTGAAAATAAATCTATCCCCGACCAAAATACCTCAAGGCCTCCCTTAGCTAACTACGAGGTCATCCCAAGGACTGCAGCTTCTATTAGGAAAAATCGTACCCTTTCAGAATATCAAGAATCATTTAACCATATTTCTGATTTTATTGTAGAAGATGCTCACATTTTTACCATTGGAATTGGAATAGATAAATTTGAGCTCTCTCAAAAAACACTCGATTACATGCGTGAGGCTATCGCGCAGCATCCTGAAATCAGTCAAGTATTAGTATTCTTATCTATTCCCCCTGATTGCAAAGGGGAAATTAAAGGGGTTAACTCTTTGGGGAAAATTCTCAAAGAGAAGTCAACATCTGTATTTCTTCCATATTCCTCTGTAAAGAATTTAGGTGCTTCTAAGGATATCCAAGTACATTACTTGAGAAAACCCGAGGATAGGAATCAACTATACTGGATTTCTCTTTCTAATGACTGCCCCACTATCTCTCAAATTTCTATTGAAGAAACAGAAGAGTTTAGTTCTGAATGTTACAGCGTTTTAGATGACATAGGTGCAAAACTCCCAATTGAAACGACCGCTCTTTGGAATAATTCTGCTGAGAAGCCTCAAGGGTATTTAGAAATCTATGTCAAAAACCCTTCATCGTATCCTGTAAGGTTAAAAGCGGATTTTATCCCCAATGCCTATATTTATCCCTCAATCGGGGAAATTGAAGCTACCATCTATCCTGGATCGGACAAGACGCTAAGGGTACAACTTCGTTCTTTAGCAAAGCGAGATACAGCCTATCCCGCAATGATCGAATGGGCCTGGGAATTTGGATGTATGCGTACACAAACCGTCAGGTCAACCCTATCAGGTATTCTCCCTATTCACCTTACCTCCGAACCGATCCAGCTTCTTCCTGCCCAAAAGTGGGCATTCAATCAAGTTTTCCCCCTCACGCTGCGAACACCTGTAGACAATGCAACTATCCGCTACACACTAGATGGGAAGGAACCCACCCTGAACTCTGCAATTGCACCAGACACCCTCGAAATCGCAGAATCAGGTACGTTGAAAACCAAGGTATTCCATTCTAATGGAAGCCATAGCTTAACAGAATCCTGTGTTTTCACAAAAGTAAAAAGTTCGACTGGCCTTTGGCAAGATTTTTATCCCGTAAATTCTACCTATTCCCTCGGGCAAGTTTCTTCTCTACTTTCTTCTAAAACGCCTGCCTACCGAAAGGTCATATCCACCCCAAAAGAAATCGCCATAAGTCCCAATCTATCCAACTATGTTCAAGTCCTTGGGGGAAAAATAGAGGTTTCGGATTCCTCCACCTACACCTTAGATTTCTATCGCATGCCTCGAATAATGGTTCGGGTCAATCAAGGGGAACTTCAAGAGTACAAGGGAGACAAATTGGTTTTCCCATTAACTCCTGGCAAGCACCATTTTGAAATCATTAGCCTCGAGTCTAACCAACCAAGGGAGTTTCACATAGATTTACAAGGCCCAAATGGAAAGATTCCCCTAAGTGCGTTTAAATTAGATTAAGGTTGAATCTTTATCTCAAACATCTGGGGCCACTCCTTTCCAGTGACCAATAGGCTATTTTTTTCCGGCAAATACGCAATCCCATTCAGTACCTTCGAGCGTTGCTGATCCGCACTGTATCCAGGCAATATTCCCCTCAAATCCATAAAGGTTTCTACCTGTCCAGATAGCGGATCAATACTGATGATACTATCCGATTCCCATACATTGGCAAAAACCTTCCCATCAATATATTCCAACTCATTTAGGCGAAGAACAAAGCGCTTTCCATCAGAAACTTTTACTTTACTTTTTTCAACCATAGATACCGGATCTAGAAAATACAGGTAGGCGCTTCCATCACTTACGATGAGCACTTCGCCATCGGTTGTAAGCCCCCACCCTTCTGATTTCCAAGGTCTTTCGCCCATCTGGGTGAATGTATCTGCTGTATACAAAAGGATTTTCTTGGCTTTATATGTCAGCTGGTAGATGACATCCCCTAAAAGAGCGATTCCTTCTCCAAAATATTCAGGGGGAATATACACCTCGCGAAATATCTTTCCCGATTGGAGGTCATAGGCCCGTAAGGCAGATTTTCCTTCCTGACCAGAGCCTTCATACATTCTCCCTCCGTGATAAAACAGTCCCTGCGTAAAAGATCCTTCATTGTGAGGGTATACATTCACTACCTGATAAGTCTTCTGTTCTGGGGTGAAATTGGAAAGGAGCTGAAAGGAGACTGAGACACGTTCTCTTGTACTATCCGGATACACTAAGTCCAAGACATAGCGATTATCTCCTATGATCCCTCCTGAGGTAGGCAGTTCAGTCCTACCAGAGGTTAAGTCAATAGACTTTCTATCTCCACCATTTAGGCTTGCCTCCACTGAAATTGGAACTTCGTTTTTAAAATTGAGCGCAAGGGGTAACTGATCGCCCAATATCATAAGAGTGTCTTGCTGTGGTTGAAGCAACTGTGAGCGCTTGACAACTACAGGAGCTTTTTGAACCGTAGCTTTATCCTCTTCCGATACATTCTTCCCTTCTGATTTGCACCCAATTAAGGTAGAAAGAAGAACTATACTAGCGATTAATTTCTCAATCATACGCTGAATTTTGCTGAAAGTATCTATTTCCTTTGAATCCTCAAAATGAGCTAAAGAGTAATCTTTTGAATTCTATGAAATTTGTTATTTCTTTTCCATATGAAAAAAATCTTTCCTCTGTTTACGATGATTATGTGTTTGGGATATGGCTCAAAAAGCCAAAATACGGTTATCCCAAAGGAGATGTTAGACAAAGGTTTCGAAGAATTCTACCAACTTCTTTCCCTGCCAAATGACGCCCATTATCCAGAGCAAGTTGCGGCAAATGTAGCCTACATGGAGCGGGCGTTCACCCAGAGAGATTTTCAGGTGCAAAGGCTTGAGACGGAGACTTCCCCCTTACTACTAGCAAGCAAGTACTATCCGGGCAACACCCAAACCGTACTTGTATACTTACAAGTGGATGGTCAACCTGTAGATCCCTCTTTCTGGTATCAAGAAGATCCCTTTAAACCCGTATTGAAGACTCCTATTTCTGGTAATCGGGCCTATAAAGCAATAGAATGGGAACAATTATATAGTGAAAATTTAGATCCAGAATGGCGTATTTTTGCCCGGTCTACGGCTGACTCCAAAGGGGCTATCGTCATGTTTATGACGGCTCTGGATATGCTGGTAGCTAAAGGCAAAAAGCCCGTTTGCAACCTAAAAGTTATCATGGATTTTGAGGAAGAAATCAGCTCACCCAGCTTTGCACCCGCAGTCCGGCAGTATAGAGAGGCCCTAGCAGCTGATATGTTGCTTATTCTTGATGGGCCGAGACATATCTCCAACCAGCCCACCCTCACTTTTGGTGCGAGGGGAATCGCAGATTTAACCCTAACTACCTATGGGCCCATTGTTCCCCAACACAGTGGACATTATGGGAACTACGCCCCAAATCCTGCATTGATTCTCAGCAAGTTGCTCGCTTCCATGAAAGATGAACAGGGACGAGTAGTTATTCCTGGGTTTTACAATGGGATCGAGTTGGATGAAGAAACTCGCCAACTTTTGGCAGGCGTCCCTGATAACGAAGCCCAGATTCAACGGAAAATTGGGATTGCCTTTCCAGACCAGGTGGCTCCCACTTATCAGGAATCGTTGCAATATCCTTCCCTCAATATCCGGGGTATGTCCTCGGGGTGGGTGGGGGATAAGGTCCGTACCATTGTCCCTTCTACTGCCACGGCAGAAATAGATATTCGCTTTGTACCAGAAACTGATCCGTTGCATCTGATTCAATTGGTAACGGAACATATAGAAAAACAAGGCTTTTACATTACGGATAAGGCTCCTACAGGACAAGAAAGGCTCAAACACCCTAGAATTGTTACCCTTACAAGCGGTGTAGGGTATATGTCTTTCCGAACAGATGTAAATTCCGTCGCTGGAAGGTGGCTTCGAAGAGCCCTCACAAAAGAATTTGGATCACCTCCTGTTATCATTCGAAATGCGGGAGGCTCTATTCCCTTAGCCCCCGTAGTAAATGAATTGGGAATACCTGCAGTGCTGGTGCCTACAGTAAATCGGGATAACAACCAACACAGCCCTAATGAAAATATTCGGGTTGGTAATTTCATCGATGGAATTCGAACAAATTTGGCTTATTTGACAACACCTATTCAATAAATATACAGCGTTGAGAGAAACCAGAGCTAATTTAATGGATTTGCGAATATTCACTCCATTTCCCTACTCCTCTCTTCTGCCCTCTCTCCTCAAACTTCTGTTATTATTTGCTTCTCACTTTTCGTTTTTCAAAAACTCTTTATGTCTTCCCTAACCCGCTTAAACAGAACCTTAGTATCACGACCCAAATTACCCATCAAGATTTTACAATTTGGTGAGGGAAATTTTCTTCGGGCCTTTGCCAACTGGATCATCCAACAGATGAATATGCAGCTGGACTACCAAGCTGGGGTAGCAGTTGTGCAACCCATTCCACAGGGAACTGTCTCACTTTTAAAAGAACAAGAAGGGCTGTACACACTTTACCTAAGAGGCTATGAGCAGGGAGAGGCAAAAAGCCAATACGAAGTTATCGATTGCATTCAAGAAAGTATCAATCCTTATCAAGAAAAGGAAGCCTTCCTAGCACAAGCTCAAAATCCTGATTTAACCCTTATCCTTTCCAATACTACGGAAGCGGGAATTACCTATGATACAGCAGATACGTTCCAACATTTTCTTGAGGGTAGTTTTCCTGCCAAATTGACCCGATTTCTCTTCGAACGCTACCAATACTTCGAACGCGCAGAGGGGGCTGGATGCATTTTTCTTCCTTGTGAACTCATCAACTTCAATGGGGACAAACTCAAGGAATGCCTAGTGAAATATGCTGCCCTGTGGAATTTAGAGCCAGGCTTTCTTGATTGGTTGGAAGGTGCAAATACCTTCTGCAATACCCTCGTAGATCGCATCGTCCCTGGATACCCCAAGGATCGGATGAAAGAAGTCCGTGAGGAATTGGGGTACGAAGACCAATTGGTTTCAGAGGGAGAGTGGTTTCACCTCTGGGTCATTGAGGGGCCGCCAATCGTCCGAGAGGTATTTCCAGCAGACAAGATAGGCCTTAATGTATTATTTACAGACGACATGCAGCCGTATCGAACCCGAAAAGTAAGGATCCTCAATGGTGCACATACTTCCACCGTACCAGTAGGCTACCTATATGGATTGGAATCTGTCCGTGAAAGTGTAGAACACGACGTAGTTGGAAGCTTTATCCAGCAAACCTTATTTTCGGAAATCATTCCCACCCTAGACTTACCTTCTGAAGAATTGAAAGCCTTTGCCCAAGACGTACTAGATCGGTTTCGTAATCCATTCGTCCATCACAGGCTTATTAGTATCTCTTTGAACTCCATTTCTAAATTTAAGACGCGTTGTCTACCCTCTTTGTTAACCTATGTTGAGCAGGAGGGACAGCTACCCAAAAATTTAAGTTTCTCCTTAGCTTCCTTACTGTATTTCTATCGAGGAGAAAAAGAAGGCCAACCCATACCTCTCAAAGATACGCCAGCCGTATTGGAATATTTTACACAAGAATGGACAGCCGTAGAAAACGGAAACCAAGACCTTGAAACCTTTGTTGAAAAGGTGCTCTCCCAAGAGGCGTTTTGGGGCCAATCTTTGTCGTCTATTCCTGAGCTAGCTGCTACGATCAAAGACCATCTCATTCAGCTTCAGGCAAAAGGAATGAAGAATTATCTACCAGAAATACTCTAGCGGCATGCTATCGCAAATGCCCCAAAGCCACCGTCATGGCTCAAGGTAAGATCGAAACTAGTCTTAAATGCCTTACTTCTAATCTTAGGTATGTTTAAAGGAGAGCGAGAGAGTTCAAGGGATTCCAAAGGAACCGAAAAATGCGTAGCTACATAGGTTAAAGCAGCAGTTCTTAAAGAATCGGATTGCTCAGCCTTGCTACCCGCTAGCGGAAGAATTTGAACGGCTGCAAAGGAAGGGGTAATTTCCTTCCCACAAAGGGCATGAATCCAATGGGATCCTGTTTGCAACCTGAAGGAGTACATACCGCCAGGCACGCTTACCCATCCTTTTGTGAAGGAGTGGACTTCAAAATGTTTGGGAGCAAAATATCGTTTTCCCCGCTCTTTTAGCCATACTTTATAAGCAGCTTCTTTTATCGCCCAATGGGCAGCCAGACAAGTAACAGGCTTGGGTGCCTTACGTATCCGTAGGATTTCAGGCTGGGTAAAAATTTTATGTAGATAACGGTCGTCCAGCGTTCTCGCACGCTTACTTACCCCCCTCAAATCAACGATATCATTGCCTAGTAGCAATTGACTTTCTCTCAAAAGGCTTTCTTTAATCACTTTTCTGAGCGATTATAGCCGCTTGGATCACTTCAACAGCTGCTCCAACCGTTAACATTTGTTCAGCAGAGTCATCATCGATCTCTATTCCAAAAGCATCTTCTGCATCAAGGATTATATCCACTAGATGGGCAGAATTAATGTGTAAATCCTGTAGGAGGTCCGTTTCTGGCTTGACCGAATCCAATAAGGACTTATCCTCCACGTAGGGTTGGATTAACGTATGGAGTTTTGATTGTATTTCTTCTGCCGACATAGAGTTGATATAATATAGACGTAAAAATTAGAGAGAATTCAGGAGAATGGGAAATGCCGCTACTTCAATTACTGCTTTTAAGCTTAATTAGAAAGGAATTCTCAAGCCTTGGGGATGTAATCGCTTGCAACCTACAAGAATTGCTAAACAATTTTTATAGCCAATGAGCTAAAAAATATATCGATATACTAAAAATATATGCATAAAATTGATTTTTTTACTAAATTTATGAGAATAAATCTTCTAAATGGTATAACCCCATGCCTACGCCCAACGATCCTCATGATAAGCTATTCAAAGCGACCTTTTCTGAAAAAGATGTAGCGATAGACTTTATCAAGAGCTTTCTTCCTGATTCTATTCAGGAGAAAATTTACATGGAATCTCTCAAGTTAGAACCAGTCTCCTATGTGAATCCTACTTTGTCTGGGTTCTACTCTGATGTTGTTTACAGCTGCTTTTTCGGGAAAACAGCTGTCCAAATCGTCATACTTTTTGAACATAAATCCTACATTGAGCAGTATCCTCATCTTCAATTGCTCAGGTATATGGTTGAAGCCTGGTTCCAGATGATCGGGCAAAATGAGACATTAAAACCAATCATTCCGATTATCTTCTATCATGGTAAAGACAGTTGGGTGTACAAGCCTTTTGAGTCCTATTTTGAAAAACTGGATTCTAGTTTATCAGCCTTTATACCATCATTCAATTATCTGTTGACCAATATTGGTAATTTAACGGATAATCAGTTAGAAGAGATGCACATAGGTGTGCTTCAACAAGCCCTATTTCTCTTCAAACACGGGAAAGACTCTTCCTATATGTTTCACCATTTTCAAGAGCTATTTAGGGGATTGGAACCCTATTCTCAGTCTAACCAATATACCAGCCTGATTATTTCCTTTGCTGTATATATATTAGCTGTAAGTGGAATACCTAAGGAAACTTTCGTAAATTTAGTACAAAGTCTACCAACTTCTATAAATGAGCAGATTATGAACACCTATAAACAAATAGTAAATGAAGGGAGAATTGAGGGAAGGATTGAAGGGAAAATAGAGCAACAAAACCAAGTAATTGTCCAAGGGGTAAAAAATGGTCTATCATTAGAATTAATTTCTAAACTAGCTGACTTGAGCTTGGAGGAAGTTAAGGCACGGATTCATAGTTTGGGAATAGAACTATAGCTTTTAGCGCAGTGTCAATCCCTTACAAGAAGGCTTGGGGTTAACTTTTCCTCTTTTCATCCTAAACTTCTACATACGTTAGGGATCTTTTCCAAAAGTTTATCAAAATCTTACTCGGTCCTCTACTCCCATCTCCCTAGTACTACACAAGCGTTTACGTCCCCGAATCCAAAGCTAGCCTTAGCCATGACGCGAAGGTCTATTCCTGACAGCGTTTCTCTCACTACACGAGAGGGATGTATCCTATTTGAAACCTCTTCATGAAGGTCTTCCGAATTTATACTAGCATGCAGGAAGCCTTTATTCAACTGCAGCACAGTAGCGACAGACTCAATGGCTCCCGCTGCACTCAAGCAGTGTCCAATCATAGACTTGGTCGATTGTATATAGGGAAAATCCTTTTCTCCCCTGTTCAATGCCTCACTCCAGGCTTGGACTTCCAAGGAGTCTCCCCTTGTAGCTGTTAGATGCCCATTCAAGGCATCGATCTGATGAGGAGAAACACCTGCATCTTCCATGGCCGCCCAAATACAACGCTTCATACCTTCTACGTTTGGTGCGGTCATGGTCCCATTTCCTCTCTGGCCGCCAGAATTGGCAAAGCCGCCCAGATATTCGGCATAAATCCTAGCCCCTCGCTTCAAAGCGGAATCGAGGGATTCTACTACCAATGCTCCAGCTCCAGAGCCCGGTACAAAACCTGCTGCTGTAGTACTCATAGGTCTGGAAGCTTGTTCGGGGTTCTCATTGTACCTTCTACATAAAACGCGCATAGAATCAAAGCCCCCCCATACATAGGGCCCATGGCTATCGCAACCTCCTGCCAGCATTCGTTTGGCTTTCCCACTTCGAATCCGGTCTGCAGCAAGGATCAGCGCCTCTGTTCCCGTACAACAGGCAGAAGCATTTGTACTTACCTGATTGCCTAGCCCCAAGGCTCCTCCTAAATGCGCACTTATACTACTCGCCATAGCCTGCTCAATCAAGCGGCTACCTAATCGCTTGACTCGTCCTGCATCTACTTCCAGAACGCCATCACGCAATGCTTCTATTCCTGTCATACCCGACCCAAATACACAGCCGCTATCCCAGTCCGGCTCCTCTTTCGCTGCAGGCTGCAGGCCTGCATCTTTCCAGGCCATTTGGCCCGCTATAGACCCATAAATGACCCCACTACTTTTCAGCGTCCTTAAGGTGAGATGAGAAAAATATTGCTCCTTTATTCCCTCTATTAAGGGAGGTATCCCCCCTACTCTACAGGCAAAATTGAGTTCTGCTAGTTGCGGAATAAACCTAATGCCAGAAGTACCCATTCTCAGCGCTTTCTCAAAAGCCTCTAAGCCCACTCCATTGGGAGCAACAACCCCCATTCCGGTGATTACAACCCGTTGTTTATTCATCATTTTTAGTAACCATCATACCCGAAAGCGTTCCTTTGCAAAGGGTTTTGCCCGACTCATCCCGCATAATAGTCATGCATTTTAATTTCTTGAAACGATAATAGATTTTATCTGATCGAACTTGTACCCGATCACCTGGATATACAGGCTGTAGAAACTCCACTTCCGCAGAGGTAAATATGGGACGTACAGGCTCCATCATTTGTTCCCTTAGCAACAAACTGATTCCCAAGCCTACTAGACCTATCTGCGCCATGCATTCAATGAGGATAACACCAGGGGTAATGGGAAAATTTGGGAAGTGTCCCTGATAAAACCAAGCTTTTTCATCAAATTGATAGGTTCCCAAAATATGTTCTTCCCCCACATCATCTATGGTATCAACAAAGCGAAAAGGTGCTTGTTGGGGAATGAGGGAAAGAATTTGGTCGGAGATCATAGTTAATAGGGTTTGTAGTCCACAGTCTACAGTTAAGTTGGTTAATTTTGGCCTTCATAAACCGTTGACTATGGACCATTAAACTAAATATCTCTTTTCAACTACCTCAACCTCTCCCCCCCATCCACGGGAATCACTGCTCCGTTGATCCAAGCTGCTTCATCGGTACACATTAAGTAAATGACTTTTGCAACATCTTCAGGTAGGGTGAGCCGTTGAAAAGGGTTTCGTTGACGGGCGAACTCTTTGAGTTGATCGGACTGTGGAATCATTCGGAAAGAAGGCGTATCCGTTACCCCTGCCTGAACGGCATTTGCACGTATTCCTAATGGGGCAAGTTCTACAGCCATCTGGCGTATCAAGGACTCAAGGGTTGATTTGGCAGCTGATACAGCACCATATCCTGGCCAGACTTTTTGATTCCCCTCACTTGTAAGTCCGATAACGCGTGCATCTACCGAAAATAAATCCAATTCAAGAATTCCCTGGGTCCACTCCCACAGGCTAGTAGCCATCGCTAACAGGGTGATGCGAAAGTCTGCCTCGCTTAAGCGCTTTTGCTTTTCTTCGTTGGGATTCATAGGGTTCAAATTACCTTTGGCAATAGAATGGAGTAGCAGACGAATGCTTCCTCCGTTGGATTGGATAGATTCTAGGCTTGTAAGTACCTCTTTTCGAGTTTCAGGCTTCAAGGCATCCTTGTTGAAGCTCAGCAATTCAATCCCCATAGAACGCAAAAGAGAGAAGTGGTCTTCAATTTGCCCGAGGTCAGCTCGTCTGTCTCGATGCAGAATACACAGATTCATTCCCTTTTCAGCAAGAAGTCGGGCGGAAGCCAAGCCAATTCCACTAGACCCTCCAAGAATGATTGCCCAATAGTTCTTCCCTCGAAAATCATACATGATCAAAAAATAATAAGTATGGATCGTTCTCCTTGTCCTGCTATACTTTGTTCACTATCCTTACAGCTCTTCCTTTTCTACTCCCAACGCAACAATAACCGTTGGGCAGTGAAGCCAGGTCCAAAACCCAACATCAAACCCAAGTCTCCTGTCTCATGGGGATCCTCAAATACCTTATCCAATACATAAAGGACCGTTGCGCTAGAAATATTCCCATAATCCTTGAGTACTTCGCGGGTTTCATTGATATGCTTTCCCAGAGCATGAAGAATCCCTTCTACTGCTTGAACAATTTTTTTTCCTCCTGGATGAAAAATAAAGTGCTTGATATCTTTTAGTTGTATGCCATTCCGATCTAGAAAGGGGTTTACAACCTCTTGAAACTGCCGAGCAATGGCTTCGGGAAGCTGAGGAGACAAGACCATCTTAAATCCTGTATTACTCAATCGGTAACCCAATAAGTTAATTGTATCATAAAAATGAAACATATCTGTATCGATAATTGCTGGACGTACTTCTGAACTCGGGCCAAGTATGGCACAGGCACATCCATCTCCAAAAATAGCGGCACTTACCACGTTCTCCATGGAGAAGTCTTCGTGCTGAAAATTACTTGTAGGGGATTCAACGGCAATCACAGCTGCGTATTTATCTGGCTGATGGCGAAGAAGATTCTGTCCGTAAATCAATGCCGAAGCTCCAGCGGCACAACCCATTTCAGTAACGGGGAGCCGCATAATATCTTGGCGCATATGCAATCGATTAATCAAATAGGCATCCAGCGAAGGGATCATATATCCCGTACAACTCGTCGTGATAATGATATCCAGGTCTTCTGGTCGCAGGTTGGCTTTCTTTAAAGCAGACTTAAGAGCCTTCTCAGCCAATTCAACTGATTTTTGCATGTACAGGCTATTTTTTTCCTCAAAAGAAGTAGCCTGGAATACTTCATCGATATCCATAATAGAATACCGTCGGTCAACCTCTGCATACTTGAACAGGCGAAGGATCTTCTTCTGTGTCCTTTCCGGTTGGTCCTTAATCCATTCTTTGATATGGTCTAGACTATCTTCGGTTGTACGGGTAAAAGAGGGGAGGGCTTTGGCTACAGAAAGAATTTTAGGATAGGTGAGATTCATTAGCGTAAATTACTAATTGATGCCGAAAAGCCCAGCGCCATCGAAATTCTCTTTTACTGGAAGGGCAGAAATAGAGGAGTTTTTCCCAATCTTTTTGGGTAAATCCTTTACGAATGGATAGACTACCATCCTCGCGTACCATAGGAGAAGCCCCCAATAGCCTTGTTACCAATTGATATAGGAGATAGGGCAGAACACTCCTCTGAAGATCGTTGATGATAACCCCTTTCTTCGCTAAATCACACCAAATAGGTAAATACGTTAGCAACGTTTCTGTCGGAAAGTGATGAAGTACAAGACTTAATGTAAGAATATCGAACGGGATAGTGTCTAGCGTATCTGAAAAGATATTCCCTTGTATATAGCTAATTTCGGGGTATTCTTTGGAGTACTTTTCCGCATAAGAAAGTGTGTAAGCATTTGCATCTAACCCTATTAATTGCACCTCAATCTGCTCTTTTCGCGCCCAAAGAGCTATTTTTCGGAGGGTATCTCCGCCTCCACACCCTGCATCTAGCACACGCAATGGAGTCGAGCATTTTTTGATGAGTCCTCGCTTTTGCATCTGTTTCAGCCCTCCAATAGTTGCCGTGTAGCCCCCCAAGTAACGGTTGATCAGCGTCAGTTCATCAAGTGCCTGTGCTAGTTCTGGCCCCTGAAGATCCAAATCATCCATTTTTTCTTCTTCCAGGGCTCTTTTTGAGAAATCAAGTCGCATTGCTATTGGGGATTAGAGGGAAAGAGATGTGTTGAAAGGGATAGAAGATCCATGTGTCTTGCGAATCACTTGGGTACCTAATCGGGGAAATGAGGCCAAAAGTGGTACGGTTGCCCTGGACCATGTGGGAGAAAGAAAGGCCCGTTGTAAGGCACGCCCCACCCGAATGCGCTGGGAAAATTGTTGCTTCCACAAACTTGTATAGGCTTCTTCTGTTTCTTTCCTATTCAATTTCCCTTCTAAAAAAGCGATAGTACAGTCTGAGGCCAGTTTTGCCGAATGGATAGCCATCGCCATTCCATTCCCACAGAGCGGAGAAATGAGTCCTGCAGCATCGCCCACCATGAGTATGTGTTGCTCAACCGGAGGCTTATTAGAAAACGAGACATTGCTGATTACCAATGGTCTGCTGTAAAGAGACCGGCTACAGTGCATGAACTCCTCCAATTCCTTATTGGCTTTGAGTAAATGGGCTTCGACAGCCTCAATGGATCCGTGTTCCTTAAGCACTGACCCTTCGACTAAATAACACATATTTATTTTCCCCTCCTCAATCTGAGAAATTCCACAATATCCTTTCGGAAAAATATGAAGCGCAATTACATCAGGGGGAAAAGATCCCTCACGATGATATTTTATCCCCAAGAATCCAGATCGCTCTGCAAAAAACTTTCGCTTGAGCACTCGATCAATCTGTGAACGCTTTCCATGCGCACCAATTACCATCCGGGAATGGAAGCGTTCTTGAGCGGATGTCAGTAAGTTAAACCGGAATCCATCAAAGGAGACCTCCGAAATAGCGGTTTGCTCAAAGACTTCAACCCCTACTTCTAAGGCTCGCTTATAAAGCTCGAAATCTAAGAGATAGCGGCTTATACCCACCCCTCCTAAAGGTAGGGAAACTACGGATTGCTTTCCGGCTTTAGTTGTTAACAAAAGCCGATTGATTTCTGCTGGGTAGTAGGACTTTAAATCTATTCCCAATTCATACAGGTAGCCTAACACTTCTCTTGAGACATATTCCCCACATACACGATGAAAGGGGTAGGATTTTTTTTCAAACAGGTGTACGCTCAATCCCTTCTTAGCCAGTTGGATAGAACTAATTAACCCTGCCAAACCTCCTCCAATAATGGTTACATCTGATTTACGCATGCCTTTACTAACAAGTGGGAAATTAATTTCAGATCCTTTTTCTCAACCCTTTCTTTCCCAAAAGAGTTATACTGAATAAAGTCATTGTTTAGCATTCGAAGAAGCAATAACTTCAAAAAAAAAATCTATGAAGACAAATATATTCCCTTTCGTGCTCTGCATATTTTCCTTTTTGTTCTACACTTCCTGCGAAGATAACTCAGAGGATACGCCTGCTCCTTCTACGGATGAGATGGGGGTTTTTGAATTAAATATTACCACGCTGGTAAGTGGCGCGGGCTTTTCCCCAGGAGTAGTATATAAAAACCCCAAAGGTAGGGAGTATTTTGTTTCGGCCCTGAAGATGTATATTTCTGACATCACCCTTATTGATGAATCTGGAGAAGAAACCCTCCTTTCAGAAATAGAATTATTTGATTTGACCCAACCTGGAGCCTTAAAAGTTGCTCATGGCGATGGAACTTTCAAGCAATTTGAAGTACCTGCCAAAAAATACGCTGGGGTTAGATTCGGAATCGGAGTTCCCGATAGCCTTAACCATGAAGATCCTACTGTCTTCTCCCCCGAACATCCCTTAAGCGTATTCAACTCCATGCATTGGAATTGGGCTGCAGGCTATCGATTTGTGATCATGGAAGGAAAAATCGATTCAAGTGTAACAGCTGATGGAGCCGAAATTGCCAAAGACTTTGTCTACCACCTGGGCCTCGACACCCTTTACCGCACCATGGAGTATATGGCACCAGACCAAAGTTTCACGGTACCCACTGGAGACGAATTACAGTATACGATAGAATTGGATCTCAATCGCATATTTTTCCGAGAAGGAGACACACTCGATATTGTTGCTAGACCCACTACCCACTCGGTGCCTCCAGGTTCAGAAGCATTCCAGCTAGCAGAGACTCTTATGGATAACTTAGCTAAAAATGCAATATTTAAAGTTCCTTTCTAAGTCGAATCTATATGAGAAAATGGGGATACTTGGGATTAGGCTGGGTATTTATATGGGGGCTTTCTGCTTGTGGGGAAAATGAGGGGATTAATCCGGTCAACTCAGATATATATGAAATTGACCTACCGGACCACTTTCCTAGCCTGGAGTTTTTTATTCCAGAAGATAATCCCTTGACGAACTCCAAAGTAGAGCTTGGGAAAAAACTTTTTTTCGATGCCAACTTATCTTCTGACGGGACCATCTCTTGTGCCTCATGCCACAAACCTGAATTGGCATTCACAGATGGGAGATCGCTGAGTATAGGCGTTCAAGGGCGACTGGGTAAGAGAAATGCTCCCTCATTGGCAAATGCAGTCTTTGGTCAATCCTTTTTTTGGCATGGTAGTATCCCTACCCTTGAACAGCAGGCCATATTTCCTTTGGAGGATCCTAGCGAAATGGATAATAATTTTACAGAGATAATCCGTCGAGTTAATGGAGATAGCGCCTATCAACTAGCCTTTACCCAGGTATTTGGCTCTGAAGCAACTCCTGCTTTTGTAACAGACGCCCTCGCATCTTTTCAAAGGGCCCTCTTGAGCTATGAGTCCCCTTATGACAAATTCCTCCAAGGAGATTCTTCAGCCCTCACGCCTTCACAACATAGGGGGCTTACCCTTTTCAACGGGGAAACGGCCGAATGCTTTCACTGCCATAATCCCTCCTACAATTTCACTGACGAATCCTTCCGAAACAATGGGCTGTACGAAGTATATTCAGATCCCGGTCGCTGGGAAGTGACAGGACTGGAATCTGATAAAGGAAAATTTAAGGTACCCACCCTTCGAAATATCAGCCTCACCGCCCCGTATATGCACGACGGCAGTCTACCAGATCTAGAAGCTGTTTTAGACCATTACATGAGCGGAGGAAAAGCCCATCCCAATAAATCAGGGGAAATCAGAAGATTCGTCTTAAGCGAAGGGCAGAAACAAGACCTCTTGAATTTTCTAGAATCCTTAACAGATCCTTCATTTATCAATAATCCATTATTCCGAAATGACTAAAAAAATTTTTATTGTAATAAATAAAATTCATATATAACCCTTACTGTATTTTTTCTTAGTTATCAATTGACAATCAGCTTATTAACACTCAATATCTGATTTTTTCCCATTTTTTTTCTTCCCAAATATTTCTTGCTTCCAAAGCAAGAAATATTTTTTTCATCGATTTTTTCTTGACTTGTTACCCAAATGTTAATAAATTGTAATTAATCACCATGAAATATAGGTAGGAGTATAAGCATTTTGTGGGGCACTCCTATTAAATTGAGAAATCCCGGATGCAGGCTGCGGCCTTCAACCTCATGAGATCTCACATCCAACTTGTTTCTAACCAACAATACGATTAAGGCTATCAAGCCTTGATGAAAGGCTTTGATCCTACGGTAAACCTTCAATTGAAAGGTTAGGGAGGTTTTTTGCCAAAAAAATGGCGCACCACGACTGGATAATACAACGGTTATATCATGAAGTATGGATGGATTCTTGTTCTCTCCTTGCTCAATTTCAATACGCTACAAGGTCAGAAATCAGTCAAAATTGCTGACATTCCTGACTTATTTGAGTATCACCAAGTAGACGTAAAGGCTGTGGCCCTCAATCAGCATTTGGTAAGAAAATCCATTGGATACCCATCTAAAGCTATAAAGGATGGAATAGAAGGAAAGGTATTTTGTCGTGTGCTGGTGGATGAAAAGGGGCACTATGTACGTCATGAGCTGACGCGCGTGGACCACCCTCTACTAGGTAAAGCTGTAGACCCGAAAGTTCATTACCTAAAATTCTCGCCTGCTTTTATCAAGCGAAATCCCGTAAGCACTTGGACGAATGTAGTTTTTTCTTTCAAGAAAGAACACCAGCGCTATGAGTTCGACCAAATTAACCTAGAGCCTCGAATGACCCGGCGATTAAATAATCCTTATAAAAGGGCTGAGTATTACCTCACAGAAGGACAAGTTTCCCTAGATGAAGGAAACTATCGCTCCGCAGTTCGGATGTTGTCTCAAGTAATTGCCATTGGTAAAGAACGGTCAAAAAAGATTGCTTTCAAGGAGATTTCCTTTTCTACCCTGATAATAAGAAGCGAGGTTTACACAAAACAAGGGCAATTGGATCTGGCAATCAAGGACCTCACGGAAGCCATTGGTCTTGCACAAACTACTTTGCAAAAAGAGCAAGAGATCCAATCCAATCTCCCCAATCTTTACAAAGACAGAGCAGAGTTGTATTTGATGTTTGAAAAACCCTATGAAGCGTTGGAAGACCTCCAATGGGTAGAACGCGTGTTTGAAGATTCCTCTTTCTTTATCTCCTGCCAAATCTCAGAAGTGTATCTACAAATCGACCAACTAGAACCTGCTGAGCAACGCCTATTAAAACTTCGGCACATTTTGGAAAAGGATTCTCAGTCTCAGCCAGAGGAACTCCACTCCTATCATTCTTTACTTTATGGGGTTTTACAGATGAAAAAGGAAGAATACGAAAGCTCCTTTGCTGCGCTCCAAAGTTCGATAGAACACAAAGTGAAAAATCCACTTGCTTATTTCTATAAAGCTATGGCTATCTGGGAATTGGAAGGGGATCTTCATGTCTGTGAAAATCTACAAATTGCCATAGAGCTTGGCTTGGGGGGAAAGCGCAAAGTAAAAGCGGAGCAACTGATTGAAGAATTGGGATGTTACCGAGAAATTAGCCTAAAATAAGTATCTCCTATCTATTAGTCTCAAATTTAAATGCGCCTGATTTATGTTTTAAGCCAAATTTAGACAAGGAATAAGTAAAACCCAGTAGGAGATACCTTCCCAGCGATACGATTCGCTCTTCCTCGACAAAGGTAAGTTGGGTGCTTCGATTAATTCCTTGATTTTGGTTGAGCAAGTCAAAAACCTGTAGGGAAATTTCCCCTCGCTGATTTTCCAAAATATATTGTGAGCATTCTACTTGCCATATAGCAAGCGTTTGCCTGGCTCCGAAAGACTCACCAGAATAGATATCGTAATCAAGCGTACTTCCCAAACGCGTAGTGGGAGTTATGTTCCAGTCTATCTCAAGAAAATACTGCTGGGTAAAAAAGCGTTGGGAGAAGGCTGAGGATTGGACATAGGAAGTCCTAGATTCGCTGAATCGTCCTCCCGCTACAATGTCTATGATTTCCTTTTTGCGGTTTTCCAATTTCAAGCGTATTCCTCGATTGTGCCGGGTATTTCGATCTTGCACAGAATTTATAAATGCAAAGCCTCGGTTGTAGGTATAGTTCAGGTCAACTCCCATGCGAATTCCCAAAGGTTTAATGGGCGTTCCAAAGGAAATATACCCAAGTACTAAATAGTCATTCGAAACATTAATTGGACGTATGTTTTGGCGAAATAAACTGTCGATCTCAATCGCCTGGACAATTTGATCTTGAGTATAGGTTCCCATTAACCGTGCAAAAAGATTGGTTTGGCTGTATTGGATAAAGGAAAAATAATTAATCGATACAATGTGAATGTAGGAGGGCCTAAGGTTGGGATTTCCCCTATAGATAAATAAAGGATTGGAGTTGTCTACAATGGGCTGTAATTGCGCAACAGAGGGCTCTCGGATTTGGGTGCTATACTTTACTTCTAAATTGCGAGAGGTGGAAAATTCATAGGATCCCGAAAAACTAGGCAATAGATTGTTGAAAGTTCTGTCTACCGAACCGAGGATTCTACGGGAATTCCCTTGTAAGCGAGAAGATTGGTATTCTAATTTCGCTTGTAAAAACCATTTATTTCTTTTTCTCTGTAAAGAAACCCCTGGCCGATGGTACAGATACTCCTGGTTGAAAGCGTTGCTCAGTTCTGTGTTGAGGAGCCTTCGATTTCGAAACCTCCGATCCAAGTCAAAAAAGTCTTTTACGACATCATTTGAGTAATTCCGAAAGGAATAGGTGAGCCCTCCTATCCAACCCTTCCCTATAGGCTCAGTATAATTCCAATTGATTCCAAAGTTTAGTTGATCCTCCCGCTGCACTTGTGTCTGAAACACACTATCTCCCATAAATGCCCGGGTACGATCTGGGAAAAATATATTTACGGCACTGAGGTCCAAATCCGAACGATTATCAGAGGTATTTAGCTCCAGGCTTAAGGCTGTAGTCCGCCCCTTTTTCTCAAAGCGCTTGCGGTAGGTCAATCGATTGTTAAGGCGTATTCTGTCGCCATTAGAAGCGTTTGTACGATCGTTGCTGTTTTCCCTTCCTCCCTCTGGATTGCGTACAAGCGTACTAGATTCCGAAAGAATATTTGTATGGTTAAATGTGGCATTCCCCCGATAAATGAGTTGTTGAGTGGAATCAAGTTTATGCTTAAGGAAAAAATTTATTCGATGGTTCAGGTTTTTACTATCCAGGTCGCTATTATCTATCGTGGTAAAAGGATTGTCGGTAAGGAGGTTCTCACGTTGGGAGGTACGGAGACGATCCTGATCCAATTGATTGAAAAAGTAGCTACTGCGAAACTCAGTTTTAGGACCTAATTCATAATTGAAGTTTACGCCTGCTGTGCTGGTGCGCAAAAATCCATCACTTCTACCTGAGTTTAGGAGACCGCCTTCACCATTTCCGGGAGAAAAACTCATGCCGGATCCCAATCCCCCCATAAAGCCTACATAATCCTCGAAGGAAAATCCCTGTTGATTGATGTTATTTGCATTTCCAATGAAGGAAAGTTGAAGTTTCTTATCAAACTTATTCAGATTTCCTCGAAGTCGATAGCGCTCATCCGTTCCATAGGCAGCTCCCAATTTCCCAAAAACTCCCACTTTTTTCCCCTCCTTTAAAGCCAAATTGATAGTTTTGGCATCTTGCCCATCTTCTATTCCCGTAAATTCAGCCATATCTGACTGCTTATCAAACACCTGGACCTTGTCAATTGCATCTGCAGGTAGATTCTTGGTGGCAATCCGCGGGTCATCCCCAAAGAACTCTTTTCCTTCTACCAATACTTTTTGAACATTCTCCCCCTGCGCCTTTATGCTCCCATCCCGGTTTACCTCTACTCCAGGGAGTTTCTTCAATAAATCTTCTACTACATCATTGGGTTGGGTGTTAAAGGCATCTGCATTATACTCAATGGTGTCCCTGCGAATTCGAATGGGCGTTCGGTCGCCTGTAATCGTGATCTTCTCTAGGCTCGTAGTCAAAGCCACTAACTCTATGGGGGCTATCTCCTGAACCGAAGAGCCTGCTGTTACTTTGACGGGGGTAAAGGATGGGGCGTATCCCAAATAGCTCACCTGGACCAAATATTTCCCAGCCTTTATCCTAGAAAACTGGAAGGTGCCATCCGGACGAGATAGGGCAAAGGCTTCCATTACAGAGTCTTCCACCTGTAACAACATCACAGATGCAGACCCTAAGGCTTGAGAAAGAGAATCTCTGACCATTCCCTCAATGCGAGTTTGTCCATAGAGGGCACTCCCCAGACAAAAACATAAAAGAAATAGGAATACATACAGGGAGTTCCTGTTAAATATGCTGTTCAACATAAGTGAATGCTTTTTTCAATAAGGCTTATGAGGAGAATGGGAAGGAATCCCTTTAGAATCCGGGGTATACACGAGATCTTCCTTAGGCCTACCTAATTTCTGATTACCTTAATTACAGTTCCACCTCCCTGGCTCTCTTCAAGCTCTTTCGTCTTTGCTTCAACGATTTCCTCAAATTCTTCCCGCGAGACCTTTTTACCTTTTGACGGAATACTGATTGCATCTTCTGTCAACTCATCCAACACAATTTCTGTAACTTGGTATACCGTTTCACCCGCATTTATATCAGCGTCTAGGATCATACCTGGCAATCCTCCCAGGTTTCCTGGACCTAGGCTCACGGGGATTTGAGGGGTGAACCAGGCTATGATGGTCTGGGTGCTGTCTGTGTAGACCGCTTTCTGACAGAGGAATTGATCCATCTGTTTCTGCTCTGAGGTAATCTTCCATTTATAGGGCTTTCGTTCCCCAGAAATTAGGAACATTTTCCCCATGAATTCCCGTTGTTGAATCACTTGCCTACTCCCAAGATCGGTATGGCGAATATTAGAAGGATCGCTAAACTTCATTTTTATTTGGACCCCTTCTTCCTGAATATTTACCTCATTTTGATCTACTTCAAGATCAGGAGCTGCCTGATAGACACCCGCATTTGCATTAAATACCAACTCCATATTATTCACTTGCTTATCTGGCAATTCAACTCCTGAGTTTTTTATTTCCTCCGGGAGATCGATCTCCAATTTTAGGCTTTCCACAAAGGTAATTTTTCCTTCCGTTTGCTGTCCCCAGGTCAAGAGACACAAACATATTCCTATGAGAGTCAATAAACTTTTCATATATCTTTTTGGACAAAATTAGGGGAATCAAGGTTAATGAATCCGTAAGAATTGTTAAAAAAGGTTAATTCTGAAGGAATCATCCATCGCAGCCTTATCTTTGTGTAAGATGAATCCTAGGAGGTCAAAACATTGGATTATATGGGTAATGGGGGGAAGCCTCGCCTTATTGCTTGTGTTAGAAGTATACTGGTTGCGAGAGGAATACCTGAGAGAAAGAGAAGAAATCTGGATAGAAGCAGACCGAAGTTTTCTAGATGTAGTAAGAAATATTCAAGATTCTATCATTCAGAATATCCTCATCCTTCCCTTTCCAAAAAATTCTTCAGATAGGCTGAAGCAATACCAACGAGATAGCGTTTTTCTTCCTGCAGATAGCTCAAACGCAAAGGTATTTTTTGCTATGGATCTTGCCCTTAAACTAAATGAAAAAATCCAAAGACCTACTTGGGATAGTCTCTCGGTAAATACCATAGCCGCAAAAAACCAAGTAGGGAAAACCGGGATGATCTCCATTTTCGTGGAAACTACGGATTCAGATTCCCTAAAATATTCAGAACTGGACCAGAAGTTAATCGACCTTTTGGAGACTCATCTCATTAGGGATACACTCATTTCTGAAAAGCTAGATATTGTAAACCTGCGCAAAGACTCTATACAGTTTACTGGAAGATTTACCCAGAGTTATGAAGATATGGCTACTGGGGGAAAATATGCTGCTATCGTAACCACCCCCCCAAGTAAGGTTATGCTAAGAATGTTCCCGCAGCTATTTTTCTCTCTACTGGTATTCGCCTCGGTTATTCTAGCATTTGGAATCGCATTGAATAATGTACATCAACAAAGGCGACTATCGCGCCTACAAGATGACTTCATCAGTAACATCACACATGAGCTAAAGACCCCCTTAACTACAGTTGGCGTGGCACTTGAAGCCCTGAAGAGTTTTCCCGTTCGCAGAGATCCTGAGAGAGTCCGCGAATACCTCGATATTTCTCGACAGGAAGTAGAAAGGCTTTCAGGGCTAGTAAATAGAATTTTGAATTTTGCCTCCGTAACCGAGAATGGATTGGCGCTCAACTATGAAAGCTTGGATTTTCCCTCCTTAACAGAGGAAGTTTTAGGAACTTTTTCTCCCCAACTTGAGGCCATTCATGGGGAAGTCACCTGGGATAGAAAAAAAGATTCACCCAATTTTCCGGGAGATAGAACGCATATCAAAAATGTGATATACAACTTAATTGAAAACGCCATCAAGTACAGTGTGGAACAAGTCACACTTCAGATTCAAACAGGGAGTAATAGCAGAAATTGTTGGCTTTCTATTCAGGACTCGGGAATGGGTATTCCCGAACCCTATCAACATAGAATTTTTGAAAAGTTCTTCCGTATACCCGATGACAAAGACCTAGGGATCCCAGGTCATGGATTGGGGCTTAGCTATGTATGGCAAGTGGTCGAGGCTCATAAAGGCAAAATTGAGGTAAGTAGTCAACCTGGTAAGGGAACCACCTTTACCTTAATTCTACCCCGTTCAGATGATTAAAATTTTATATGTTGAAGACGAGCTTTCCCTGGGAAAGATTGTATCAGAAAGTTTACAAAGTAGAAACTATGAAGTGACTTGGGTAAAAGAGGGGAAGAAAGCCTTAGCCAGCTTTCAGCGAGGAAAGCAAGATATTTGTATTTTGGACGTAATGCTACCTGGAAAAAATGGCTTTGATATTGGGAAAGAAATTCGAGCGTACAATCCCCACATTCCCATCATTTTTCTCACCGCAAAGACACAAACCCAAGATGTAATTGAAGGATTTCACTCAGGAGGTAACGATTACATCCGCAAGCCTTTTAGCTTAGAGGAATTACTTATTCGAATTGAAAACCTTCTCAGGTTATCCGGAGACCAGGACCTAAGAGAATCCCCTACGCTCAAGGGCTCTTATACATTGGGAAAATATGTGTATTTCCCCCAAAAATATGAACTCGTCTGTGAGGGAGAAAAACAAAGGCTTTCCCACAGAGAAGCTCAGCTCCTACACCTGTTTCTGCTACAGCCTAATCAGGTAATTGCACGGAAGCAGATCCTACTCGAAATTTGGGGGGACGACAGTTTTTTTAATTCGAGGAACCTGGATGTCTATATCAAGCGCCTAAGAGACTATTTCCGGGCAGATAGCAGGCTCCAAATTATGACCTTAAAAGGTGTAGGCTATCAATTCTTTGTAGAAACTTAACTTAAGACGTACGCTTCTTCATCAGCTCCACATGAGAAGCATCGCACAAAGGGAAGTTATTTGAAAGCCCACACCTACACAAAATAGTCATGCGCTTGTGTTCTGAGCTAGTACGCCCCTTTAAATCCTTTAACACGACATCACCTTTAATAATCAAAGGTCCTTTGGGCACTTCCACAACCTCAATAGGGTTCTTCCCTGAGTAGAGATCTGGAGGGGTACGTCCCTCAATGGTTAAAGCCCCACTGGGACATTCATCAACCAATTGAACAATCTCCTCACTACTAGCGGCTGTCATATTGATCCAAGGTCTTTGGCGCAAACTGAAAACCTTAGGAAGGCCCCTCAAGCACACGCCCGTATGCTTGCAGAGATTGGGTTTCCAAACTACGGTAATTTCTCCATTTGTATAGGTGCGTGTGTCTTCTGCCATGATGAAAAGTTTTTAAGGTTAACTCGGGTAGCTAAAAATTTAAGAAGTAATTAGAGTTAACCAAAAATTCGAACAAAGAGTTTTCCTAAAAAAACTGGGACCCCAAGAGGTCCCAGCCGTAGTAGGTGCTTGCTTCAATAAAGTACCAATTCAATATCCTGGATTTTGTTCCAATTGATCATTAGGGTCTACTTCGATATCAGGAATAGGTAAGGCCCACTGGTTTTCATTGGTTACCGTAGGTTTGATACTGCTTACATTTCCGTACCGAATAGCATCAAACCACTCATGACTTCCTTCAAAGGCCAATTCCTTCACCCGTTCCTCCTGAAGAAATGCCAACAATTCTTCTACAGAGGAAGGGCTTACAGCCTCCAATCCTGCCCTGTTTCGAACGACATTCAATGCATCAGCTGCCTCTGTTAGGTCTCCTCCACTACGCGCAAGGGCTTCTGCCTTGATGAAATACATTTCAGCAAGTCGAAGGACATAGGTAGGATCATCTCCTGCAGTGAGGTTAGGATATTTACGGACCTCTGGACCATCAGGAGTTACACCAACAGAAGCAGACTCACGTGGATCCCCTGCTATAAGATCTGTATACTGAGAAGTAGGACCATAGTCATATCTACCGGCACCTAATTCTGAGCTGGGAGTAAGATGGAAGAAGGTATGTCCAGAGCCTTCTGTCTGACTGGCAAACATAGCGAAGATAACTTCTGAGCTATTGAGTCGATTGACAAAAACATCCGCGTAGGCGGCTTCAAGGCTAAATACTCCACTTTGGATAACCTGATCGGCAAGTTGCGCGGCTAATGCAAACTCTTGAGCGTACAGTGCTACCCTTGCCTTCATGGCAAGTCCCGCCTCTTGTGAGGCAAAGTAAGAAACCGTAAATCCAGAGGCATCGGCAACCACTCCATCTAGGTCCACTTGAATAGATGCATATACTTCAGCTACTGTAGATCGGGCAAGCTGGGCATTATTAGCATCTCCTGGTTCCAGTCTAAGTGGAACACCTAGTGGAGAGCTGTTGTCCCAGAAGCGGCCGAATAGTCGCAAGGCATCGAAATGGGCCATTGCACGAAGAAATTTGGCTTCAGCAATTATCTCATTTTTGCGGGTACCCGTAAACCCATCCTCATCGGAAAGCGTCCCCACTCGCTCAATTACATTGGAAGCCGCATTGGCAACTTCATAAATATCATCCCAGGTATTTGCCAAGGTATTGTCGGAAGGTCGTACCGAGTTTGATTCAGATTGAAAGGTAATATCTCGGGTCGTTCCGGTAGTACTCCCTAAGTATCCACTCAGTATACTTCCATATACAGGAAACATTCGGCTAAAATACCCATCCTGATTTAGGAAAGAATAAGTACCCGTCAAGGCACTCTCTGCGCCATTAGCATCCCTAATAGCTTCACCTGCCGAAAGGGATTGTTGCGGTTGAGGCTCTAATCCATCCAGGGTTTCACATGCACTAAATGCTAGTAAAAGCACCAGGATCAAGCAGAAATTTATTGAATATCTCATCTGTAAGTTCATTTTTTGTAAGAAGAATATATATATGACCAGAAAAATGAGGAATGTCAGGTTCTTAAAATCCCAAATTCACCCCTAAAGCATAGGTTTTATTTCCAGGATAGGTTCCATTATCTACTCCCTGTGCACTACTTACATTTCCTCCAAACGTATTGACTTCTGGGTCGATTCCCGAGTAGTCTGTTAGGGTAAATAGGTTGGTCCCAACTAAATAAATACTACCTCTTTGGAGAAAAGTATTGTCAAATAGTAGGCTAGGTAGATCATAGGATAATTTTACCTGTCTTAAGCGAGCGAAAGAGCCATCCTCAACGAAGAAGGAAGAATTTTGTCGGTTCTGATTGGGGTCTCCCCAGGCTACGCGGGGATGGTCTGTGTCCGTATTTGTGGGAGTCCACCGGTCCAGTATATCTGTAAAACTGTTGAATAAGTTATGCTGGAACACGTGGCCGCGCTTCGTGAAATTGTAAATCTCATTTCCCTGAACAAACTGTAGTAAGGCAAATAAGGTAAGACCTTTGTACTGAAGGGTCGTATTTACTCCTCCCATGAAATCGAATAACGCACTTCCCAAAATTATCCGATCGTCATTCGTTATCACGCCATCTCCATTGATATCTGCGTACCGAAAATCCCCAGGAGCTGTACCAGCTGTTTGGAATACTCCACCGGGAGCAGCTGCATTTAGGGTATTTATCTCTTCTTGTGTCTGGAATATACCTTCTACCTGCAACCCAAAGAAGGAGCCGAGCGATTCACCCTCGCGGATAATACTTTGGTTAAATCCAGAAGCTGCAATGTCCTCACCATTGACGAGACGTTTTATTTCATTGTCATTATAGTTGAGATTTCCCCCTATATTCCAGGTAAAATCTTCATTTCTAATAACATCTACTGCTAAGGCCACATCGAAGCCCTGGTTCCGCATTTCTCCAATATTGCGGTTTACACTATTGAATCCAGAATTTCGTGGAACGGGAGCCAATAGAAGGATGTCATCGGTATCTTTTAGGTAGAAATCAATGCTTCCTGATACCCGTGAATTCCAAAAGGCAAAGTCTACTCCCAGGTCATATTGGGTGGTAGTTTCCCACTTTAGATCGGGATTGGCGATTTGGGTAGGAGCGATTCCTCCTGCCCCGGCATAAGAAAAAGCGACGCCATTTGCATCGGTACTCCCATATAGACCTAGTGAAGCAAAATTACCCCCCAATCCTCCATTGTTACGTCCAATTCGGTCATTTCCAATGATTCCCCAACTAGCTCGCAGTTTCAACTCGTTGAGGACGGGGGAATTTTCTAAGAAGGATTCGTTATCCAGTCGCCAGGCAACAGCTGCTGAGGGGAAAAAGCCCCAACGGTTATTTTCTCCGAACCGCGAAGAGCCATCCGCACGAATGGTTCCCGTAACTATAAATCTGTCATCAAAGTTATAATTCACACGTGCAAAAGAAGATATCAGTGCACGCTCCGTACCGACACCTCCTACCAAAAGAGGAGTTGCAGCACTTGCAAAAGTAGTAAGGATATCGTTGGGAAAGTCTGTGGCGGAAGCCACGAAATTGTCCCGAGTATCGCGTTGGAAGGAGCCGCCTACCAGCGCGCTCAGACGATTTTGTTCGTCTATCTCCCAGTCATAAGAAAGGGTATTTTCCCAAATGATACTTCTAAATTCATTGGTCCCACGCTGTGCGTAACCGCTTCCATTTAGGCGTCCTCCTAAGGTAGCTGTTGACCAAACCTGGTCTTGATTGAGAGAAGCAAGATCCAAGGCTACGCTGGAACGAAGTCGTAAGTCTTTAATTATTTCCAATTCCCCATAGACAGAGGCCAGAATCCGCAAGGTCTCAAAATCATTTTGGTATCCTTCTCCAGCAGCCACGGGATTGTCTGCTACCCCTGGAATCGGAGTGAAGCTCCCATCTTCCTGGCGAATCGGCAAATCCGGTCGAGAACGCATAGCCACTACATAGGGGCCAATAATAAAGTTGTCGTTTGCCTGAACATTCTCAGTTGTTAGGCTCACTGTTGCACTCGTTCCAAAAGATAACTTATCCGAAATTCGGGAATCGAGATTAAGCCTTCCCGAAAGTCGCTGGAAACCCGTTCCATCAAGCGTACCCTCCTGGTCATCAATCGCAAAGGAAGCGAAATAGCGAGAGGCTTGGCTTCCTCCGCGCAGCGAGAAGTTCCAACGCTGAACCGTTGCATCGCGGAAAACCGCATCCAGCCAATCCGTATCCTCATCCCCAAAGCTACCCGGATCAAAGGGGTCCAGACCGGCATTGGTCCTTGATTCATTCAGAATTTCCTGATACTGCTGAGCATTCAGCATATCTGGCAGGTTGATGGGTTCTCTCTGACCAACGGAGAAATTAAAGTCAAACTGAGGCCTTTGACCGAACCGTCCTCTCTTGGTAGTGACCAAGACAACTCCATTGGCAGCCCGTGAACCATATAAAGCCGTTGCAGAAGCATCCTTAAGTACTTCTATGGACTCAACATCTGAAAAATTAATCGTTGAAAGGGAGTTTCCTGTTTGTCCTCCTAAGCCTCCCCCAGTCGCTGTACCAAACTGTCCCGGGATTTGGAGATCTTGCGCCTCTACCGGAACTCCATCAATTACATATAAGGGTTGGTTGGAAGAATTGATAGAAGAAGGACCCCTTACGCGTACTGAAACCCCTCCTCCAGGTTGTCCATTGGCGGAGGTGACGTGTACACCTGCTGCCCGCCCCTGAAGTACTTGATCAATACCCGCTACTGGAACTTCTTGAACGGCATCCCCACTTACTGAAGTAAGAGAGCCCGTAAGATCTTCCCTCCGTGAGGTTCCATAGGCCACAATCACAACTTCTTGAAGGTTTGTCTCTTCTGAGACCATACTTACATCAATCTGGGTTCTCCCTTCAATCAGAACTTCTTGATCGGCCATGCCGATAAAACTGAAAACAAGGGTTGTTGCACTGGGAGAGACTTGGATGGTGTACTTTCCAGCATCATCCGAATAGACACCATACGTAGTACCTTTAACCAAAACGGTAACACCAGGCAAAGGGTCTCCCGTCTGACCGTCCAATACGGTCCCCGAAATTGCCTGTTGGGCAATAGCAGGGGAAAGGGCGATCATACATGTAAATAATAGTAGAAAATACTTGCTCATAAATAGTTGATTAGGTTGAAAGAGTAAGCAGTTTTTCTACTAGCAAAGCAGTGGGTCGTAGGTAATGCGATGGTTTTCCTACCTTGCTTTGGACAGGATGAAAAAGAACGAATAGGGAGTTTTTGTTGAAAGAGAAGTAGGTATCAACAGCAATCTCAATCGTTAATAACTACATATTTTTTCAAAGGGTTGCCTGTAGAGCAAAATATTTTAAAATTTTCAGAAAGAAAATCCTTCCATTTGTAAAAAATGTTGTAGGTTTCTTTTTAGTACCTAAGCAAAAGAATTGCGGTAATGAAAGCGTCCATTATCTTCATGTATACCCTAAAGGGTTTTTATAATCGCCTGATTTTTACCACAGCGTTTTGTGAGATAGACCCCTGTTATCCCCTTAGAAAGGGGATGGGGAGGTACATAGAGAGATCGAATGTACCTTGTTAGAAATTTAACGCTTAAATACCCTCTTTTTCCTCTTATAATTACTCCTTGATCCTCTGTGGTAAAACAAAAAAGTCCAAGGAACTTTGGTTTCATCTGACTTAAAGAATACATACCAAATCGGTTTTACTCCGGTACTTAATAAACTTGGGACTATATATTAAGAGCTTTCTGCTCCTAAAGCTTTTATATAAATCCTTGTAGCAAGCGGAGGATCTTTTCTATTTCTTCCCGTTCGGTCCAATCTCCTACTTCTTGTTCGTTTGGGATTGTGGAAAGTACTTCTGAATTGAAAAATGAGTAAAAAAATACTAATGGTCAATATCAGGGCAAGTGCTACCAATAATTGAGTTTCCATACATCAATTCAACTCGTTTTCACTGTTCTTTCTCTCAGCCCAACAAGCCAAATTATACACAGTTGTATCAGCAATGTTTCGAAGGGCTGTTTGTGTCAAAAAAGCTTGGTGGCTCGTTACCTGGACATTATTGAAAGTCAACAAACGAGCTATAACATCGTCTTGCAAAATATTTTCAGAATGGTCCTCAAAAAATAGGCCTTTCTCTTCCTCATACACATCTATGCCCAAGTACCCAATGTGCCGTTTTTTTAATGCATGGATAACTGCACGGGTATTGAGCAGTCCTCCTCTGCTGGTGTTAATCAGCATGACTCCCTTTTTCATCCTCTGAATTTGTGCTGTATCGATAATGTAATGGGTATGTGCATTCAGTGGAACGTGCAGGGTGATGATATCAGAAAGGCTGCACAGTGCATCAACCCCAACATATTCCATTCCATACTTTTCCACTAACTCCTGATTGGGCTCAAGGTCATATCCCAATAGTTTACAGCCAAAGCCATTCAAAATCTTGGCTACCACTTCTCCAATTTTCCCCGTACCAATGATTCCTACTGTTTTGCCATTCATATCGAAGCCCGTCAACCCGTCAAGGGAAAAGTTAAGCTCCCTTACTCGAGAATGGGCTCGAATTAACTTCCGATTCAAGGAAAGCATCAGCGCTACAGTATGCTCTGCAACGGAATAGGGAGAATAAGCAGGTACGTTGGCTACCGTCATTCCTAACTCCTGCGCCTTGGAAAGGTCTACATGGTTGTATCCTGCCGAACGCAAGGCAAGGTATTTTACTCCTACTCGGCTCAGTTGTTCCAACACTGGCCCCGAAGCATCATCGTTTGCAAATAGTGTGGCGGCTTCACATCCCTCTGCCAATACAACGGTGTCCTTTGTCAAATAGGTATCAATAAACTTTACTTCGAATTTACCTGCATTGGCTTGCTGAAAAGGCTCTAGCTCAAATTTGTGGGTGCTGTAAAATGCGATTTTCATGATTTTTTGTATTACTAACAACCTTAGTTGGACATTCAATCCCTACTAAATATTCACCTCCCACCTTGGATGAATTGGCTGGGAATAAGAGATTCATACTCACCTACACTGCCACCATCTTTGAAGCATTGGATAATTCGCTGCCCGAGTGTACTCAGCTCTTCAGGTTTGTACAATCCTAGCTGTTTTTCAAAAAAGCCTTCAAGAATTGATGCACCTGAATCATAGCCTTCTAAACCTACTTCCTTTTGCTTATATACCTTAAGGTAGCGAATGGGGATTTTTTCTCCTTCAATCACGACCTGTTCCATTTCATAGCCCAGAATAGAACAACGAGCAGGTGATACCTGATCTGCATGAAAAGAGGTACTTCCCCGTCGAGTGAGGTACTCACGCATCAACCATTGAGGCATGAAGCCTACCTCCCAAATGCCTATATGCTGATTAGGTGTCAAGGGATAACAGAGATCTGGATATTGCTCAAATTGTTCAAGTAATAAATTCGCTTGTGTACTTCTTTTGCCGGTAGCGAAAGGCCAATAAGACCCAACACCTTCACTGGTCATCCCTCCTGTGTCTACAATACTAGGGTTTCCATGTCCCCGAGGAGCTGTCAGCCGCCAAAGCCAAGCCAAAGCAGGTGGGAGTAAATGAAATAGCCCAACGATTCCATAAGTTGGATGCTCTCTCGTACAAGGAGGCGTTCGAACCCCAAAGCTTCTTACGTCTACGGCCACACCTCCCTCCACTACATCTGGAACCGTTTTGCGAGGGAGTATCACTCGGGGATTGGGACAAGGCTTACCTGGTGCATCTTCTATATGCTCCCAAATTAGGGCGGTACTACCCTCGGAAGCATCAATATTGAGAAACAATAAGGGATCCGTACTGTGGATGGTTAGGGACTCTAGCAGGGGGTCTATCCCATAGTGATTAATATGATTGACGCGTACAAACCACGCCTCTTCTGCATCGATTAATTTAAGCTTGTTGGGAGCTCCTTCCAAATCCGGATGGCATAATGCCATATCATCTGTCACCGGGCGGATTCGGCAACCTTGCGGTAGGCGCAACATCCGTTCTACTTCTGTTTCCAAGTTTTTACCTAGCCTGATACGTCCATCTGGCTCTCTGTGCATGTATTGGAGCATCTCACTCTTTCCTCCCCCGCTGGCCCCTTCGTGCATAAAAACAGTCATTCTATCATATGGGCTAATGACTTCAGCAGTAGAACAATGGGCAGTAATCCAACCCTCCTTTTCCCCTTGACCAATCAAAACGCCATAAATCCCCTTTTTTGCACTCGGTCCTGGATATAAATTGTAGGAAAAAAGTTCGTGTCGATTCTCGCTTCGGTTGTGTACGACAACCTGCTTACCTTCAAAGTGGGTGTGGCGAAAGGGAGGCGCAACATATATCAAAGAGTTGATTCGAAAATCAGGGCCCAACTTCTCACGGGGTTCTATACCCTGTAGTAAGGCTAGTCCATATGCGAAAAACCCACAGTTCGCCGGAGCTACAACAAGAGAACCACCTCCTAAACCTGCTCGTCCTGACTCAAAGGCAAAGACCGCCAAGTGCTGGCTTGCCAACCACTCAAACGTGGCTTCTCTTATTGGCCCAAATTCTCCCCCAAAACGGTCCCGCCAATGCGTTTTCTCTGTGGGAAATTCATCTCCAATAACCATGCAGTTGGGGTCTCTCCTCCTCATGTAGGGCTCAGGATAGTTTGCCGCCAAACCATTTTTGACACGCATAACAGTTGCCTCAACATAGCGGGTGCCATCTGGAAGCTCAAAGGCGACTTCAAAGACTGAGTCCCCTTTCGTGCCACAGGCAAGGGCAAGTATCTCTTCAGGATGATCAAACCATTCATAGCCAGGGGCGCGATCTAGCAAATCTTTCACCTCCGCAGGTAAAGAAAAAGCTAAATCGTCTACAGCGAAAAAAGAAGGGGGATGAGTTGACATAAATACTAGGGTTATTTATAGCATGTTTTACGTAAAAGATAGTAAGACTATCAATACAAAAATGCCAACTCTCTATTTTAAGACAAATGCTTCAAATATCTGGAGAGAATGATTTAAATCATTGACATGATAAATTTATCGGCCCACTCAATGTAGGAGAAAGGGTAGCTTTAGGATTTATTAAGGTTGAAGGAGCTAACTTTTCCAGCATCCCGATTTAATAAGATAGGGGCTTCCTGTCCATTGTAGAGTAATACATCGCCATCCTGAAGCGTTTGATAGGGAATTTCCTCTTCTTTTAGGTAAGCTACCACATGTTCCATCATCGGTGCCTCAGGATGATCCGAGCGGTAATGCGGAACCAAGACATGCTCAATGATTCCCAAGCCTTGCCAACGTATTTCAGCGTCGTACCCCTGCACAATTTGGTGGGGTTTATCGCAAAGATCGATCCCTTTTAAGGTAGGCCCCATGACGCAAATCCCTGCACTCCATCCGCCGTAAGCAATTTCATCTTGCTCCAAAAGATGGATAAGGGCCTTATCAAAACTACTTTGATACATAGCCCGATTCAGCAGAAAGGCATTTCCTCCAACTGCCCAGATTAGGTCAAATTCTTTAAGGGTGGACGCTATTTCTCCTTTTTTACCAAAATAATTGCGAAGGTCTAGTGGTTGTGTCTTAAAACCCAATGCCTCAAAAACTCCATGAATATCGTATATCGTCTCACTGTATCGCTTCCGATCCTCTGCGGGAATAAAGTCTAGTGCATTTTGAATGATGGCCATGCGGCGCCCTGACCCAACAAGGTTGAGGAGTTGGTCAATGTGGTTTCCCAGACGGTAGGAGGAAAGGTACAGTCGCATACATGAGATTTTAGCTGAAGAATGAAGTTTACTTTTATATAAAAAGGGTATTTTAATGATTTCCTCAACACTCGCTCCGCTTCAACAAGCGATACTCTCCTTGCTTCTTAAACTCGCGAATGGATATACCCGCGTAGCGCTTAAAGGTTTTGGATAGATGGCTAACATCCGTAAAGCCCAACTCATCTGCAATTTCTGTGAGGGTGTAGTCGGAATTGAGCAAGCGGATTTCCACGAGTTTAAGTTTTGCTTTGATGATATACTCCCGCAAAGACATGCTAACCTTTTTCCGGAAAAATTCACTCAAATAGGTAGGGGACAAAGAAAAGGTATTCGCCAAATGCTCTACACGTAACTTTAGGGGATCTCCGATATGTTCGTTGATATAGCCCAACAAACGAGTTATACGCTCATCTGGATCGGAAGACCGTTCTACTTCATAAAAAGCACTTTGCTTAACATTCCGAAGAAGAACCTCCAAAATGCTTGTCATAAAACTCTTGATAAGGGAGGCCGAGCCTGATCCGTAGTTCCTATTTTCTTTTAAAATGAGCCCAATAAGGGTAAATATATGCTGGCGGTCCACTTCATTATGTATAATATCCCCAGGAAGTTGGTTGTAATTGGATAAGATATAAGCAGCTTCTTTGAACCACTCGTAGCGATTCACGGACTCTTTGGTAGCGGCTAAAAAAAAATCTGAAGTAAATTTTAGAAACACAAAGCGTGAGGAGGTATCGATTTTAAAGGAATGGCACTTCAAGGGGGGTAAAAGAAATAAACTCCCGGCTCCATAAGGATATTCATTGTAGTCAATACACTGGGTACCAGCTCCTTCTCGAATCAGCACCAATTCAAAAAAATTGTTTTTCACAGGCCGCTGCCGCCATTGACTCAATTCAACTTCTTGTACTTCAAAAGGCTTAAATGCTTCTAAAACTTGCATTTGGATTACTATTTCGAATAAAAATAGCTAAAAACTCTCCTTCTCAGACTATAATCCTTGAAAAAACCTTTAAATATACCACTATTTCCTTTTTAGTTACTTATTTAATACAAGCCTAGGTTACATCTTTGTATTGAATACATGACGCAAATTTGTACCCTATGAAAGCTATCGGATATACACAGGCAGGCCCCATAATTGTCCCTGATTCCCTCATACAATTTGAAATAGAAGCTCCAATACTAGGTCCGCACGACCTACTCGTGGAAGTGAAGGGAATTTCTGTCAATCCCGTAGACGTAAAACTTCGGGCAGGGAGTGCACCGGGTAACTCTCCTAGAATTCTGGGCTTTGATGCTTCTGGTATCGTCAAGGAGATAGGAGAAAAAGTAAGTAGGTTTACCATTGGAGATGAGGTATTCTACGCTGGAGATATCACCCGGCCAGGTACCAACTCTGAGTTCCACGCCGTGGATGAGCGCATTGTGGGAAAGAAGCCCCAAACCTTGGGCTTTGCAGAGGCTTCTGGTATGTCCTTGACATCTATTACAGCCTGGGAACTTCTGTTTGACTCCCTCAAGGTAGCAGAAGGTGGAGGTACAGGGGAGGCCCTTTTGATTATTGGAGGTGCCGGAGGGGTAGGATCTATTCTCATCCAACTTGCCAAAAAACTTACTGGACTGACCGTAATTGCTACTGCCTCTCGCCCAGAAACTACAGCATGGACCCAAAAAATGGGAGCTGATTACGTAATCAATCACAGAGGATCTTTGGTAGACCAACTGAAAGAAATACACATCGAGCCCCAGTATGTAGCCTCCTTAAATGCAACGGACCAGCACTTTTCTGCTATTCTCGAACTCATCAAGCCTCGTGGAACGGTGGCTATCATAGATGATCCCCAAGCGCTCGATATACTACCTGGCAAGCGAAAAGCCCTAACCTTTAGTTGGGAACTTATGTTTACCCGTCCTATGTATCAAACCGGAGACATGGATAAACAACATGAGTTGTTGAACCGCGTCTCAGCCCTAGTTGATGAAGGTACCTTGATTTCTACCGTTACGAATAACATGGGAAGGTTAAATGTAGAAAGTCTTAAAACGGCACATTTACAACAGGAAAGTGGAAAGGTGATAGGCAAAAATGTACTCGATGGATTTAGCGGTTAACAACGTGGAACTCATGAAGAAATTTGAACCTATAAATAGAGCTTACAACAGCGTTTTCCAGCCCAATGCGTTGAGTATTGGGATTGTGATCCCTGTAGAAAATTATTCTCAGGGGCCTGTTCCCACCATGCAGGATCACCTAAAACGCGTAAAACTGGTGGAGCAATTGGGATTTAAATCCCTATGGACGAGAGACATCCCACTCAACATACCTTCTTTTGGAGATGCAGGGCAAACCTTTGATCCTTTCACCTACTTGGGTTACCTGGCGGGCCAAACGCAGGAAATAGCCTTAGGAATATCGAGCATAGCCCTTCCTTTACACCATCCGATCCACGTGGCAAAGGCCGCCGCAACCATAGACCAACTATCCGAGGGCAGAATGCTATTAGGGATAGCATCAGGGGATAGACCGGGCGAATATCCCGCCATGGGTTTGGACTTTGAGCAAAGAGGTGCACGCTTCCAAGAGGCCTTTGGCTACATTCGAAAGGCACAGGAAAGCTTCCCTATCATGGAAGGAAATTCCTTTGGAGCCTTCAACGGCCAAATGGATGTACTGCCCAAGGCCTACGGGCACAAACTTCCCCTCTTACTGACGGGGTTTAGCCGCCAGTCCTTAGAGTGGAACGCAGAAAACGCGGATGGCTGGATGTACTATCCGCGAAACATAGGTCAACAAAACTTCACCATTTCACAATGGCGGGAATTAGTCGCACAAACAAATTCCTATGACAAGCCATTCATGCAACCCCTTTATGTTGTTTTGGAAGAAAATGACGATTTCAAGCCCCTTCCTATACAACTGGGATTTAGAATTGGTACACACTATCTAGTAGAATACTTCCAAATGTTGCAAAACATTGGCGTAAATCACGTGGCAATTAACCTGCGTTTCAATACCAGAAATATGGAAGAAACCTTGGAAGTATTGGCAGAAAAGGTATTGCCACACTTTCACAAAAAGGCCATACCCATTGAATAAAGAGACAATCGAAGAAGAAACCTAATGAAAAAAACCATACTCATAACTGGTAGTACAGATGGAATTGGCAAGCTTGCCGCCATACAACTTGCTCAAGCGGGTCATAGCCTCTATGTTCACGGAAGAAATTCTCAAAAACTGGCCGATGTCATTGAAGAAATAAAGCGCCAGTCTCAGAATGAACACGTAAGTGGCTTTGTAGCAGATTTTTCAGATTTACATGCTGTGAAGGCTATGGCACAGCAGGTGGTACAAGAGCTTCCCAAACTCGATATTCTCATCAATAATGCTGGGGTATTTAAAAGTCCAGTCGCTAAGAACGCGGATGGCCTGGACCTCAGGTGGGTAGTAAATTACCTTGCTCCCTATGTGTTGACTAATGCCTTGCTCCCCCTATTAAAAAAGGGAGAAGCTACCCGAATTATTAACCTTAGTTCGGCTGCCCAGGCCCCCGTTTCTCTCGAAGCTTTAGAGGGAACCATACAGTCCTCGACCCAGGAAGCCTATGCCCAAAGCAAACTTGCTTTGACGATGTGGAGCTTTCACCTCGCCAAAACCCATCCTGAAATCGCTGTAATTGCCTTGAACCCGGGTTCGCTGTTAAATACGCGCATGGTACAGGAAGCATTTGGCAGATTTTGGGCTCCAGCGGACAAAGGAGCGCAGATTATCAATGAATTATCCCTTTCAGATGCATATAAAGGAATTACAGGAGCCTACTTTGACAACGATCAAGGGTCCTGGGGAAAGGCTCACGTAGATGCCTACAATGAAGGGAATGTCGAAGAACTTATATGGAAAACGGATACCTTATTGGGTAAAAGTTCATGAAATAAAGAAGAATCATTCGAAAAAATATAGGGGTAGGTAAGTAAAAAAGGAGGGGCCTAGTGGCACCCTCCTCCCTTTTCATGACTACTTTTCCCATTCGCTATTTTACCGGGAAGCCCACTGTCAAGGTTAGCATACTGATATTAATTTCTTCATCTATTTGGCCTCTTTCTATACCAGAAACTATCTCTCGATCCAAGTCATGGGTTCCTAAACCGTAGTAACTAGCGCTGATTCGGGTTTTCCCTTTGAGAATGATCCCTCCTTCAATTTTGAGTCCAAAGCTATTGGCCAAATCCGTTTCTACCCTAAACTTCTCATTTTCTATTTCATACTCCTCATCTGTAATTGTCAGAAAATTGGCAACTAACCCTATTTTGGAGAATAAAGAGACATCACTTTGCGTATCTATCTGAAAGTTGAGTCCTGCCGAAACAGGAATATTTATAAACTTCCGAAATGTAATATCTGTTTCTTGGGTAAAAATTTCTTCTAGATCATCTTTTACATCTTTACTCAACTCGTTATACATAACGTCTACTCCCGCGAAGAGACTCAAGCCATTCTCATTCAAGGGATAATAATAGGTTATCCCAGCATTCAGTCCAATACCTGCATTACCAGCATCATTATCACTTAGGTCCTCATCTCCGAAGTCCGCTGTCGGAAAAGAAGGGCCTATGTGGGCAGTGAAATAGCTCTGCCCAAATCCGCTTAGAGATATACAGAAGGCGAGCATTGTAATTGAGAGGTTAATTAGTCTCATTGTTACTGTTTTTTTAAGGGGTTCAAATGTGATTGAAAGTGGCCTTCATAAAAGAGGAACTTTCTTATTTACTCCCATAAGTAGCTGCCTTCATCAAAAGGTAAACAGGAAACTCAAAAAAATTTTCTTTTTCGTTTTTTCAGGTCTTGTAAATACAAGCAACTAAAGAGGGAAGTTCATATCCTCAGAAATTCTGGAGTCCAGGATAAACCCTAACAAGAAGTATGTTCTGTAGAGCATTCAAGGAACACTACTCTACGTGCAACCTGACCATCCTCATGTCAAAAAAAGCCCTTATTGAGTAATAAAGATCCCCATAGGGTAAGAAATAATTAAATATTTATTAACTTTCACCGTTGAACAAAAAGGATAAAATCCTTGCTCTTCCCATTTTCCACCTTCCTTTCCTAAAAAGTAGATGTTTCCTACTGAATATTACTTTTTACCTATTACTTACTACCTAAGACTTATCACTTACTACTCCCCAAAAATTAACTTTTCATTCACAACCAATTGTAACACGTATGAAACACATTTGCTCCCTTTTATTCACCAGCATGTTGTTTTACTCCCTTGCCTTTTCTCAAATCACCATTACTTCAGAGGATGTGTTAAGCCTAAGAGGCAATAGCTTTACCCAAGAAGGTACACTCAGTGAATCTGTAGATGTAACTCCAGGTATGGCTGGTCCCGACCAGACTTGGGACCTAGGCGCAATTCCAATGGACAGTACCATTAACATTACATGGTCTTTCGAGCCGCCAGAAAACACGCCTTATGCAGCTGACTTCCCCGATGCAAACTTCGTTCAGGTATTTACGTTTGACACCCTAGGAATCAGTCTCGCTACCTACAACTATGGAAAAGTAAGCGAGACAGAGTTTATTTCCCTAGGCGATGTTACCATTACCTCATTCGGAAGTCTCGCAGATACCACCTTTGACGCCTTTGGCGACACAATTGCCATTTTCCCATTGACCTATGAAAAATCCTGGACTGAAGTAAGCTCAGACACTGTGGACTTCTTTGGGACGGAGTCAATAACTGTCGATAGTACTGAGTACTTCGTAGATGCATATGGAACTGTTACTGTACAGGCAGGAGCTTTCGAATGTCTGCGGATCCGCACTACAGATAAATCTACAGAGTACACCGTTGTTAGTGGGATTACCATAGACTCTACCGATTTTTCCTCTGTATCCTATATATGGATTTCAAAAGAAGCCTTTATCATTGCTACTATGGAAAGCCAGGAAGGAAGTTCCGATCCTGACTTTTCCGACGCTGCTTTGTTTACGCGCCTAGCAGGAACTGGAACCTCTATGATGGACACAACTGTAATGGATACAACTGTAATGGACACTACAGTGATGGACACAACTGTTATGGACACAACGATCTCCGATACGACTACTACGCCCATTCAGTCTCTGGTGGAAGTAGTGACAGACATACAACTTTCCCCGAATCCAGCTAGGGGACGGTTGACACTATCCTTTACGCTACCTGAAAAAATGCCCTTGGATATTGGCATATATGACTTACGGGGAAGGAGGGTGCATACCCTTGTGAGTGGAACCCAATCCCCGGGATCTTATGCCTATTCCTGGCAAGGCAAAACAGAGAGTGGAGCGCTTATACGTCCCGGTTGGTATGTAGCCCTATTGAATAGTGGAGAAAGAGGCCATGCCATTAAGTTCCTCTGGAAGCCCTAAGGAACCTTATGGGGATGAGACTAAAAAATGAGGCATTTCCCGTTGAGAAAATGCCTCATTTTTTATTTAAGCTAAGCTTTAGGGAAATCAGCTTACTCCTGGTTCAATAGGTAAAATACCCCTAGGTTAATACTAGGAGCTGCAAGGATGTTTTTAGCAAAAAGAACGCCTCCAATAGAACCTGAAACGCCCCAATTCTGAGGGCTGATGTAGTTCACCTCTGGGATAATGGCAAAGTAGGTCAGACGGTTGCCAAATATGGAGGAACTACCGGTAATTCCTTCAATCGCATCTGCTTCAAAGGGTTGCACCTGGGTCCACTTCAATGCCAATGCCCAATTGGCATTTGGCGTCCAGCCCAGTTCTCCTCCCCAAACAAAAGCATCGTCATAATCCACACTTACTAAGCCGCTACTATATGCTAGGTCCGCTGTACCCCTCCACTGGTATCCTACAGACAAGTTGGCGTAAAAAGGCTGAGGATAGAAAGAATGCGAGGCATGAAGCATTCCAATAGCCCCCCAAGCACCATCGCCAGATTGCAACAGTTCAGTATCGCCTCCCACACTTTCCCCAGAGGGTAACTTTACCTGGCCAGAGGCTGCCAGTACGATGGGACCACTCTGGAGGAATCCGTATTTTAATCCCAACTGGATTTCCCCCAATCCGTTGAATTCATCTCCCGGAATAATGGCTCCATCTATACGGCTTTCTAGTTCGTTTATCGTGCTTCGAACGAACAACTGCGCATTTACCAACGCTGTAAATCGATCATTCAATCCATATTCTCCATAGAGGACCGAACTATATACGGAGGTGGTCGTGATATCGATCAGGTCTCCATTAGGGTTAAAAAATTGACCTGCACGGATTACACTCTGGTTGAGCTTGAAATAACCCGCGTTACTCTTTTGGGTCCAACCGCTCTGAGCCAAGGCAAGGGGTAAAAGGGTGCTGAGAAATACAGCAAAAAACAGTATACGTTTCATTTGTGGGATGTCAGAAGGTTATTGAAATTCAGCCGTGCCAAACGGTACGCGAAAAGGCTGGCAGTATACCAGGACATGGTCAAAGTCGTCAGGGTTTACGTTGGCGGGGATCTCATACGTTTGTGTACCTGATTGCGCCTTGAGCTCACCCAAACTGACTCCTCCTGTAACATTAGTAGCATTGGGACTAATATAGACATAGAGTCCTGGACCATTTTGGGCGCGAAAATCGGAATCAAATACGAGCATTGCCTGCCCAGTAGCGCCCTCAATGATGGCCGTCCCTTCTACATTGTATCCATTCAGCCCTCGGAAAGTTCCACTTCGAGAGAGCGAATCACTACCAACCATGAAAGGGGTGGGTAGACTGCTAATACCCTCAGAGGAGGCCGTTACCTGGGTAATACCATTGGCCAAGGCGATTACTTGGCCCTTTTCATCCACAGAACAGATGTCTGGTTGAGTACTTTCCCAGGTAAGTACTTTACCCATCACTACATCCCCATCGGCATTGCGCAATTCTACCTCAAGTTGTAGGGTATCTCCTACAATAAGGTTCATCTCGCTCGTTGTAATGGTGATGGAAGCAAGGGCTTCAGGGTCAGAAGAAACTGTTACCAGAAGAGAATCTTCCAGCGTCTGGCTTGCCACGTCAATCCATACCTGCCCAGCAGAAACAGCCATCAGTAGTCCATTAGGATCTACCGTGGCAACAGTGGGGTTGCGACTGTTCCAACTTACCGTAACATCCAGCGGATTGTCATCCGAAGCGATCACCTGGGCACTGAGTTGCTGGCTTTCCCCTTCAATGAGGCTGAGCGAAGCATCACTGAGTTCCAGGCGCGAAGGCACAGGCCCAAGCGGTTCATCGACGAAATCGGTACCAATGCAGCTGGCTAGGGCAAGGAGGATCAGAGAAAGAAAATATGAGGGTCGTTGCATAGGAATAAACACTAAGTCTACTTTCGAAGATAAAAGTAGGACGACCCTTTCTTTTGATTGGTCTGCCGAGGGACAATTTTAGGCGTATTTCAGGGTAAAAAAAATGGGAGGAAATTGTCTGTTAATGTAACAGCAAGTTATTAATACGTTTTTTTTCTCCTACTACACCACCTCTTGCAAAGGACTCTTCGCAAAGATCGCTAATGGCAAAAGCGACCAAACTCCTAACGCAATGAAATAGACAAACTCTGGAATAATGTGAAACCAATTTGCCATCAATAAGCCTCCTACCATGATAACATGTGCTAGAACTGCCCAAATAATCCCTCCAATTAGTTGCTTCTTACTCTTTGTGAACCTGGTGGTCAAATACTTCACAAACCAAAGGTAAATGGGAACAAAAATGACCACCGATGTCAGTAATCCCGGATTGTATTGGAACTGTGCTATAGCTGCTAGGATATGTACCAAGGCATTCACAAATATGATACTTGCCATGGAAATTAAAGGAAACAGGTGCCGTGGACTACGATAAATTGCCAAAGCTCCTACTAGCCATACCAGAGCAGTGTTAATAACAAATATGGCAGCTTCTGTAAGCGGCTTTACCTCTGAATCCGGTTCGCCTAAATTTCCCAAAATAAAGTTGTTATTGAAGGTATAAAAGGCATAGGTATTACCCAATACGTCCACCCAGTGTTCTTCAAATTGATGTAGGATGTAGGCAATGAGCATGAGAATACCGATGAACCTGAAATCTTGGAATACCCCCCCTTCATCCCCCTGATGCCTAAGCGAAAAAGCCCCTAGTAATAGGAAAGGGACCCCATAAGTTCCTATTTTCATCCAGTGTTCTAGCAAAAAATCATACTGACCCAGTGGTAGCCATAGCATGGCGAATAGCAACATTATACTTAACCCTAAGGCCCTTGAGTTTGTCATTTCTTGAACTTTTTGTCTCAAACTCAAATAGCAGAATTTACCCTTCAAAAAAATTGATGAGGGTTAAGAGTTTCTCCTTTTCGAAAGAAATCGACTGTATCCCTCAGGCGTAAGTCCTAAAAATTTTGCTATATACTTAGCAGGCGTTTCTTTAATAACTTGAGGATAATTTCTTTCTAAAAATTGGTACCGCATCTTGGTATCTGTAAAGGTTTTGATGGTAGTAAAATGTTTATTTTCAATACTATGTTCAATGATTTTCTTCCTAATAAACAATCCAAAAGTATTTGAATGAAGATAGGAGTCGATAAATACATCAAAGGGAATTAAAAAGTATACAATGTCGGTAATAGCAAGTAAATAATCTGAAGCAACACCCTTGTTCAAAGCACTCACTATGTTTGTACTAAAATTCCCCTTCTGGAAAAATCGAGTGACTACCTCCTTCTCTTCATAGGTATGTACAGAAGCCGTGATGCCTTCAATAAGGTAAATTACGTGATTGCAGGGCTCTTCCTGCCTAAAGATTATCTCTTTTCGCTTGGCCGTTTGCCTTGTAATGAGAGAAGAAAGATGCCTCCCTTCTTCCTCCGATATCGAAATGCTGTAGCTTTCTATCACTTCCTGAATTTCATTCATCCTCTTTTGAATTGACAACTATTTTACACAAATGAATAGTGAACTTGCAACAAAAAATTGGACATATTTTCCAATTGGACTTCATCCGCGGCTCCACTTGAGGCAATTTGTACAGGTAGGTTCCCTGAAGGGCTAAGTTCTCAGAAAATCGTTTTTACCAGATTCTCAAAATCGAAATCCACTAATTGGGCCTTACTGGCAGTTCTAATACCTGGAATAACAGCAGGTTTATGAAGGGAGATAAAGGATTTTTGTTCGACTCTGCCGTATATTTCCATCGCCTTTACTTCCTTCATTTTTTGACAACTCGTAATTCACATGATTTTTAATTTTTGCCTATCTTCAAAAAACTACTGCTAATTATTAGGGACTATGGAACTCCATCTTCTTAATAGATCATGTAATGATGATCGCTCAATTAGGGTCTCGCATGAGTGCTCAAATAACTTTTTGCGTGTTTGGCACCACCATGAAGAACTGGAACTCGTACTGGTACAGCAGAGTACAGGCGTACGCTTTGTAGGGGATAGCATTGAAAAATTTAGGGCAGGGGAACTGGTCCTTCTGGGGAAAAACGTTCCCCATATGTGGCTAAACGATGATCTTTATTTCCAAGAAGGTTCGAGCCTATCTGTAGAGGCAGTAGCGGTTCATTTCAAGCAGGACTTTTTGGGTGCCGACTTTCTACAAGTTCCTGAAATGCAACTTATTGCTAAACTTCTCTCTCTGGCTACCCGAGGGATAAAGTTCTCAAACCCTAGCCAGCAACTCCTCCACATACTAAACCAACTTCCCAACTTAGATAATACCTCCCAGGTCATCGAAATGATAGACATTTTGCGTCAATTGTCCCTGCATCAAGATATACAGTTTTTGTCCAGTAGCGGATTCATAAATACCTATCAAAAGACAGAGAACCGGAGATTAGATCGGATGTACAAATTTATTTTTCAGCACTTTAATACGCCTATTGGTGCTAGCGAAATAGCTGAACACATTGGAATGAACAAGGCTGCATTTAGCCGTTTCTTTAAAAAGCTCCACCGAAAACCTTTTACCAAATACCTAAATGAAATCAGGGTTGGATATGCCTGTAAACTACTCCTGGAAGAGCAGGAAAGCATCACCTCTATTGCGTACTTAAGTGGGTTCAACAACATTTCCAATTTCAATCGGCAGTTTAAGTTAATTAAGGGTATGTCTCCCTCTTCATATCTTGAATCTCATAAGCAGGCAATCCGAGCCTAGGCAAAAAAAGTATCAATTAAGGTATCCTGATGGGTGGTTTCAGGGCAGGTGATACACTACTTTTGTAGAAAGTAGATATAAAATCACATGCCCAAACCTACGATCATCACGAACGTTTTGGTCCGAGATGTAAGATTTCCAACCAGCAAATCGCTCGACGGTTCGGATGCTATGAATCCTGACCCGGATTACTCCGCAGCTTATGTCATTCTCAAGACGGATCATCCTGATGAACTTGAGGGACATGGATTGACCTTTACTATTGGCAGAGGCAACGAACTATGTACCTTGGCTATACAGGCACTTTCCTATTTGCTAGTGGGAAAGTCCTTGGAGGACTTTATTGGCGATATGCGAGGATTTTGGCAAATGATCACAGGAGATAGTCAGCTACGTTGGTTAGGACCTGAAAAAGGGGTCATTCATTTGGCCACAGGGGCTGTCGTAAACGCCGTTTGGGATTTATACGCCAAGATAGAGAGAAAACCACTCTGGCGCCTCCTAGCCGAAATGACTCCGGAGGAGTTGGTTTCATGTGTGGATTTTACTTATATCACGGACGTCATTACCCCAACAGAGGCTATTCAGATGTTGAGGGAGAAGGAAGCCGCTAAGCACGAACGCATTGACCATTTACTGGCCCACGGATACCCTGCCTATACCACTTCGGCAGGCTGGTTAGGATATAGTGATGAAAAGATGCGGCGCTTATGTCAAGAGGCAAAGGCCCAAGGGTTCAAGCATCTCAAGATGAAAGTAGGAGCCGATTTGACCGACGATATGCGCAGAGCCGCTATTATTAGGAAAGAAATCGGAGAGGAACTAGCCTTGATGATGGACGCCAACCAAAAGTGGGATGTCGACGAGGCCATTGAAAATATGGCGTTTTTGAAGCAATTTCAGCCCTGGTGGATAGAAGAGCCAACGAGCCCCGACGACGTGTTGGGCCATGCCAAAATAGCTCGGGCCGTGGCACCTATCAAGGTCGCGACGGGAGAGCATTGCCAAAATCGAGTCCTATTCAAGCAATTCATGCAAGCAGAAGCCCTAGGCATTTGCCAAATTGATAGCTGTCGGGTAGGGGGTGTCAATGAAATTTTAGCGATCTTACTTATGGCAGCTAAGTTCGATATTCCCGTTTGTCCCCATGCAGGGGGAGTAGGCTTATGCGAATATGTACAACACCTCTCGATGATAGACTATATCGCGATTAGTGGTTCACTTGAAGGGAGAATCATTGAGTATGTCGACCATCTCCATGAACACTTTTATGAGCCAGTCCTGATCAAGGATGGAGCATATATGCCCCCCAAACAGCCAGGATATAGTATCACTATGAAAACTGCCTCTCTAGATACCTACACATATCCTGATGGGGCATATTGGCAGAATCATAAACCAATCAACCAAGTATATCATGACGTTTAGTCTAACTGGAAAGGTCGCCTTCATCACGGGAGGGGGGAGTGGGATCGGCAAGGCTATCTGCAAAATCTTCGCAGAAAAAGGAGCTAAAGTGTATGTCTTTGACCTGAATCTTGAAGCCGCTCAGGGCACTGTAAAGGAAATTCTCCATAATAGCGGAAGCGCTGAAGCCGTATCGGGTGATGTAGCTGATTTACAGGAAGTACAACAGGTGGTACAACCTATCATTGAGGAAAGGGGTATAGATATTTTAGTCAACAATGCCGGAATTGCTCATGTTGGCAACTTAGAACAGACAACAACGGCAGATATGGACCGCTTATACCAGGTAAACGTCAAGGGGGTATATAATTGCATGTATGCTACCATTCCATATATGAAGCAAAAAGGAGGCGTCATTTTGAACCTAGCTTCAATTGCGTCCTGGGTAGGCTTGGCAGACCGTTTCGCCTATTCTATGAGCAAGGGAGCTGTATTGACTATGACCTACTCAGTGGCCAAAGATTATCTCAAATATGGGATTAGGTGCAATAGCATTTCTCCAGCTCGCATTCATACCCAGTTTGTGGATGCATTTATTACAGAAAATTATCCAGGTGAAGAGGAAAAAATGTTTCAAAAACTTTCCCAATCACAACCTATTGGCCGAATGGGCACCCCTCAGGAGGTCGGAAACCTCGCCTTGTATTTGTGTTCAGATCAAGCTGCCTTTATCACGGGAAATGATTTTCCTATTGATGGGGGGTTCCTCAAGTTAAATAGTTAACGGAATATAGTCTAAGATGAAATTAATTCGACATGGGTTAGCTGGGAAAGAAAAACCTGGCATCGTATTAGAAAACGGAGATCGCTATGATGTTTCTACTTTTGGGGAAGACTTTGATGGCTCATTTTTGGGGTCTAATGGGATCAATCGCCTCACAGGTTGGCTCAGCAAAGCAGGAGATCTGCCCAAAGTAAGCAGCGAGATCCGGCTAGGGCCTCCCCTTAAAGCCCCCTCAAAAATTGTGTGTATTGGCCTAAATTATGCAAAGCATGCGGCGGAGAGTGGGATGGCAACACCTACCGAACCCGTGGTATTCTTTAAGGCTACTTCTGCCATTGTAGGCCCAAATGATGACCTGGTCATTCCCAAAGGAAGCAAAAAAACAGACTGGGAAGTTGAGCTAGGGGTTATCATAGGTAAAAAAGCTCAATACGTATCAGCTGCTAATGCCATGGATTACGTGGCAGGTTATGTGCTTCACAATGACTACAGTGAACGGGAATATCAGTTGGAAAAAGGTGGTCAGTGGGTAAAAGGCAAAAGCTGTGATACTTTCGCGCCATTGGGACCCTATTTAGTCTCAGCAGATGAAATTGCCGATCCCCATAACCTAGAACTCTGGTTGACAGTCAATGGTACCCGAATGCAGCATAGTTATACCTCTGACCTGATTTTTAACATTCCCCAATTGATCTCTTATCTGAGTCAGTATATGTCACTGCTACCTGGAGATATGATTTCGACGGGTACTCCTTCGGGGGTAGGGCTTGGACAAGATCCTCCCAGGTATCTCAAACCAGGAGATGTAGTAGAACTGGGCATTGAGGGATTGGGGAATTCTCGGCAGGTCGCCAAAGCATATGCCTCGTAATAGCTATGGGAAAATAAATCTAGCACGTAGTTATTAGCAGCCAAGGAGGCTGATTTTACAACAGCATTTCAAACATGGACTTACACCTAAAGGATAAAGTGATCATCGTCAGCGGAGGATCTTCTGGCATAGGAAACGGCATTTCTCATGCGTTAGCTAGAGAAGGAGCCATTCCCTTTATTGTAGGGCGAAATGCATCCACGATTGCGACGAAGATATCATCCATCGAAGCAGAAGGGGGAAAAGCTGGATTCGGGATCGCCGAACTGACAGATCCAGCGCAGTGTAAACAAGCTGTCGAGACCTGTATAGAGCAGCTAGGTCGCATTGATGGCTTGGTCAACAATGCGGGTGTGAACGATTCCATTAGTCTGGAACATGGCAGTTATGAGTCGTTTACCAGGTCTATTCACCGCAACCTGACCCATTATTACCTGATGGCCCATCATTCCCTTCCAGAACTCAAGAAAAGTAAGGGAGCAATTGTCAATATTGGGTCAAAAACCTCAGTTACAGGTCAGGGAGGTAGCTCAGGATATGCTGCATCCAATGGGGGGCGAAATTCTCTTACCCGCGAATGGGCAGTTGAACTACTACCCTATTCCATTCGGGTAAATGCTGTTATCGTGGCCGAGTGCTTTACCCCTATGTATGAAAAATGGATAAATTCATTTCCAAATTCAGCTGAGAAACTGGCCGAGATTACCCAGAATATTCCTCTGGAAAAAAGGATGACTACCACCGAAGAGATAGCTAATACGGTACTTTTCCTCTTGTCAGATGCTTCAAGCCATACAACAGGGCAATTATTATTTGTAGATGGAGGGTATGCCCATCTGGATCGTGCACTAAAATAAACTACTATGAGCAAAACTACTACGCCAGTTGTTTCTAGGACATTACTCCTACCGTTTGTCCTGATAACGTCCCTTTTTGCCTTGTGGGGCTTTGCAAACGACATAACGAACCCAATGGTGTCTGCCTTTAAAAAGGTCTTGGAACTTAACAATACACAAGCATCATGGATCCAGGCAGCATTTTATGGGGGATATTTTACGATGGCTCTCCCTGCGGCTTTTGTGGTAAAAAAATATAGCTATAAGACAGGGATTATGATTGGCCTGGGACTGTATGCAGCAGGAGCTCTCTTGTTTTATCCAGCAGCGGGCTTAGAAAACTATGGACTCTTTTTACTCGCCCTTTATATTCTGACATTTGGACTTGCCTTTTTGGAGACTACAGCCAATCCTTTCATTTTATCCATGGGTGCTGAGGAGACCTCTATTCAACGTCTTAATCTTGCCCAATCATTCAATCCGCTAGGTGCCTTGGCTGGGCTTTTTGTCGCACAAGTGTTTATTTTAGGAGCGTTGCAATCTGATGACGTAGATACTCAAGGAAATAGCATCTATGAAACACTGTCTGGTGCGGCAAAAGCTGCGATCAGAACATCAGACTTACAAGTCATTAGAAATCCCTATGTGGGTTTGGGACTTTTTGTCCTCTTGATGTTACTGCTTGTATCCGTAGCGAAGATACCTGAAGCCAAGAAAGAACCAGGAGGAGTTGGCATGTGGGCATCCATCAAAAGAGTGTTTAGAATGGAACGCTTTGTGGGAGGAGTAATCGCCCAAATGTTTTATGTAGGCGCCCAAATTATGTGTTGGACCTACATCTACCAATATGCTGAAAACCTGGGTATCAACAATCAAGATGCTGTCTATTATGCATATGCTGCATTAGTGATTTTCTTGCTTGGGCGTTTCATCTTCACTTTTCTGTTGAAGTATGTCAATTCAGGTGCCTTGTTGATGATTCTTTCTTTGATGGCCGTCTTTTTTTGTCTGGGAACTATGTTTATCGAAGGAATCTGGGGGTTGTATTTTTTGGTCTTGGTTTCCTTTTGTATGTCTTTGATGTTCCCCACCATTTATGGTATTGCCCTAAATGGCTTGGGAGAAGACGCGAAAACTGCCTCTGCATTTTTAGTTATGGCCATTGTTGGTGGGGCATTCATGCCAATTCTTCAGGGACTCATCCTGGATTTCGGAGGAAGAGGCTATGCGGATGTACGCATCATGGGTATTCCTGAAGTCAATTTTTCCTTTATCCTTCCTCTTTTATGCTTTGTAGTAGTGGGCTTATATGGCTATCGGAGTTTAACTACATATAGTAATGGGAATAGAAGTACTTAATCATAGAAGACGCTACTACCTAGCACTAGACCAAATTTTGAGTTATGAGCAAACCCCTTTCCTTTAATACCGCCTTTCCCTCTATCCAGGACCTTAGAATCAAAGCACGCAAAAAAATCCCCCGCTTTGCCTTTGAGTATTTAGATGGGGGCTGCAATGAGGATGTTAATCTTCACAAGAATACCGCTGAGATCCGGCAGGTCGAGTTGTTGCCCTATTACCTGAGCAAGCATACAGGCTCATCCATGAAAACCGAGTTATTTGGCCATACCTATGACGCCCCTTTTGGCGTTGCACCCGTCGGTCTACAAGGACTGATGTGGCCCAATTCGCCTGAAATTCTAGCAAAAGCTGCCTATGAACACAACGTTCCCTTTATCCTTAGTACGGTCAGTACAAGTAGTATTGAGCGTATCGCAGAAATTACCGAAGGACATAGTTGGTTTCAACTATACCATCCGACTGAAGATCGTTTGAGAGATGACATTCTACAACGAGCTGCTGCTGTGGGCTGTCCTGTACTTGTCATTCTCTGTGATGTTCCCACTTTTGGTTACCGGCCTAGAGATATCCGCAATGGCCTTGCCATGCCCCCCAAAATGACGCTTAGAAACCTAGTCCAGATTTTGGGCAAACCTCATTGGGGCTTGCAAACGCTCCGGTATGGACAGCCCAATTTCGAGACCCTCAAACCTTATATGCCTAAAAACCTGGACCTAAAGCAATTGGGTAAGTTTATGGACGCTACCTTTTCGGGTAGGTTAAACGAAGAAAAGATCAAGCCTATTCGAGACATGTGGAAGGGGAAGTTGGTCCTGAAAGGCGTAGCCAATGAAGCAGACGCTAAAAAAGCCATCGCGTTGGGCCTAGATGGCATGATTGTTTCCAATCATGGAGGAAGGCAACTCGACGCTGGGGAATCCACTATCAAACCCCTGGTGAGAATTGCGCAAACTTATGGCGACCGGATCACCGTCATGATGGACAGTGGCCTGCGATCTGGCCCTGATATTGCTCGGACAATGGCTTCTGGCGCTGCGTTCACATTTTTGGGTCGCGCATTTATGTATGGAGTAGCAGCCTTGGGCAAAAAAGGAGGAGACCACACCATATCCCTCCTAAAGACCGAACTCCAACAAATCATGGAGCAGATTTGCTGCGAAAAAGTCAAGGACTTTCCCAATCACTTGATCACAAGCGCTATGAAAATGACTTAACCTGGCTTTGGTATGAAATAATGTCGAGCATTTAACGGCCACTCTCCCTGCGACAGAAGAAGATCTTGCGATGGGGGTATACTTACAATAATTGATTACTATGAAAATAGCTGATATCAAGGGCTACGAACTCAGTATTCCTTCCGGACCCTATGACTGGAGCCACACCATCGGGCCAGCCAGAGGTAAACGAAATGCATTTTTTACTCGTGTGATTGCCGAAGATGGAACGGAAGGGAATTGCATCTCCATAGAGCGCGGTTCGATCCTTTCGACCATATTTCACAATACCATTAAGCCCCTAGCCATAGGCGCTGGTGTACACGATCGCGAGCGTCTTTGGCAACAGTTGTTAAAGGTCAGTCGGTCGGAGCATTACAATTTTTTTGGAATGGGAGCTTTTGATGTGGCACTTTGGGACCTTGCTGCCAAGCAGGCCAAGCTTCCCCTGTATAAGTATATAGGGGCTTACAGAGATAAGATCCTGGCTTATGCCAGCACCTTTACCTTCGACAGTATCGAGGCATATCAGGAGAATTGTAAGAAATACGTAAAGCAGGGATACAAGGCCATCAAACTTCACGTCCATGGCATTCCTGACGTGGATATTGAAATATGCCGTGCGGTACGGGAAGCTGTAGGTCCGGACATTAAATTGATGCTGGATGTATCTGGAGCCTATGACCAGATGAACGCGTTACGTGTGGGACGTGAATTGGAGAAACTCAATTTCCTTTGGTACGAAGAGCCCTTGAGAGACTTCGACCTGCATGGTCTGAAACAGCTCAATCGGAAGCTGGAAATCCCCTTGTGCACGGCTGAGCAGGCTTCGGATATCAATTTCGGTGTCGCAAATCATATCCTCCATGAGACCTCGAGTATGGTGCATGCCAGTTGGGCTATGAAAGCCGGTATAACCGGGCTGATGAAGATAGCCCATACCGCTGAATCATTTGGTTTGTCCTGCCAAGTTCTCCATAGTGAAATTCCGGGCATACATACTTCATTGTGCATTAAAAGCTGTACGTACTTTGAGAGCATCGTTCCAGAAGAAGCCTTTCACCTGTGTGTAAAGAATCCGCTTATTGTACCGGACAGTGAAGGATATATACACCCCCCTGAAGGGCCTGGCCTGGGTCTAGATATTGACTGGGACGTGATCGATAATCATACGGTACAAGAGATATAGGCAGATGACTTACCCAGAAACAACCTAATGGATAGAATCGAAACGATATTGGGAAACACGGGCATCAAAAGCACAAAGCTAGGTTTTGGCACCACTGGATTGCGAACAATCGAGCAGGAGTTGTCCACGAAGTTATTGCATACGGCCATCGTGAAATACGGGATCAAACACATCGATACGGCTGCCATGTATCAAACAGAGGAAAAAGTGGGGATTGCCCTTCGGGAACTCAACCTCACAGATGAGGTAACCCTATCCACGAAAGTCGGCGGATACCGGGATTGGGAACGGGAAATCAATTTCTTTAGTTTCGAAAGAGACACGGTGCTTAATTCCATCGAACTCAGTCTGAAAAGACTTCAGGTAAGTACACTGGATATCGTACACGTGCATGATGCGCGTCCGGAGCACATGGCTGATGTCTTTGGTTCTGGTGGTGCGTTGGATACGCTTGTAAGCTTGAAGGAGGAGGGAGTGATCCGGGCCATAGGGATGGCTACAAAGTTTATGCCCCTACAAATTGCATCCGTGTTCGATCACCGGGTAGATATCATCCAAACGTACAATGTATACAACCTGCTGGACAGGAGGGCCGAAATCGAACTGTATCCCACCGCAATGGAGAAGGGAAAAGTCATTATTAACACTGCACCTTTCGCGGGGTTCATCCTGGCTACCGGACCGGGTCCAAACGCCTCTTACATTTACGAACCGGTACCCGAGGAGATTGAGCGAAGAGTGATAAACATGCAGGCGAAGTGCGATAAGTTGGATGTCAAGCTAACTGACGTGGCCATGTCCTTCTGTTTCGACAATCCGGTGGTCCATTCAACCGTGCTATCCACCCATAAACCATCCCATATCAAGAATTGGTTGGATATGATGCAAAATCCAGTGCCAAGGGAAACGGTACAGGCTGTCCTGAAGGCCGGAGAGGCTTAGAAATGGGAAAAAGATCAGTACCTATGAAAGAACCGATACGACAAATTCATCTCGACTTCCATACCTCCGAACACATCCCTGACGTGGGGGCTCAATTTGATAAAAGCAAGTTCCAGCAGGCCCTGAAGATAGGGAGGGTTGAACAGATCAACCCCTTCGCGAAGTGCCACCACAGCTGGTCCTATTATCCCACGAAAGTGGGGCATCCACATCCCAATCTCAGCCGTCCTAACCTTTTGGGCGATCAGATCGAGGCTTGCCATGAGATAGGGGTAAAGGCTCCTATCTATTTCACTGCCGGCTGGTCAGCTAATGATGCGGAAGAGCACCCCGAATGGTGCATGCGAACGGAAACGGGAGACTATATTGTATCGGGTGCCACGAGCATTGGAACTCAGGAAAGAAAAGGAGACGAAGAATCAGGAAACGAAGTTGTTCTTCCCACCGATCCAAAGCCCACCTGGCAGTGGAAAAGCTTGTGCATCAACCCCAACGGGGGATACCATAAGCTTATTATGGCGCAGGTGGAGGAAATTTGCAGGACCTACCCGGTCGACGGATTATGGTTTGATATCTATCGCTCCGAGGATGTTTGCTATTGTGACCAGTGCCGGAAAGACATGCTTGCTGAAGGCTTTGATATCGAAGAACCCCAGGACGCTCAGGTTTTCCGTGCCCTTTCTATTCGGAGACATACCAAAGAGTTAGCGGACCTGGTGCTTGGATTTCATCCCGATGCAAGTGTCTTCTTCAATGGGGTGACGGCCATGCACAGGCCCATGAATTCCCGGTACCGCCTTTATGAAAACAACACGAAGCAAGATCTCGAGGATCTTCCCACCACCTGGGGTGGGTATGACAAGTTTCCCCACCGCGCCAAGTTCTTCCACAAGGAGGGGAAAGCCATCGTCGCGATGAGCGGCAAATTCCATACAGCATGGGGTGAGATCGGAGGATTTAAGAATCGTGATGCCATCAGATACGAGGCGGCTAGCATGATCGCCTTTGGCGCTCGGTGTAATATTGGAGATCAGCTTCATCCCCTGGGTTTCATGGATATGACGACTTACGAAAATATTGGACATGCCTACGATTATGTAGAGAAGATTGAAGACTACGGAGTGGGAGGGTTACCTGAATCTACTCTGGGTATTTGGCTGGCGAATGAAATTGCCCCGGATGAGGGCTTGTGCCGGATGCTGCTCGAAGAACAACAGGACTTTGATGTTGTGCGTCCGGGCGATGACCTGAGTGTGTTTGAATGCGTGATCATTCCCTCCAGAGCCGGTTTGCTGGATGGCCATGAAGATAAGGTAAATTCCTTTCTAGATTCGGGGGGAAAAGTCCTAGTCCTGGGAGATGGATTACTTTATGCAGCCAGGTCTGGAACTACCATTGATTGCGGTGCTGAATACTTGGGAGTCGGAGAATTCGATATGGACTTTACCCTGGTGGGTGATGTCCTTGTAAAGGCCGGCCAGTCTGGATCCATACTCAGGGCGTCTGGCCGTGAGACCCGTATTCCGGCATCTCCGTTTCTGAACTACAAGAGCGCCCTAAGGTTTCAACTCCAGAATGAGGCCGAAAAGCTTGCTTCCATTCAGGAGCCCTATTTCAGCCGTACCTTCGGTAGATACTGCGGCCACCAGAACACGCCGAACAGACCTGTAGATGCCCCACATCCTGCAGCCTGGAAACATGGCAACCTGGTTGTTATCGCCCACAATCTGGATCGTCTGTACTACACGGGAGGAGCAAAAGCGCAGCGCGACTATTTCATCAGTGCACTGCGACTGGTCCACACCACTCCCATGGTGGAAGCAGCGCTACCCAGCACGGGACGGGTGAGCTTGCTTCATCAGGAGGACAAGAATCGATACGTCGCCCATCTTCTTTATGGTCCGCCTATTACACGAGGAAACTGTACTGTTATTGAAGACCTCCCGGAGCTCAGAGACACCCGTGTGATCCTGCGACTGCCCGAGGAGGTTCATTCCATGAGACTTATCCCAGAGGATGTTTCACTTGATTTTGAGAATATTCCAGGTGACAATAAAGGGCTAGTTGCCTATAAAACGAATGTCCCATCATTCTCTGCACACTGTGGTATCGTGGCAGAGTATTCCCTACCAGAGTAAGAAAACCATGAGTCCCAAACAGCATATAACATCAGCAAAAGACATAATACCCTTTAAACAAAAGGTCCTTTATGGCAGTGGCGCGTTCGCGGACATGACTTTCCAGTACGCAATCTTCATACTTGCGATGCCTATTTTCAACTTGGAACTGGGAGTCAATCCCATGTATATAGGGATGGTCATTGCCTTTACACGGATCTGGGATGCTTTTACCGATCCCATGGTAGGTTCCTTGTCCGACAATATGCGATCCCGCTTTGGGCGTCGTCGTCCCTTCATTGCTATAGGAGGAATACTCGCTGGTATATTCTATGCCGTGGTCTGGCTAGTCCCAGAGGGGATGAGCGAAATGGGTATTGCGATTTATTTCCTTATTACGGCAATACTTTTCTACACTTCCTATACTGTTTTCTCGGTACCATTTTATGCCATGGGGTACGAGATGTCGCCGGATCATCACGAGCGAACAAAAATCATGGCCGTTCGAATCTTTGCTAATTCCTTTAATGGCATCATCTTTTTTCCCTGGATTTACTGGATCATACAGCGATCCTTTTGGGAAACCCCGATGCAAGGGGTTCGTGTGGTAGGTATTGGAACTGGATTACTGATGATGATCCTTGCGATCATTCCTGCCCTGACGATCAAAGAACCTTCCAGGAAATATGTGAAGAAACAGGTGCGCGTTCCAGTTTTGCAAAGCGTCAAGAGCACCTTGAGCAACAAACCCTTCCTTTTCTTGATGATCGCTTTTCTGATAGCCATTTTTGCCTACAATGCAGTAGCCTCCATGTTAATCTATCCCATTACCTACCGTGTATTTGGAGGAGATAGCGAAGCTGCATCTGCATGGTTCGGATTTGCCTTAATGGGCATGCATGCTGCAGTCATAATCACCTCTTTCGTGGGGGTATACCTTTCCAATAAAATAGGTAAGCGCCGAGCAACCATGCTTCTTTCCAGCTTCATAGGGATCGGATCCCTGGCTCAATTGTTTTGCTTCGTTCCCGGGATTCCCTGGCTGATACCTATTCCTCAATTTATCATGGGAATCGGCTGGGCCGGACTCTGGATACTGGTGTCTTCCATGATTGCTGACGTAGTTGACTACGACGAATGGAAAACAGGTACCCGTCGTGAAGGTATGTTTGGCGCTATTCACTTTTGGGTTTTCAAGCTCGGCTTCGGGCTCGGTGCTTTATTGTCCGGATTTATCCTCAACTCAACCGGTTTTAATGTGGACCTAGGGAACAATCAACCCGACGGGACCCTTTCCCAGATCATCATGCTGCTATCGATAATTCCTGCAATGGGTGTTTGCGTAGTCATCTACTTTATATCCCGCTATCCCATCTCCGAGGAAAATGCATATGAAACCCGGACAAAACTGGAGGAGAGACGAGGTGAAAGTTGAATTGCAGCTAGAAGTAAACCCATACTAATACTTTTTTAGCCTGCTCTACCCTATTTAATCTCCCCGTAATCAGTTCATTTTCAGTTTTTTTCTTTAAAAATTCACCTTCTCCAGTAGCATTCAATACATTGGCCAATTTTGCAAAAAAAGTATCGAAACAGGCAGCTAATTTGGTAGCTAAAAGGCCTGTATCCTGATATCTTGGCTAAGAGAATGTATTTGACGGCTTTCCTTCTCAAGGGTACTTCTAATGTGATCTAGAAGCCAGAGGAGTCCTTCACCTACATATTAGCTAAACCCAATTTAAGAAGTATGAGGAGCCGATATATGCTACACTTTGTATTTTCTATCTTCCTATCTCTTGGAGGTTTACAGGAAGTAAGAAGTTCTACGCTAGTCCTTAATGGGCTGATGAGAAGCGCCAGCACAACTGATAGTTGTGTATATATAATGGAAAATGACTTATTAGTTATAGAGATGGAATCTGCTGTCTTGGCGGGTGATTGGATGCAAGATTCATACATAGATGGGTATACGGGGGAGGGATATATTTTTTGGTCGGGTAACAACTATTTTAGTAGCAGCGGGGTAGGAGAAATCGTGTACAAGATCTATGTTCCCGAAGCTGGGGAATATCGTTTTGTCTGGCGAAATAAAATCCTACGAGGGACCAATTTCACTGAGCATAACGATACTTGGCTGAAAATCAATGGCGATGATTTTTTTGGCAGGGAAGGTGATGGTAGTATCGTTCACCCCAGGCCAGAATGTAGTACCACCAACGATTGTCCAGAAGGTTCTAGTGCAAATGGATTTTTCAAAGTATTTGGTTCTAGTCTCAATAATTGGATCTGGCGGGCAGAAACCAGTGATGGAAGTTTTTACAATATATTTGTTCGTTTTGATAACCCGGGAATTTATGAAATTACGATTAATGCCCGGTCGAATTTTCATGGGATAGATAGAATGATTCTCTACAAGCCCAGTGTTCATCGCGATGCTTTCGCCCAAGATACCAACCGGGAAGCCTCAAAGATCAATTGCTCTGGCCTAGTACATAGGGACCGTCCAGTTGCTCGTATATCTCGGATTTATGCAAACGGACAAGCAGTAAAGATCGAATTGCCACAGCCTGTAAAATCATCCTATGAACTGTTGGATCTTCAAGGAAGAGTCATGCAAAGAGGAAGTTCTAAGCAGGCAGCCTACACCGTTTCCCTTCCTTACCCAAGTGGCATATATGTGTTTCGGGTTCAGATAGGAAAGAATTTCTACACCCAAAAGATCATGATAGGGTGATCATGGCTTTAGTTCTTCGTTTCATTTCTTCTTGTTATGGTGATCTTTTTGAAGTAACCATCGCTCCTTCTTAAGAGTGAAAGGCAAATGCCGGCAGCGCAACCGGCACTCGCAATAAAAATGGGGATTTTATTAGCTACTTTTCTTTGTAGTTTGGTCATTATTTCCGCCCTGGAAGTCCTTGAAGCTATCATTTTACTTTGATATTTTTTTTATTTAACTACCTTTTCTCTTTTTAAATGACCCGTTCATTCCCACCGTCAATTGGCACTTGCAAACCCGTTATTTTGCCAAAGGTCTCGCTGAGCATCGCCACCGTCAAGTCCCCCACATCCTTAGAAGTTACTTCGACTTTTAGTACGTTGTTCGTTTTGTATTCTTCCACTGTTAACCCATAATGTTTTGCTCGGGCTTGCAACACTTCATCCGTCCAAATAGCGGTATCATATACAGCATTGGGATGGATCACATTGATCCTGATTCTCTTGCTTCCCAATTCGAAGGCTGCCACTCTAGCTAGTTGGGTTAGACCCGCTTTGGCCACCGAATAGGCTGAGGCACCAGGACCTGGAGCGGGAACATTTTTAGATCCGATAATCACGACTGCGGGATCAAAACCTAACTCCAAATATGGGATACACATTTGTAGCAATCGTTGATGACTCGTTATATTAATATCCAAACTTTTTTGCCATAATTGAGGATTCATATCTACAATCTTGGCACTTTTGGGGAAGATCCCAGCATTACTAACCAGCATATCAATCCCTCCAAAATGGGCAATTGTTCGTTCAAGAGCTTGTTCCATTTGCTGTTGATCTGTTAAATCGCATTGGATTCCTAAAACTTCAGATTGGGAAAACATCCCTTCGATATTTGCAGCAATATCCAATCCTGCTACTACAGCTCCTGCTTTGACCAAACTTTCAACACAGGCCTTTCCAATTCCACTCGCCGCGCCGGTGACAAGTGCAACTTTTCCCTGCATGGGTTTGGCTTTAGAAGCCCGCTTCAGTTTAGCTTGCTCCAAACTCCAATACTCCATTTCAAACAAATCTTTCTGCTCTAGCGCTACCCAACCCCCTAATTGCTCCGCTTGGTAAATGGATTTTTGAGTATGCCTGGCAATATCTTCAATAATTAGAAGGGACTTCATTGTTGGCCCAAATGACAATACACCAGATCCGGGAATAATTGCCCAGCGTGGAGCCTGATCCAAAAGTACTTGTTCTCCTGTATTGTTTTCGGCATAATATTGCTTGTACGATGTGACAAAATTTTCTAGATCAGCCGCACTATCTTCGGAAAAGATGATCGGGTTACGTTTAGTCCTTATGATGTGATCGGGAGTGAGTGGCCCACGGTTGGTAATATCCTTTACATTTGGCAATTCACTAAATGCAGTTGCCGCCATGCTATTATCTATGCTGGCTAGAACGGGTTTACCGAAAATTCCAGCTACTTGTTTTCGAATACTGGCTATTCGTTTAGGATTGACTACTCCCCGTTTGGATCCCGTCATAGGAGAAGCACGTTGATTTTCCAGGTATTTTTCAGCCCTGTCTACAATTTCAATCATTTTTTCATAGCTGATTTTTGGATCATTATGAAACGTAAAGACACCGTGATTAAGCAGGATTATGCCCTCAAGCTGATCCCAATCCATTCCTTGAGTCAAATGGTAGATTTCCTTCGCAAGAATAAACCCTGGCATCACATAGGGAACGATCATCATATTGGGCCCATAAATCTGTTCTATCCTTTCTCTTCCGCCAGGTGTATTGGTAATCGTTACTACTGCATCTGCATGGGAATGGTCGACGAATGTATACGGAATAATCGCATGAAGGATTGCCTCTACAGAGGGATTGGGTGCAGAAGGATTGGTCATGGCCATCCGTTGGTATTTCACCATTTCCAGATCGGTTAAATGATCTAATTCCGCCAATCGATGTAAGGCTGTAAGCCTCACTGGAGCAAATCCCGCAGCCTCGATGGTACCTAGATCCCAACCACTTCCTTTGACATACAAAATATCTTCTTCTTCCCCAAAAATATTGGTTTCTCTGATTTTAACTGAGGTATTCCCTCCGCCATGCATGACTAAATCTTCTTCATTTCCCATCAATCGGGAGGTGTATACCCTTAGTTGCAGTAAATCACTATTCAATTTAGCTGCCTCGGCATCATTCCATTGACTTTTCATCTGTTTTAAATTTATTAGCGTGAATCCTATTAAAGAAT
>JBCCTX010000003.1:0-68769 GCA_039197765.1 Bacteroidota bacterium
TCCCAACAATTAAACTGAGTAAAATTAGGTTAATCGTAATTCTTATCATGTAAGGTGTCGTGTTCGTAGTAGCTAAGATACGCATCTGGTTTGAGCTTTATTTGGCTAATTCTGATGATTTTTTGAAAAACACATCCAACCTTACAAGGGGGAATTGGAAAATTTTTTTTCTTTCTCGATTACCGAGAGGTATTTTGGGAAAATTATTATGCTGGAGTACTCAATCCTTCGCATCTTTTTCTTCAGAAACCTTCAAATACGGCGCTTCAACTTCTTCTCCCCATACGTGACGCATAAACCACCGATAGTTGTGCCAGCTTGCAGCGAGGCGTTCTTTAGGTTTGGTAATTCCGTGGCCAAATCCTTTGTAGACGATCAGTTCGGCCTCAACCCCGACGTCTTCTAGCCCTTGATAGAGCTGATAGGCATTGGGGATGGGGACGCGTTGGTCAAACTCTCCATGTTGGATGAGGGTAGGAGTGGAGGCCTGTTTGATATAGGTCATGGGTGAGGTCTTTGCATAAATCTCTGGATCGTTCCAGGGTTCTCCTTTGAGGTATTGTCGGGTAAAAGGATGGATGTCCGTATTGACGTAATAGGTCATCCAGTCTGAGATTCCCGCTCCTACGGAAATTGCCTTAAAGCGATTGGAGGTGGTGGTCAAGAAAGCGGATATGTATCCTCCCTGACTCCAACCCATAGCTCCCATTTTGCTGGTATCGATTATGCCTTGATCTGCCAGGTAGTCAACGCCAGAAAGCACATCCCAGGCGTCTCCCACCCCTAAATTTCGGACATTTGAGGCGCGAAATTCAGCTCCATATCCTGCTGAACCTCGGTAATTGGGCCGAAGAATCAAACAACCCTTATCAAGCCATTGTAGAGCCGGATAGACATAGGCTGGGACAGGGCTTGGTCGATCCACTCCAGTAGGCCCTCCGTGAATGCGGACTAGTAAGGGATACTTTTTTGCGGGGTCATAATCCATGGGCTTATGCAGAATCCCTTCAATTTTCCTTCCGTCCTTGCTGGTCCACGACACTACCTCACTTTTTGCTACCTTCCATTTTTCGATTTGATGGGATTGCTGGGTCAGCTTCTTTATCCCTAGGTCTGGAAAGGAGCTGCTATAAATTTCATACAAGTCTTCTCCAGTACTTGCAGAAAAAGTCATTTTTTCTCCATCCTTTGAAAAACTCGTTCCTCCTACCAATGTCATGTTGAGGGGAACCTCAGCAAAAGTGGAGTCGGGATGAGTCAAGTGGAATAGGCGAGTGGTAGTTTTTTGGTTGGCTCGAAAAAAAATCCCCTTGGGAGTCCAGGAGAAATTGAAAGGATTTTCATCGAAGGATTCCAAGATTTGATGCTGAGTTAGGTTTTCCAGGGAGAGAGAAAACACTTGACTATTTGTGTAGAAATTGGAGCTATCATTCGCAAGGTCAGAACTGAATAAGATGGTACGCCCATCTGGGGCCCAGGCAAGGAAATCATCTGAGGAAGGATTATTAATAAGCGTTTGTAAAGAGTCCGATTCGAAGGTGTACAGAGAAATATCTGCCTCAAAAAAGGAGAGTAAATTCCCATTGGGTTGGTGTTGGACCATGATACGCTCTCCCGTTGGACTCCAGGCGAAATTTGTTACGTGAAAGTTCCCTTTAGTTAGTTGTTTCGCTTTAGGCCATTCCCTACAATCTGAAGAATCTGCCATAAGACAAGGCCAATTGGAGGGATCTGTAGCGGGCAGTGAAGTTTCCAGGACCCATAGATGAGAATTGGTGTATTCTTGTTCATCAACTGCGAATTCTCCCCAAACCTCCTCCTTCTTTTTGTCCTGCTTGCTTTTTTCTTCTGTTAACAGATAGGCCAATTGGGTGCCATCAGGAGACCAGGCATAGCTTCCGATGCTTTGCTTTTCATGGCTAAGCTGGTGGGCCTCTCCACCTTCTATAGAAAGAGCAAAAAGCTGGCTATTTTCTCCTCGATTTGACTTGAAACAAATCCATTTGCTATCAGGGGTCCAAACGGGACTATTACTACTACCTTCAGGATTCTGTGTGAGTTGAAAGGGCGTTTCTCCATTTTTACTTAACCAAATTTCTGTGTCATAGCGATTGTTTTTCCAATCTGTGCGTGTTTTGGTAAATGCGACATGCTTTCCATCAGGGCTAATGTAAGTTCCGCCGGTTTGTTGTAAAGAAAGAACCTCTGCAATACTTGGGCTGTGCAAGGTATCTTGACCCCTGGCGGTAGGTCCTACTGCCAGGATTAGGATAAGAAGTGAACAAAGAAAAAAATTTCCTCGAATTTCAAGATTTGTCAATAGGTGTTTCATTGGGATATGGGTTATTAGGTGGCTTTGACTTGAAGAGATATTGGTTTTGATTTCTTCTTCCAAAAGAAATAGATGGCGGAGCAAATGATCCCTATCGCACCAAGCGCAGCTAAGGCATATGATATTTGCCTAAAGAAATTTACCCAGCTGATGTCACCCGCGCCAAAATTTTTGTACAGTAGTATTCCTACACTTCCCATATAGCCAAAAGAGTCTGCTACATAGATGAGAAAGCCTACATTTCCCACGTGCTTAAAGGTGGCTATGAGTCGATCGAATAAGATGCTATTAAAGGGAATATAGGCGATGTAGGTACCAAATCCTGTAAGGATAATCCAGGTATAGTCTCCTACCCAACCTTGTTGGTGTCCCCAAGTACTTAAGCCAGCTAGTAGGACACCGACTCCAACCGCAAGGTGATTGACCATTAAAGCTTTCATGTTATCCTTAACCAAAACGATCAACATGAGAATGAGAAGGACTCCAATCGATACGGGGGTTTCTGTAGCTGAAAAGTTTACGGTATTATTGACTCCTCTAAGGTCTGCCCAGATATCTGCTAGAAAATTGTCTCGAAAATCCCGGTAGGCTGTTAAGATGGTATATACAGCCACAAGAAGAACAATTCCTAAAGCCAATTTCTGGAAGTAGGCCCATCGCTCCCGACCATTCATCGGTGCCCGGCGGGTTCGCTCTTCCTCATCATCCGGACTAGGTGGAGGAAGTTGAACCAGCATCCAGGTGAAGATCAATAGCGGTAGGGCGAAGATTCCTCCAACAGCAAAGGGCATCCAGTATTCGGAAATTCCAATTCCCATCAGGTATTTCCCAATATCTTTTACCAGTCCGGAGGCAAAAACGAAACTTGCACACAAACCTAGCCCCATTACCTCGGTTTGTTTTCTCCCTTCTAAAAAAGAGAATACAATGCCCCAAATCATACCTAGTGGCAAGCCATTGAAAAAGAGGAATATTGCATTATATGGGGGTGAAACTGAACCAAAGCCCAATAGGGCTAATTCCGCAATGCCAATGAGTATGAGAATCGCACCAGCCCTTTTATTGGAATTCATCTCAGACACTACTTTTATTCCAATAAATTTTGAAAGCATGTATCCCAACACCTGGATGATTACTAAAGCCGACTTGTAATCCAATCCCCAAATATGTGGACCTGATTCAAAGGTTGCGGCTGTAAAGGGTTTGCGAAACGCATACATACACATGTAGGCACAGAAGGCTGCAACAGTTGCATATAGGGTGAAAGCTGTGGGAGAACTTCGAGACAGCCAGGCTCGTACGGGTGATGCCATAGAGTAGGGAGAAAGGTTAAGTTGAAACAGGTAGGCTTGAGCTACCTAGGGGTAATATAAACATTTCGTTAAATCTATTCATTCCCAAAGGGATTCCCCGCGCAGATGTGCATTATTGTAATAAATTCAGGAATAAGATTAAAGTTCTTATGTTACAATGTAAAAGGCACTATGGGAATAAGAAAAAATGTAGCGGTTGTTGGAGGAGGGATTATTGGGTTGGCCATAGCATACACAGAAGCTAAGGCTGGCAGTAAGGTAACGGTCTTTGAAAAAAATGAACGTGCAGTTGGCGCTAGCATACGGAATTTTGGAATGGTATGGCCGATAGGTCAGCCACATGGGCATATGCTGCAGCGCGCCCTTCGCAGCCGCCAAATTTGGGAAGAAGTTGCCCATAGCTGTGGATTATGGCGCGATCCTGTGGGTTCCCTCCACCTAGCCTACAGACCTGACGAAGTGGAGGTACTAGAAGAGTTTTATGCTTCCTCAGCCGAAAAAGGGTACCAATGTGAGCTTCTACGTCCAGACCAAGTAAAAGCCATCTCTCCTGCCACGAGACTTGCAGGCCTGCAACTTGGGCTTTTGAGTAAGACCGAGATGATCGTTGATCCTCGAGAAGTCCCTCTAACCCTTACAGAATACCTGAAAGAAAAATTCGAGGTAAAATTTCACTATACAACTTGTGTTCAAGCCATTGAAGGCAATCGCCTCCACACACGGGATGCCAAACATGTTTTTGATCAAATTTACGTTTGTTGTGGATCGGACCTAGAGATCCTATATCCCAGTCAATTTCTGGCTACGGATATCACCAAGGTGAAGCTGCAAATGTTGCGTACAGGACCTCAACCTAATAACTGGCGCATGGGGCCTTCCCTTTGCGGTGGGCTTACATTGACGCATTATGCCTCTTTCAGCCATTGTTCAAGCCTCCAGGCCTTAAAAAATCGAATTCAAGAAGAAAGCCCTTGGTTTCCCAAGTGGGGAATCCACGTAATGATGTCTCAAAATGGATATGGAGAGTGTGTGATTGGGGATTCCCATGAATATGGTTGGGTCCACGATCCCTTTTTGCGAGAAGAGGTCAATCAGTACATTTTAGAATATTTGTGGGGAATGGTCCAAGTTCCCGAACCGACAATTGAAACGCGTTGGTATGGGGTATATGCCAAGCTTCCCACACAAACTGAACTCATTTTTCAGCCTAATCCAGCTGTTACGGTAGTTACAGGAGTTGGTGGTGCAGGGATGACGCTTTCCTTTGGTTTGGCGGAGGAGGTGGTAGGGTAAATATATTCCGTGGTCGGTAGTTGGTAGCCTGAGTGTCCAAGGAGTTGGGAGCTATTTTTTCTGTTAACCTTAGGTCGAGCAGCTATAAACTATCCCCAAAATCTTCTACCTTTGGCCTATGGAAAATCCCAAGCTGGAGTTGTTCCCAAAGGGAAAGTTAGAGGTGACCCTATTGCGTTTGTGCCATGAGATTATCGAAAGACATAAACGTCTTGATGGGCTCGCTTTGTTGGGAGTCCAACCTCGAGGAGTATATTTATCCAGAAGGATACATAACTTGCTCAATTCCTTGGTACCAGAAAACTCGATCTCCTACGGAGAATTAGATGTAACCTTTTTCCGCGATGATTTTCGAACCAGGACCTCCCCGCTTGAACCCAATAAAACACATATCGACTTCCTTATTGAAAGTAAGGAGATCATTTTGGTAGATGATGTGTTATACACAGGAAGGACAGTCCGAGCCGCTATGGATGCCATGCTTGCCTATGGAAGGCCCAAAAGCGTGGAGTTACTGGTTTTGGTTGACCGAAAGCGGACCAGACACCTACCGGTCGAAGCGAATTATGTGGGAATTGAGGTAGATACCATTACATCCGAACGGGTTATCGTCCAACTTCAGGAAGCTGGGGGAACGGAGGATAGCGTTTTTATTTTTGATCAACAAACAGAGTAGTATGCCGTTAAGCACCCGCGATTTATTGGGAATTAAATACTTAACAGAAGAAGATATTCGATTGATATTCAGCACTGCTGAGAATTTTAAGGAGGTAATAAACCGCCCTATCAAGAAAGTTCCTACCCTTCGGGATATTACGATTGCTAACCTTTTCTTTGAAAATTCTACCCGTACCCGTATTTCCTTTGAATTGGCTGAAAAACGGCTTTCAGCAGACGTGATTAACTTTTCAGCCTCGGCGAGTAGTACCAAGAAAGGAGAAACCTTGCTGGATACGGTTAACAATATCTTGGCCATGAAAGTGGATATGGTTGTCATACGTCATCCCTTGCCAGGAGCACCCGTATACCTGAGCAAACACATCCCTGCGCAAATAATAAATGCAGGGGATGGAACGCATGAACATCCTACCCAAGCTTTACTCGACTGTTTTTCTTTGCAAGAACGCCTGGGGGAACTTAAGGGAAAGCGAATTGCCATAGTAGGAGATATTTTACACAGTAGGGTAGCCTTGTCAAATATTTTTGCCCTAAAGAAATTGGGAGCTGAGGTAAAGGTCTGTGGTCCACCTACCCTGATTCCGAAATTTATTTCTAGTCTGGGGGTAGAGGTGGAGTACGATCTAACAAAAACCTTGGAATGGTGTGATGCGGTGAATATGCTTCGCATTCAATTGGAACGCCAGGACATAAAATACTTTCCTAGCCTACGGGAATATTCCATGTTGTATGGACTTGATGTGGACAGGCTCAATGCCTTGGGGAAGGATTTGGTCATCCTCCATCCCGGTCCTATCAATCGGGGAGTAGAAATAGATAGCGAAGTGGCCGATTCAGACCAGGCCATTATCCTGGACCAAGTAGAAAATGGCGTAGCAGTTCGCATGGCTGTGCTGTACTTATTGGCTGGGGAGCGGGAGTAGGGAATGGGGGGATAGGTGGTTGGTAGTAGGTAGTAGGTGGTAAGTAGTAGGTAGTAGAAAATAGAGAGGTAACAGGTGTTAAAGTTTAGGGTTATAAAGGAAATTCTTTAGATGAAGGCTAGTCGAGGGTTACTTTGAACTTATATCAATTCTGTGGACCATATAACTGTGGACTTTTTACAGACAATTACTACTAGATCCAACCAACCTTTTGGGGAATATTTTATACTATTATTGAGGCAGTAGTTCAAATCCGTTGGAGAAGGTCTTATCTTTGCATCGATGAAACGATTACACTGGCTGGTTCTGAGCTCCTATTTGAAGCCTTTTTTCATGAGCTTCTCGATCGTAATGTTCATACTAGTGGTTCAATTTGTGTCTGTGTACATGGAGCGCATTGCTGGAAAAGGGGTAGGGCTGGACGTATTTTTTAAGCTATTTTATTACGCAGCTGGGCGTATATCTATTACGGCATTACCGGTTTCTATTCTTGCCGCGGGGCTGATTACCTTTGGCAATATGGGGGAACATTATGAACTCGCTTCCATTAAGTCAGCGGGTATTAGCCTTTTTCGCCTCATGCGCCCTGCTATCATCTTCTCCCTTTTTGTAATGGGCTTTTCCTTTTGGGCTTCATTTTATGTAATTCCTCAGGCCAACCTTAAGTTTTTTAGCCTCTTATATGATGTGAGTAGAAAGAAACCTGATTTGGTGCTTCAGCCAGGACATTTTTATCGCGATATTGACGGATATGTCATTCGGGTATCTGACAAAAATGAAAATTCAGGAAACTTATTGGATGTTCTCATTTACGATCATTCCGACAACAGAGGGAATACGAACATCATTCTTGCAGACTCTGGCAAAGCGGAAATGTATTCAGATGGAGCGGTTTTGAGGATGCGCTTATACAGCGGCACACGACATGAAGAATATCCGCCAGAAGCAGGTAAACGCAATACTCGGCCCTATGGAAGGACCTATTTTGACTCGTTGTATTACGCCTTTTACCTGGAGGGCTTTGATTTATCCCGAACGGATGAAAAGCAATTTAAGCACGAGATCATTCTTCCCTTAGAGCAACTGCGTTTGGCTGTAGATAGTATTCGCATCAGGCGGCAGAGCCGAATTAAGAAATATACCATGCAGGTAGCAAGGAATGGATTGGTGGATACCTTGTTCACCCAATATGGGCAGGACACCGTTAATATGGCTGGTTACTTGGAACCCTATGAACTAGATGGCCTTAGCTTGATAGACTGCTTGGATAATGAAAAAATGTCCGATTATCTGGAAGGAATGACCTCTGAATTGGGTTCTGTTGATTCGTATTTGGACTTTGTAAAAACGGAAACGCGGGAATACTTGAAAACTTATCGTAAGTATCGATATGAGTATTACAATAGGTTTGCTATGCCCATCAACTGCCTTCTTTTCATGTTATTGGGCGTCTCTCTAGGAGCCATTATCCGAAAGGGAGGAATTGGTGCGCCGGCCTTGGTGTCTGTGATCCTATTTATGGTATTCTATGTACTGATTTCTCAAGGGAAGAAAATGTCTAAAGAAGGGGTGATAGATCCCTTCATTGGGGCCTGGCTTCCGGTTATGGTTTTTCTTCCTCTTGCCGCATATGTGACTTATCAGGCTACTACCGACTCGAAACTGTTGGATGAAAGTTCTTGGGCTATGGCACGGGATCGAATCTCTCTGGCATGGAGGAATCTGTTCCAAAAAAATAAGGCCTAACCACCCACGAACGTGCTGTTAGGCCCCCTGTAAAAGGAAGATGTTGTTAGAATGGGCGGAAAGGAACTAGAACAATCGTATTCACTTTAATATTATTCCGATCCGTGATCTCTGGATTTGCGGCGAGGATTTCTTGAAGGCTCGCATCGTAGTTTTTTGCTATGCTAGTAAGGGTTTCTCCTTTTAAAACAAGGTGTGACATGTATTCCATTCCCCCTACTATTTCTGGCGAACTGTAAGTATTGTATGTAATTACTTGAGAAGGCGCTGTGCTTGACCTAGTTAGCATAGTAGTTGGCTGTGTACCTACAGGAAGGGGTTCCAGGTTACCCGTGTTATAGGTTCTGGCTGTAGAAAGCGTACTTCTTTCTATCCGTAACCGTTGACCAGGGTATACTTCTTCTGTAGCTAATCCATTAACTGCCATGATTTCCTTGTAGGGAATCTTGTACTTTAGTCCTATTCGGTACAGATTCTCTTTGGGCTGAACCACGTGAATCCCCGAAGGAGGCGAATTCACCAAGGTAGTGGTGGTGGTGGGGAGGTTCCCCCCTCGCGTCATAGATTGATTGACAAAGTTTGTCCTTGAGACAGTAGCGGTTGGAAGAGGGGCAGCTCCAGGATCTATACAATAGGGTACTGCGGCACTAAAACTAGCATTCCTTTGGGCATAGGTGGATTGAGGATACAGCCTACTGTTAATTTGACTTAAGTTATTATCAAGTTGAACTACATCGTTTTGTCGAATCAAAAAGGTGCGATCTGTGCCCATATCTTTGGCCCGATACATGTCCTTCCATTTGCAAACGACTTGGACGTTATAATTACCAGAATACAAATTGATGATGTCCAATTTTGTACGGTGGCGAAAGTCATTGGCTAGGGCATACATGGTATTTGTGGATACATCGGCAAAAATGGGAGACTTATAATTGAGTTTCCCAAATACTTGTCCCTGGGAAAATTGAAAGCTCAAAACAGCTATTCCCATACAGAGGGAGATCCGTAAAATCCGATTTACATTCATGGGTTTGGGTTTGGAAAAAAGTAATGATAATCAGGTTATTTTACGATTTATACGGGAAAAAGCGAAATTTAGTTGATTTCTTTTCCCTATGGAGTGGGGATAGCCAATTTCTGTCCATGGTAAATCGTGTTAGATTGGAGCTTGTTGAGACGCTTCAATTGATCCAGATCCACTGCGTAAAAAGTAGCGATCCTCCACAGGGTTTCTCCTTCTTTCACTTCGTGATACGAAATAGCAACCTGCTCATGCTCTTCTTGAGGATTTCTAGGAATACGCAACATTTGGCCAATTTTTATTAATTCTGAACCCAACTCATTGATAGATAGAATATCCATCACAGAAATCTGATACGAATCGGCAATAGATTTAAGGCTTTCCCCTTCTCTAACTTTATGTAAGCCATAGACTAAGGTTTTATTTTTAGGTTGTACTTCTCCGCGTGTGAGGGGATCTTCCGATGCTTCAATACTGACCAGGGGCTCTGTAGCTTCTGGTTCTATGTTGGGTGTATTAGAGAATAAAGTGTCTTCCTGTACACAGGTTTCTATTTTTTCCAACAATTCCTCATCTAGTCCAATAGCCTTTGGACGATTCTGACGAGTGAGTCGCCAAACCTTATCATTCAATTGGGCCATATTTTCCCCGAGAAATAGCAGATCTTCCTCCGATATCAAGTAGGTGTTCTCCCCTGCAAGAATACGAATCCTGAAGAAGGACTTCCATTTACATAAGATCTCTACATTAAAATCTACAGAGGGTGTATAGGCCTTGTGAAGGGTAAATCCCTTCTGACTTGGATCCTTAATTTCCATAGTTGGGGTAGAGATATCCTCAAATAAGGTTGAATGGCTCTTTACCCGGCCTAGTAAGAAGGGGGAGGTAGTGGTACTATGCGCCATACCTTGTAGATGGTTAAGAACTAGGCTCAAAACTAAGGCCAGATACCATAAAGAAGAGAGCAGGTTGTGCACTCGTAGAGTTGAAAGGTACATGTTGAAGGGCAATTAAAAGATTACTAGATCACAAACACAGGGAAAACTTGATTCATAAAAAATAAAATACGATATTTATATTATACTATTTATAATCTAAACAAAAAACAGATTAGTTCGAAAACTATTATAGGCTATGTCAGAATTATTTGACCAAAAGCAAACGGTTACTACCCAGCTCAAATCAATTACTAACTCCTCAAAAGCAGCCTATAACCAAAAGTTCTTCTGGGGGATTATCCTCTTTTCCTTTCTAGTCCTCTTGACTAATTTCCTGTACTGGAATACCCCCTCATGGATCAAAACAACTGATACTCATAATGTAAACATTCCTGCTTCTTACGCTGAAGATACACTAGACATAGAATCCTTGGATATCGAAACCTTACGCAAGCGCTTAAAAGTGTACCCCAAAGGAGTGATTGTTTCGCTACCCACGAAGGATATGTATGTCACCTTAGAGTCCGAAGCCGACTATTGGGAAGTCCTACACTATCTCAATAATCGTAACTGATTGAATATTCAACTCATCAATTACTGTTATTCTAAATTCAAAAAAGAATTTCAAACTGTTGTAATAATGACTGGTGAATGGTCAAAAATCCCTCCCAATAGGGCGGGATTCCTTCATGGACCTGAAAGTTAAAAGGGATAGGAAATTCCCAAATTAAATTGAGACCTGGATCCACCAAGGTCTTGAGGAAATTGCCTAATGACCCAACCTGCATCGGGGGCAAAGAGCTGTTGTCCTATGTCAAGTCGAAGGATCAAAAAGGAAAAGTCGAACCTAAATCCAATTCCGACATCCCATCCTAAAACCAGATTATCTCTTGAAAATACAGATTTTGGACTATCGCTTGGGCTTTCCTCGAATTCCTCTACTTCTTGGTTGAACCATACGTTGCCTAGGTCGGTGAACAGGGCTAACTCCAAATAAGAATACACGTCGAATCTATATTCTGCATTTGCTTCAAAAATAATTTCGCCTCCAGGCGCTAACAGGCTACTGGCAGATGAACTGGTCTGCAAATTCTGGAACTCTCCTAGGCTAAGTCGTCCTGGTCCGAGGGTATTGGACCGCCAACCCCGCATAGAGTTAGCCCCCCCGCTGAAGAAGCGATTTTCATAGGGTACGTGTAGATAGATTTGTTGGGAAGAGTCTTGGTTCGTATTGTAGGCCTTTGCCGCTCCCATAAACCCTCTCAAAATGAGTTCACGTCCTGGTCCTAAGGGAATGAACCGTTTGTACTCCAAGGAGCCTTTCAGGTATTGGCCATAAAATAAGTTATTTTGAAACAGGTTATCCCCTTCTCCATTTTCCGAAAGCAGACGATCCAATAAAAAGGGTAGATTCCCCCCCATTTCCACAGTTGCTTGGATAAAGTTGGTATGCGTAACTCGGTTTCTTCCGTAAGTAGAATAGGTAAAGGAATAATTGAGTAGAGAACTGAATCGCGCCTGATAGTCCGTTCGAATGGCTTGGGGCAAGCTGTCGATCTGAGCTTGGAAATCCGCTGAATTGATTCGGATGTCAATGAAGTTTATTGCGAGTGGCGTAAGGGTACTCACGATTAATTTCTTGGTATTAGGCCGAATGTGATGCCATCTGTAGCCCAGGTCAAAACCTGTTACCGATCGATCGAATTCCTGCCGGTTCTCCTGACTCAAGGAAAAACTAAGGGTAGTCTGAGGATGAAACCTCTCTAATTTTAGGTTATTCTGTCGACCGATAGGAAGGATAAACTGGGGAACACTTAATTTTATGTTCCCCCCTAATTCCAGGAAAATATTTTGGAAATTACTGGCATCTTCCTGGCTTCCGTACAGACCGAAATTCCCCCCTACATTTAGCTCCAGTAATTCTGATTGGCCAAAGGTATTTTTATTACTAAGCCCCAAACTTGCACCAACCACTGGGAGGTTGGTCGAGGTTCGGAAATCAAAATCTGTAAAGGACTCAGCCCCAACTTTGAGTTGATAGATTTGAGCGGTTTGTAAATCGATGATTAGGGTTAGTCCTCCAGATTCTTGGTCTACTTCATAGTTCAAGGATGCAAGTTGGATCATAGGAAGCTCTAGCAAGCGTTGTTGGGTCAGCCTCGCCTGAGAAAGACTGAATCGTTCCCCTTCCGCTAAGTAGATGTGTCTGGCAATGAAATTCAGGTTTACCTTTTGCAAAAGTTCAGGAGTAACTTTAAAGCTCGCTTTAACAGAGTCTGCCAAGCGTCCTCTGGATAATCTCATTTGCCTTCGCAGCGATTCTGTAAGGGTATTTCCGCGAATCGTTTGAGAGATAGATTCTAATACATCGGGTGGGTCTTTTGCCCTGCGAATGTTTATCTGAATTTCTTCGATAGTGTAAATGGGGGGAAGTTGGACCACATCTACCCAGACAGCTAGGGCCTTTGAACTGGAATCACTTACCCTGGAAGATGTATACGAGGTATCAACCACAAATTCAATAAGGCTTTGGGAAAAGGTGAAATATCCTGAATTTCTCAGTGCATTATTTGCCCGGATTCTTTCTTGCTCTAGCAACTTATGTCTGTAAATAATGGGCCCTTTCTTCAAGGAAAGTAAGGATTGGCTCGTATCGTAGGCTGCCAAAAATTGATGCCATGATTCAGGGGTAGTTTGGGCCAGGGTATCTCTCAGGCGGTAGTTAACCTTCACGATTTTCGAAGGGGTATTTTCCTTTACTTCAAAGCTGACATTGGCCTTTTGTCGTTCCCAATAGGTCTGTATGGTGTCTATTTGGTAGCTAATGCTGGGATTAAAATACCCATTGGCAAAGGCAACATTCCTGAGGTTGATACTATCGGTTTTAAGGGCGTCAGGGCTAATTAAAATGGGCTTTTCCCCAATATCCTCTACTAGCCAACGAGTTCCCTGTGTGTAGAATCTTTGTAAGGGTTTGTAGGACAGCATCCAATTTTTGAAAGAGGAAGAGTCTTTTCGTAGCAGGAGTCCAAAATTGTATAGGTGAAGGTAGCTTTTGGGTAAAAGTATTCTGCGATTGGGCTTAAGGGTAATGGATGATTGCAGAATTTCAGGCTTTAAGGAACCCTCCGTCTTTACTTGTACAGGATACTTGAGCAAGTACTCATTGGAGCTTAGGTGTCGGGTGGAATCGCAACTTACTCCAGCACATGCCAGAAGCAATACCCAAATTAACCCCACATATTTTCGTAACATTGTGGCCATGCAAGCACTCTCTAAGGCAAAACTACGACTTTTTCGTTCTCTTCGTGGGAAAAAACAACGGCAGAAGGAGAGGCTTTTTACTGTAGAGGGAGAAAAACTGGTACAAGAGGCGCTGAATTCTCAATTTGAGGTGAAGGGAGTTGTCCTAAGAGAAGATGTACAAGAAAGGTATTTGAAGGATCTATTGTTTCAGGAGAGTCAGATCCTAAACCTACCCTTATGGCTTACTAGTTCAAAAGACTACAGGGAAATCAGTACTTTGGAAAATTCGGAAGGAATTCTAGCGGTAATTAGGCTACCTAAAGAGGAATTGCGAGATACTCTACCAGTGGGTCCAGGCTTTATTCTAGACACTTTACAGGATCCTGGAAATGTAGGCACTATTCTCCGTATTGCCGATTGGTTTGGAATGCCCAATGTATTGTTTACCCAAGGAACGGTGGATCTTTGGAATCCCAAAACCCTGCGGGCAAGTATGGGCGCAATTTTTCGGATTAAACCCTACAGGATCAAAAATGAGCGAGAATTCATCCTGAGATTCGCTTCTAGGATTTGGCTAGCAGATATGGAGGGTGTACCTTTACCTAAGTCCCAAATGAAGTGGGAAGATTTTATTCTGTTGGGAAATGAAGCGCAGGGACTTTCTCCCCATATGAAGGAAGACTTGGCGCATAGAAGGGTATCCATCCCTGGTTTTGGAGGGGCTGAATCCTTAAATGTTTCGGTTGCAGCCGGGATTTTAGCATATGAATTATGCAGGGATAGAGAAAGAGAATAAGTTGTAAAACGGATAGTTTATAGTAATTCAATCGAATGGACCTCGATTCCTCATGTAAGACCTATTGTTACCTGATTGCTATACTCATATGCTTCCAGGGATGTGCAGTAAGCAATAACCCTGAAGGAGAGCAACTCGCTGAAACGTCTATGCCCCCTACATCTGCGCTGTCTGTGGAAAAAGAACCTGAAGATACGGTCTCCCTTGCCTATTTGTTGGGAAAGTTCGACCCTTCCCAGCGCCCTGAGTTTGTTAAGCTTCAATCCCCTATCGCTGGGGGAAATGCAGTCGGCAGGTATATGCATGAAGAGGCCTTTGAGGCCTACCTGAAAATGTATGCTGCGGCTGCAGAAGAGGGAATCTCTCTCGTAATCCTATCAGCAACCCGGAATTTCGATGCACAAAAATCCATCTGGGAATCGAAATGGACGGGAAAACGCTTAGTTGGGGGAGTAAATCTTCAACAGACCCTCCCCAATCCTACCGATCGAGCCAAAGAAATCCTACTTTACAGTTCCATGCCCGGTACTTCTCGCCATCATTGGGGAACAGACATAGATCTCAATTCATTTAATAATGCTTATTTCAAATCAGGTGATGGAAAAAAAGTTTATGATTGGCTGACAAAGCATGCCCAGGAATTTGGATTTTGTCAACCCTACACCGATAAATCCCTTAACGGTAGGTCAGGATATGAAGAAGAACGCTGGCATTGGTCTTATATGCCCTTATCCAAAGGGTTGCTGCGTGCATATCGCGCAAAAGTATCCTACGAGCATATCGGGGGCTTTTTGGGGGCTGAAGCTGCGCAACCCTTAAGTGTCATTCAGCAATACGTAGAAGGAGTGAACGCCGAATGCAAATAAAAGCTTTTTCTCCTGTGTATGAACTCAACAAAAATTAGACAAATCCCTTCATGGGCTTTGTTGCGAATATTTTCTTAGTAATTTATTCTAAACGACTTCTACTTATTGCAGTTGGGCCAAAGATTTACCTAGTATGGTTAACACTCTGTATCGCGTACTCCTTTTATCCTTATTGGTCGTCCAGTGCAAATCTCATAACAAGGCTGAATTCCTGTTTCGGACAGGGCTTCTGGTCAACGAAGACCATACTTGGTACAAGGCTTTTGTATACTTTGGAGAAATCCTCGAAGAGCGCTCCCAGGGGCGGATCAAAGTAGAGGTATACCCCTCTGAGCAATTGGCGAAAGAGTTGGAGGCTATCCGACTGATTCAAGCAGGCGTAATCGAAATGACTACGACGGGTTCTACCTTGAACAATTGGATGGAGATAGCTGCCTTTTGTGAGATGCCGTATTTGCTGAAAGACTCTATCGAGATGAAAGCCCTAATTGAAGGTCCACTAGGACAAAAAATTGAGGACAATATGTTGCAACTCACCGGACTCAGACCACTTGGGTATTTCCAACGCGGCCCCAGGCATTTGACGACCAACCGCCCAATTCGACATCCCGATGACTTGAACGGCCTCATACTTCGCGTACCTAGTGTGCCTTCCTTTGTAACGGCTTGGAATGCTATGGGGGCCAAACCTACCCCGATGGCTTTTTCAGAAGTTTTCACCTCCCTTCAACAGGGCACAATCGAAGCTCAGGAGAATCCCTTCGCCTTAATACGAAGTGCTGGCTTTGCAGAAGTCCAAAAATATGTCAACCTGACTGGGCACGTTGTGAGCTGGATTTATCCCGTAGTAGGCGAAAAGCAATTTCAGCGACTTCCTCCCGATCTACAGGCGATCTTTCTAGAGGCTGCAAAAGATATGGTTCGTTATGAGCATTCGCTGTTTATTGCGAGTGAAAAAGCGGTTCAGCAAGACCTTGCGGGCAAAGGAATGGAGTTCATAGCGGTGGACAAAGAAGCCTTTGCTTTAAAGTGCAGGGCAGCCATTTACGAGAGTCTATCTTTGGAGATGCAAGCAGTATACGATGAATTTTTAAACAGTTTGAATAGATGAAAGGAATTGAAAAGGTATTGGTATATGTGCTTAGGCTGGGAACACTCGTAAGTACCTGTGCCTTAATTGCATCTGTTTTGCTACAAATCTTTTCGCGCTTCTTCTTAGCACAAGCGCCTGCCTGGACGGAAGAAGCTTCACGGCTTTTCTTTGTCTATGCCACTGCATTCGCTGCGGGGCTCGCCTATAAAGACGGTGATTTTATTGCATTTGAAGGGGTATATACAAGGCTATCTCAACGTACCCAACGCTTTTTTGATAGCTTCATTCCCGTGTTGGTGAGCGTGCTTTTTGGCCTGTTCACCTATTTTTCATTTCCCTTTATTATCCAAGGCTATGGAGAGACCTCTCCCAGTATAGGGATGAGAATGTCCGTAGCCTTTTTCTCCATGGTTATACTTGCTATTGGGATCTGTTTTTTTGCCCTGCTTCCTTTAATCCACAACCTCTACGCTTCAAAATCATGATAGGCGTTCTTTTGGGAGTTTTTCTCCTCTGCTTGTTGTTTCGGGTTCCGATTGCCTTTGCTCTCGGGGTTGCCTGTTTGACCTATTTGGTTTTTGCAGATATTTCTCTGGTCGTTTTGCCCATGAAGATGTATTCGGGTATAGATGTATTTGTATTGTTGAGCATACCTGGATTTATTTTAGCAGGAAATTTAATGAACCATGGAGGCTTGACAGAGAAGATCATTTCCTTTTGTAATCATCTGCTGGGACATATACGAGGAGGTCTTTCGCTCGCCAATATTGGTGCATCCATGCTATTTGCTGGGATTTCTGGTACGGCTGTATCTGATACCGCCAGCATAGGAGCTGTCATGATCCCTGCCATGAAGAAAGAAGGGTACGGGTTAGGGTTTTCTGCTGCTATTACGGCTGTATCTTCAACGGTTGGTCCTATTATTCCTCCTAGCGTACCTATGATCATTGCAGCTACTCTCAGTGGACTTTCCGTTGGAAAACTATTCTTGGCAGGAGCTATTCCAGGTCTCCTTTTGGGCTTAGGGCTAATGGGGATGGCTATATATTTGTCCTACAGGAGAGACTATCCCAAATTGCCTAGGAGTAGCATTCGTCAGATAGGGAAGGGCTTCCTGGATACCTTTTGGGCTTTGCTGATGACTTTTATTATTCTATTTGGAATTATTGGTGGGATATTTACACCAACGGAAGCATCTGTAATAGCTGTTTTGTATGCTTTGATCATTGGAAGCTTAGTCTATAAAAAGTTGACCTTTCGAAACCTGGGTGAAATCATTCTTCAGTCGATGAAGACTTCGGCCTCATTGATGATCCTAGTGGGATTTGCCAATTTATTTGGATGGATATTGATCACTGAGCGCTTACCACAGTGGCTGTCTGGGGAAATCCTTTCTTTTAGCCAGAATAAGTATGTGGTACTCCTGCTGATAAATCTCCTGCTGTTATTCTTTGGAACCTTCATGGAAACGGTTGCAGCCCTGCTCATATTATTCCCCATCCTACTAAAGGTTGCCATGAGCGTAGGCGTAGATCCCATTCATTTTGCTGTAATAGCTGTTTTGAACCTCGTAATTGGTTTGACTACCCCGCCGGTGGGGGTGTGCTTATTTGTGGCTTCTAGTATTGGGAAAATTTCTATTGGAGAAATCTCTAAGGCAAGTCTGCCCTTTCTGCTGATCAGCTTTGTGGTATTAGCACTGGTAACCCTCATCCCAGAATTATCTTTGTTTCTTCCAAGCCTCTTTTTAGATAAATAGTCAATCTGCTGCCACTCTCATTGATAGAAGAAGAGGATTGCTATAAAATTTTTTGTATACCGTATACAAAAATGTATCTTGATTTTTATGAAACTTTTCAACGAAGACTTAGGAAACCAAGCGTATAAGGTTCTCAGAGAAATCATTCTATCGGGTCAACTAACTCCTGGGGAAAAGATCGTGCAGGATAAGCTGGCAAAAGAGCTAGGTATTAGCCGGACCCCCTTGCGGACTGCTCTGAATCGCTTAGAATCGGAATCCCTTATCGAGTCTATTCCGAGAAGAGGAGTCGTTGTTAAGAAGTTCAGCCCTGAAGAAATTATCCATATTTATGATTGCCGAATTGCGATTGAGGTAATGGCCATTGAGTTATTTACCAGGAAAGCTAGTGGAGAAAAGTTGCGCAAGTTAGACCAATTTTTTCTGTCTTTTACCCCTGGTGAAATATCTCATGAGAAATATCGCGAAGTAGACCAAGATTTCCACAGCTACATTTTAGCAAATTGTGGAAATAACTATTTACAGAAGATGTTTTACCAAAGTAGCATGATGGGAAGTATCCAAATGATTGGTTTGGTTCGACCCCCAGATGAAACGCTAGGAGAGCATTATGCGCTGATAGAGGCAGTAAAAAACCGAGACATATACCTGTCCAGGAGTCTTATGCATTCTCATTTAGCCCTTTCAAAGGACCTGGTTCAAAGTAAGCTGAATGAATAGCAGTTCTCAATATATTCCTGTCCGCTATAAAATGGTATTTGGGACCTTCTTACTGGCAATGATTGTTTTATTCGATCGTATTTTATTGTCTGTTGCTAAGGATCCTGTTGCAGAGTCTCTTGCCTTAAATGATACCCAAATGGGTTGGGCCATGTCCGTGTTTGCACTTGGCTATGCACTCTTTCAAGCACCAGCTGGTCTGCTTGCAGATACCTATGGAGCAAGAAAGGTATTGACCATTGTCGTGAGTCTATGGTCCGTCTTTACTGCGTTAACTGGGGCAGTTTGGAACCTACTCTCCTTGTTGTTGATTCGCTTTGTTTTTGGCATAGGGGAGGCTGGGGCATTTCCTGGAATGGCTCGGGCGATTTACAATTGGATTCCTATCCAAGAAAGAGGGATTGTCAATGGGATTAATTTCTCGGGTGGACGTTTGGGGGCAGCTATAGCCTTGCCCATAGTAGCATGGCTCATTGAGCTTACGGACTGGCGAACAACTTTTGTCATTTTGGGAGGGGTAGGCCTCCTTTGGGGAGTGGGATGGTATCTCTGGTTTAGGGACGAGCCCAAAGACCATCCAGGGGTACATGCAGATGAATTGGCCTTTATCCAAGAACATACTGCCACTGTAGTTAAGAGAGATGCTATACGCTTTTCAAGCCTATTCCAATCTCGGAATATGTGGCTGCTCATGGGGCAGTATTTTTCCAGCAACTTTACGTTCTTTTTTTGTCTTACCTGGCTATTCCCCCATTTAAAGACTAAGTATGATTTAGATAGTATTGCTGCTGGGTTTTATGCCTCTGCTCCTCTGATTTTTGGGGCTATTGGAAACTGGGTTTCTGGCTTAATGGTAGATACCATCTTCAAAAAGGGTAACTGGGCTCTTTCCCGTAGAATTCCTGCTATATTGGGGTTTTCCCTTGCTGGAGTGGGAATTATTTCTAGCGCCTATATGGCAGAAGCATTTCCGGCTGTTGTATGTATTTCCTTGGCAATTTTCGGGGCAGATATGACCCTTAGCCCTTCCTGGTCAGCTTGTGTGGATATTGGTAAGCAACATTCAGGGCTGGTAAGTGGTACGATGAATATGGCAGGTAATCTAGGCTCCTTTGTGACAGCTCTTGCCTTTCCTTACCTATTAGAAATGACGGGTTCGGAGCTTCCTTTTTTCTTCATAGCAGCAATTCTAAACTTGCTTGCCATCTTCTTCTGGATGATGATAAGCCCACATAAACCTTTACTTATAGACTAACTCCATGATAAGCAGAAAAGAGTTTGACCAAGCTTGTCTACACGCCTTAGCATTCATCTCGAAAGCGGGGATAACCTTAACTGAGGAAGACAAAGCACACGTTACTGTAGCGGATTTTGGACTAAGTCAGCTAGAAAAAGAAGGGGTTCAAATAGTAACCTTGTTTGAGACAGACAGAATAGCAGCAAAAATTTTGGTGCTTTTCCCCTACCAAACAGAACCGGAGCATTGGCACCCTTCTGTTGGAAAAGACCCTGGAAAGGAAGAGATCATAAGAGCCCTTTACGGGGATCTGTACTTTTACATTCCAGGGGAAGATACCTTAAATGAAGGATTCTTAGTGAAAGGGAAAGAGTCTTATTATACCATGCGGCACGAGGTTGTAATGAAACCGGGGGCCCAACTTGTACTTGCTCCTGGAACGAAGCATTGGTTTCAAGCGGGAGAAAGGGGGGCCGTTATGTATTCTTTTTCCACCAAGGTTCGGGACGCAATGGATCAGTTTTCAGATCCTGACATTGTCCGTGAAACTCAGATAGTGGACTGATTTTGTGTTTATTTCAATTAATCTACCTATGAAACAAAGTATTATCACAGCTTTTTTGGGGAAAACACAGGATAGGTTTTCAGCCTACCATAGCCCTACAAGTTTGGAGGAGCGTTTGAACCTTGTAAGCGCTATCCCGGGAGTCACGGGGGTAGAAGTTGTATATCCCTATGAAACAGGGGATCCAAATGAAACGATGATGCGGATGAAGGAGAAGCAATTGGAGTTTGCTGCAGTTAATGCAAATATCAAAAAGGAAACCCAATGGGTTCCAGGAGCAATTTCACGACCTGATAGAGAACTGCGCAAGCAAGCGATCGACATCATTAAAGGGGCTAAGGATTATGCAAAAATCGTTGGAGCTCCTTTGGTTACCTGTTGCCCTTTGTCGGATGGTTATGACAATCTTTTTCAGGTAGATTATCCAAAGGCTTGGCGGTATATGATCGAATCCATTTCAGAGGCTGCTGATTACCTCCCAGAAATTCCCCTTTTTTTGGAGTATAAGATCAATGAAACGCGGGTCCATTGTCACCTCGACAGTTGTTCGAAAACGCTTCTACTTTTAAAAGAAGTACAAAATTCAGCCACTGGCGTCACAATTGATTTTGGGCATTCGTTACTTGCGAAAGAGAATCCTGCACAAGTACTAGCACTTTGTGAAGAGTCAGGGATTGACTATTACTTGCATACCAATGACAATGATTGGAATTTCGACTGGGATTTAGTAGGGGCCTCTCGAAATTTTCTGCACACGGTTGAGTTTTTCTTCTATGCCAAGGAATACGGTTATTCAAAATTTTTTACTGCAGATGCCTCTCCACGCATATTTGATAGAGTTGAATTTTTTACCCAGCACGCTAAAATGAATGAGGCAATTTGGAGGCGAGTAGAGGAAATGGACCGAAAAAAGTACCGTAAATGGATGGAAGAAGAGCGTTATATGGATTTAATGGAGTTGGTGAGAAAGGAAATTTATCGCTTGTAAAAAAAGGATCGCCCCATCTCAATAGTACACCACATCCACCTCTGGATGGGACTTTTTGAAGTCCTGTACTTTCTTACCCGGAACCTTGGAATTATAGCAAGTCAAAGAAGTCAGGGCTTTGAGATTGCTGAGGTACTTAAGACTCTTTATTCGAGTATTAGATATATCTAAGCTTTCTAGGTTCACCAGTCCAGAGACTTCTTTTATGTCTCGGATTTGAGTCCCAGAGCAACCGAGGTGCTTGAGGCTTTGAATCCCCTTTATGGGTTCTAGGGATTCAACAGGGGTATTTCCTACTTCCAGGTATGCTAGATTCTGTAAGCCTCTGAGGGGAGCCAAGCTCCTAAGTGGGCCTTCAGTACAAGTCAGGTGTTGAAGACTAGGAAGCTCTGCAAGCGGGGTGAGAACAGCTATCTGGGTACGAACGAGTTGCAGGGTTCTGAGACGTTGGAGCGCGACCACTGGAGCTAAATCTCTTAAGCTACTCATTCCTTCCACTTTCAATTGAGGGAGCATTTCGATTTGGTGTAGCTCCTCTGAGGTAGGATTATCTCCCGCAAAGGAAATTTGAGAACCAAAAATGGTCTTCCAGTTTTCGGGTAGCTCTTGCCACCATGCGTCGAGTTCTTCCGCATGGAATAATACGACGCATTCTGGATTTTTTTCCAAAAAGGCTAAGACTTGTTCTTTGGTAATGGCTGTATTTTCACAGGACAGCAGGCGTAATTCCCCGAGGTTATAAAGAGGAGAAATATCAGCAACTCCACTTGCGTCAAGTAGAACCTTTTTTAATTGATTTTTGTCTGAAAGGGCTGATATGGACCGTACCAAGCTGTTTTTTCCATTGATTTCTTCCAACTTAGCTAAGCCGATGAGGGGATCGAGGGAATTCACCTTGGTATTTTCAAAGCTCAATACACGAATTTCTTTTAGCGCTCCGATGGCTTCCAAGGAGCTAGTTGGGGTATTATCCAGTAATAGTACCTCTAAGTTGCTAAAAGCCTTAAGTGGCGCTAGGTCCTCGATGGCGGTGTTCCCCCGCAAATCCAACTCTGTGCGATTGGCGAGCGATTGCAAGGTTGCCTTGGAAGGTTGAGAGAGAATCAATTCTTTGGCTCCAATTGCCTGCTTCCAGGGGGTAGATAGACTTTTCCACCAATCTATTAAGTCATCGGACTTGTAGGTTACGACGGTACCCGATTTTTTTCGCATAAAATCGAGCGCCTGCCTTTCGGTAATTGGTGTTTTGTCGCAGTAGACATTGGTAAGTTTTGGCAGCTCAAGCAAAGGGTCAAGACTGGAAATTTTCGTGTTTTCACAAGACAGTTTTTCCAGCGCACTCAGTCCAGAGATGCCCTCCAAGGAGGGGACAGAAGTTCCATTTATCTCCAAGCTATTTAACATCGGAAGGGAAGCAATAGCAGAAAGCTGGCTGATACGGGTATTGGAGACATTGAGGAAGGCTAACTGATCCATTCGACTCAGCGCATCTAAAGAGCTCACTTGACTACCATCTAGGCTAAGCTTACGGATAGATCGCGAATTTATAATCGGTGTAAGGTCCCGAACGGGCGTTTCACTTAGGTCCACAATTTGTAAGTCATTCAAATATTGGATAGGAGATAAGTCCGATACCTGGGTGCCATTGGCAAAGATCTCTTGTATAGAAGGTGCAAACTGAACGGGAGATACGTCTGAGATCTGCGTTTGTGAAAAATCGAGGGATTTTAGCAGCGTAAGACTCTTAATTGGACCCAGGTTGGAAATGGGATTTTGGGAAATATTGAGCTTACGCAAACGCGTCATTTTGCTGATGGGGCTAAGGTCTGTAAGCCCAGAACTACTTAAATCTATTTCTCGTAAATCTAAAATTCCTTTTATATCTGTGAAGGTTTGTGGATTCTCCAGAACAAAGGTATCTATATGGCTCAACAGATACGTACTGTCTACGGGCGGGTGAATTTCTGACTCCAGGATATCGGGAAGTTTGACGCTGGAAATAACATTTACCGTATCGCGCTTGGGAAGGAAGAGGGTATCTCCTAGCTTCAACCCCGTATTGACCCGAAGTACATCGCGCATGGTGAGATTTTTGTCCACCTTGATCTTGTCAGCGAACAAAAATTTCCAGTCTATGGGGAGGTTGTTCCACCATGTATTTACTCCAGCTAGCTCGTTTACTTTTGTCGAGTAGATACTTGCAATCTTCAATTCTCGCTCTACGGCGTCTAGGTTTACCTCGATAAATCGCGGTTGAGTGTTTTCTATGGTATTTCCTTCGACGGTTTTGCCTTTTAGCGTTCGGCTGAGTTTTGCCAGAAAGTAGTGCTGGTCAAAATCATTAATGCTGTGTTCAATCTCTTGTAATTCCAGGTCGAAAGTAGCTTCACTGAAAAAGAAGTCTATGTCCTGTAAGTAAGATTCAACGTCTTTATTCGTAACCGTAGACCGATAGGGAGCCAGATCATCTTCGATTTGTACTTCCGAATCTCTAAATACTTTCTTATAACTTTGGGTAATGATGATATTCTTCTGCCGCTTACTGCTTTGAGCACTTCCAATGGTATTGAGGCTAAATTCCAAAAAGGAAATTAACTGTCCTACCTCTCGTTTATAGGTCTCTATTTCCTGAGGGCTAAGCCGTTGTTGGCCATAGACGATATTCCCCATCATGAAGGATAGGAGAATAAGGAACCGACTCGTTTTTGCCATCCTATTCATGATATATATACTTCAGCAATATATTCTTTTGAGCCTCCGGAATCCGGACAAGCTGTGATATCAACCAGCCCCGATTGGGGCCTCGGCGATTTATTTCAGAAAGTTCAAAGTACCAATCTTTGATTTGAACAAAATGAAATTTAACCTTTTTTACCGAATTGAAGGTAATATTCCCCTTTTTTAGTTCATAGAGAAGTAAAGTCAGGTGGTCGGGATGATATTCTTTCGAGGCGTATAACTCGACCTTTCGGGAATCTTGGAAAACTTTCCGTAAGGTCATAAAGTCCAACTCATGGCTTTGCGGGTGAATGAACGGAGGGATTCCATCCAGGGAATCCTGCTCGACAAACATGGAAGCGAAGGGCTCAAAATAGACCTGGGAAAACACCCATTTAAAGCCTACGGGTTCTTTTTGGAGTTTCAAAAATAGGGTAGCGGAATGGGGCCTATTTTGGTAGGTAAAATTTGCGATAACTTCAGCAAACCAACCTTCTCCATAGAAATCCAGGAATCCGGGTTGCGAAGTACGGGTAAGGTCTCGAATGAATCTCTTTTTCAAGCTGTCGGGTAGACTGGGATTCTGTAGGTCAAATAAGATAGGCAGGTAGCGTTGGCGTTCCCGAATATCTCTGTATTTGGAGTTTCCTGGGTAATAACGGTTACCACGCGTATCTTCTTCTCCATTGAATCGACGGAAAAACTGATTTACCTGTTTGGTTTCAGCATATAGAACCTGTTCGTTCCCCAAATAATCGGAAAGTACCTGAGACGTAGCGCTTTGTCCAATCCATACCAGCAAGCTTACCAAAACAATTTTACGATACCTCATTCAGCGGTAAAATTAGAACAAAATTTCGGAAAAAAAACAGGCCCTTCTTTGGGAGGGGCCTGTAATATTTTCTGCTAATTAGGCGGAAATAAGCTCTGTATTGTCAAAAGTCATGGTAGAGTCTCAGTTACCCGAATATCTCCCAACAATACATCCCAATAATCGATGATACGTCCATTGATCTGGGTTTGTTTTTGCTCTACGTAAACCGTAATGTCCTTTTTCGTTGTATCCTTATATTTAAGTCCATCTTCTCCTACTCCCTCAAAGCGCTGGAAAATGGTGATTACTCCCACATACCTTCCATCTGGTTGTAGAACCAGGTCGCTTATATACTGGATATTATACCACTTGATATTTACTTGATTGTAATTCAAGGCCATTAGGCGTTCAAAGTATCGACGCACCTCGAAGTAAAGTATTTCTGGTCTACTTAGAGACGAAACGCCAATTTCGCTGCCTTCGGCGAAAAGTTCTACCGCCCTGTCTATGACGCGATTAGCCTCAGAGAAGGCTGTTTCTTTGCTCCCCACGATAGCGATATATTTTCCCAAATCTCTTACCTTTTCCAAGGCTAGGGAGTCAATAGCCTGCTTGCGCTGAGGACTGATATCAACCTGGGCAAAAAGACCAGAAAAACTGCCCACGAAAAACAGTACAATTAACCAGGGGCGAGAGAATGTAAATAATCTTTGCATGTTGATGAAATTCATTAATAATTCTTTCTGCGAGAGAGTTCTAGTTCGGATATTTTTCCATTATCATCATAGGCAATGTTGGAAACAAGGTCCATGATTTTTTGCGTATCCTTGAGGTAGTTGAGGTATTTCTTGATCGTGGTAGGCTTATCGTAATCTTTGATGGGACCTGATTGGTTGATGATTACCAAAACGGGGGTATTATCAGATGAGAAATATTGCAGGACCTGGTCAATTTTCTGATTGGCATCGTCAGATGATACAGAAGAGGCGATATTTCCAAACTCCATATCCAGTTGGGAGGAACTTACGAGGGGCTGAGAAGGCTTCGGTGCCTCATTGAGCATGCGCTCGAGTGCCAATTGCTCATCTTGAAGTTTGGTTTCCACCTGAGCAATAAGGTCTCGAATGGTCGGATCATCCAAATTCATGCTCTTGACGTATTCCAATTGTTCTTTTTTGCTTTGAAGCTGCGCGGTTGTGGTTGCCCCTGGGCTTGCGAGTAAATTCTCTAAGATAGTCTTTGCCTCGGCAATCTTTGCCTCTTTGGCGCGCTGGGCAGCTTCTAAGGCTTGCTGCTCGGCAAGTTTTTTCTTGGACTTACATCCAGTAGTGGTAGCTAGTGGTAGTGCGAGAAGGGCAATAACAAAAAATCTCAGCCCTCGAGTTAGCATGGTTTTGCGAAATATTTGCATCCTGTTTGAACTTATCATATGGAACCAATTAATTAATGGTTTCGAATGGTTTCTAGGTAAAACTATGAAAAACATTCCATGAATTGAAGCCCCAGATATACTTTTCAATTCCAATTTAACGATTTTCGTTCCGTCCAATAAGCATCTACGGACATTTTTGCCCTTTCCAATATTTCAGTCTCCTCTATTATTCGGGGTAACTGTAGTGCTTTGACATTCGATTGGATGTGGCTAGCCTTACCTGCTCCACTGAGAACAACATGTATCCAATCTTGCTGTAGGGCGATTTTTAATAGGAGTGCATCGATTGTGGTGTCATAGGACTGTGCAATAGCTTGCAGGAAGTGGAGAGTTTCCGTAAAATGTGGATGGGTATTGCGGGTAGTCAAGCGTCCATTGGCCAGGGCTTCTTTGATAATGATTCCTTTGCCCATTTGGGATGCAAGGGTAAGAGCCTCCCCAGCGCTGGGCTCCATAACATTCCACGTAGCTTGAAAACTATCGAAAACCGGAACTCCGTCTACTTCGCTCATTAATGCAGCTCGTATAACTTCCCCTTGTTCAGGGCCACTCACAGACATCCCAATTCCTATCCCTTTCTCCTTTAGGCGTACAAGTGCTTCGAGAACTTCCGTTTTTCCTAGTATTCCACTTGAAAAAGTTGCCGAATGAACTTGATATAGGTCTAAATGATTGCCTAAGCGTTTTTGGCTGGAGGCCCATTGTCGGGAAAAGGTGTCCAAGTTATGATCTTTTACTTCGTGAACTTGTGCTTGTACCTGCCATTTAGCCGTGTAGGTGTACCCCCATTTGGAGCCTACAGCGATAGCATCTAGGGGGAGATCGCGCTTTCTAATCCAAGAGGCCAGGAATTCTTCTGCCTTCCCATAAGATTGGGCCACATCAAAGTACCTGATTCCCTCTTTCCAAGCTAGGTCTAATACGCTATGCGTATGAGCCTCCATTTGCGCAACACCATAGGAAAAATTTAGGTCTTCCCCATGGTTGAGGTTTATGTAACCGGGTCTCCCTAAAGCGGCGAGCCCTAGACCTAGTCTACTCACTTTTACGGGTAGGTTACCCAAGGGGATCAGTGAAATCGTCATATGTTAGAACTTCAACTAGTCTTTCGATGGGGTCAGATATAATTTTTCCTTGCTGAATATGTGCCTTTTGTAGGGTGCTAATAAGCTCCTCTTGGAAATGGATGGCTATAGAGCCTACAAAATCAACGGGATACTTACGAGAATGGGGGAGGGGGGCTAAGGTTCCTTGTATAAAAGCCCCAAATCGCTGAATAATCATTTCACATATCTCAGGAAGGTGCTTGAATGCGTGAACAGTACGAGCGAGAGAGCCTAGCCATTTTACGGGTTTGAATTCTGTATACAACTGATTTCTCAACGTTTCCCGGTCCATCTGCAACTGATCGAGGATAACCCTTTCGGTATTTTCTGTAAAATCCCCCTGTAAAATTTTAATAAGTAAATGCTTCCCTAAGTCCACGCCTGAGCCTTCATCTCCCAAGATGTACCCTAATCCCCCTCTCCTGCGGGTTATTTTTCCTCCATCAAATTCACAGGCATTTGATCCTGTCCCCAAGATCGCGACAATTCCTTTTGTCCGTTGGGTAGCTAGACAAGCTGCTTGAAGATCATCGCCAACCCATATTTGCTCAACTTCGGGGAATAACCCTCTTAACATTGATTGCATCTGATTCCTGGGATGGGAATTTCTCAGGCCTGCACCAAAGAAATGGATTGAGGTAGGAGGAAAATCTAAGGAATGTATGCTAAATACGTTTTGTGCGGCTTGTTGCAAGTCTACTTGAGAAAGCGAAGAAGGATTAAATCCGATGGAGGAAAAGCGCTGGACTACTTTGCCCTTTTCACATAAGCGCCAGTCTGTTTTTGTGGCACCACTTTCGGCGAGTAAAATACGCTTGTGCATCATAAACAGTAGATTCCTATAGACTCTTGTTGCTGAGTTTATTCCGTTCGCAATTGTAATTTGAGATCGGATAACATGTTCATAAAACTGGAATAGATATCGTAGGAAGAGCCTAGGAGATCCTCGGAAGGGGAATGTATTTCCTTCATCCGAGTAAAAATATCAGCCTCTTGGAGAATCGACCAATTTCGGAGAATTTTCTTATTGCTGTGTTGTAAGACTTCATCAGAAAGGCTGTAAATCTTTTCCAGGGCTTCTCGCTGCATGGGGTTGCTTTGCCATGACCGGATTCCTCGATCCGGCCATGCCCACGAAATGGAGTCAAAGGCATTATAGGTTCCTCGCGCCTGAAGGGAAGAGATGGCCTCTGAAGGGGTTAGGAATGTCATCCCTTCATATTTCCAGACTTCTTCCGGTAGGTAATTAAAAAAAGATAGCAAGGATCGAGAAGCATGTTTTTCAAAGGTGCTGAAATCCATTGAGAGCGTAACTAAGCTCCCTCTTGCTTGCGATAGCCAAAAGGCATAGTTCGCAGCAGTTAGGGGAAACGAATCCCACTCAGTATCTGAAAAGCGAAAGGAAATATCTTCAGAAAGTTGGGCATGTCGAAGAAGTAGAGAAACCCCATCAACATCCGTTGGCTTACAAAGCTCATTTTCAATTTCTGGAGCCAATAAAGCGGGAACCCCTTCACACAAAATCCCTTTGTATTGGTGCATCTTGGCGTAGTAAGCCAAGTAGTTATTGTAAATGAGATGGGTATTGCACAATACCTGAGGTACTTGTCCAAAAAACTTTTCTAGGCGGTTTCGCTGAAGGGCCAACTGCCTCGAGAATTCCTTGCGGTTAAATAGAAAACTCAAGGAGTGATAGTAGGGATAATTAAGCCATTCAACTCCACCTGTTTTTGTGAGTTGCTGTAACGCCTTTAGCCCATCGGGAGCTTGGACATCCATGAGGTCTAACGTAGTCCCACTGATGCTCAGGGCAAACTTGAACTTATCGCCATTTCTTTCGATCAGGTTTTGCAAAACCCGGATACTCGGAATCAAGGTGCCTATTGTGAACCGCTGGATTTTATCGATTGAAGACTGGTGATCGATATAAGATTTGTGTGTTCCCAAGTCAAAAAAACTAAAAGAATTAAGGGGAAGGGGAACGTGAATATGGAAGTGTATGCAAATTCTGGGCATAAGACCAGCCTGATGGGTTGAAAAACACAAACTAACTGTTAATATGGTCTTTTTTCTTCTGGATCGCAACATATTCTCTTTCCCTAAATTTTTTAAGTCTTCTACAGGAATGAGTAGGTAATATTTGCCTAAAAGTGGATGCTAAGATTAAGACAAATAAAGCCAAAAGATTGAAGGAATCGGGTGAAAATGGAGTACAGAGGGCCTATTTAATGAGGTGGGAAACAATAAAAATTATTCAATTCTCCAATCAGTATGTATTAAAATAATATTCGATAATTATAATGAATAATTTTCGGGATAATTTTTTGGACAGTGATTTTGGTTAGATTTTGCATGGCTATGTATTCCTTATAACTAAATGAAAATCAAATAATTATGAATATCTATTTCATTTATGTGATTGGATTATTTTCAACAATGCTCCAAAATATTATTCCTATGCTTCAATTGTGGAAAAAAAATCACCCTTGAATGTTTGAAGATTATACGAATTTTTTCTAAAATTGAAAGGTAAGTTTAGGGTCATTCATCAAGCCGATGCATTTATTGTAGGCATTTATTATTTCACAAACATCTTGGAAAAATGATCAATAATCAGGGAGAGAAATACCCCATCCAAAAGGATGTCCTTCACTATCGTCCTTTTCTTCAAAAAAAGACCCTAAAGGCGATTGAAAAAACCTTACACGCCTTCTATGATTCTGATGAAGAGGAGCTGACAGATTCCCAGTTACAGGCCCTGAAACTATTGCAAGAAGTATATGGGAAATTAATTCACAGTTGAGGAATTAGACCGGATGCTTTTTCAACGGCAATCTCTAATGATTTGACCAATAAAGGTATTTCTGCCAGAGACGAATCGATTTCCCGTTCAAATTTGAAATTCTTCTCAAGGCGATCCGCTAAATCTTTGATTTCAACCATACCCATTAACCGAATTTTCGATTTCATTTTGTGAATGGCTGCCCCTAACTGGATCCATTTTTGGCTTTCAATCAATTGATGTATTTCCTGAATTCCTTCTGGCATTTCATCGAGGAAAATTTGAATCATTTCTGCTTCAAATTCCTGGTCTCCTTGGGATAAGTCTTTTAAATACTTCAAATCAAAGGAAATAGAAGGCTCAGCCAATACACTATTTTCTGTATCTGTCGATAGGACCTCTCTCAATAAGCTGATGAATTCGTCAGGTATTAGGGGTTTAGCTAGATAGTACTTTGCTCCGAGTTCAGCAAATCTGGATTGCTCCTCTGCCCGAAGCGTACCTGTAACCACCACAATTGGCCCTGTGCGGACAAAGGCTAATACATCATGCGCGGTTCCATCTGACAGGTGGTAATCTGTAATGACCAAGTCATATGTATGATGATTCCAAAACTTTTGGCCTTCAGACACACTGTTTGATAGGGTAAAGCTCAACCAAGCTTCCTTAGCGAGAATTCGCTTGAAAGCCATTTGGTCGATGGTATCATCCTCAATATACAGGATATGTTTTTGACTCATATTACAGGTTTTAGTATGACAATTCGCTCACTTCCCAATAGTGTTTTACAGAGCGCATTACCTCAATGAATTTTTTATAGTCAAACGATTTGAGCATATATCCTGCAATGGATAATTTGTAACTTTCCAATTTATCATTGTGATCGTCAGAAGTAGTAAGTACTACGACAGGTATCACTTGAAATTTGGGATGGGACTTAATGGCTTTCAGGAATTCCAGGCCATTCATTTTAGGCATATTGAGGTCTAGTAGGATAATTCCAGGTAAATTATTGAGGTTATTTTCCAGAAATTCCAATCCTTCTTCTCCATTTTTACAGACTGTGAGGGGTCTCTCAACATTTAACTCTTTCAGTACTTTCTTTACTGTCATTGCATCTACGAGATCATCCTCAATGAGTAAGATTGATTTTTGGTCTTTCATCTGGTCCATATTGAATCGTTTAAAGTTAAATCTCTAGATTAAGCTGTGGCTCATGTGGTATAGTAAAAAGGAAAGAAGTCCCCGTATCCAATTCTGACTCTATCCAAATATTTCCTCCAAAAAGGTTGAGGGTTTTTTTGACGATGGAAAGGCCTACTCCTGTAGCCTCTACTTCGTCTCTGGGCCGAAGGGTTTGGAATATTTTGAAAATCTTATCGTGGTATTTTTCGTCAATCCCAGGGCCATTGTCCTTTACCCAAAAAGTATGGTGGTGGGATCCATGGGTAAAGCCAACCTCTATTTTACAGGTTTCTTTATCATTGTATTTGATGGCATTACTCATCAGATTTTGAAATATTTGCTGGGCACTGACTTTGTTGTAAGAGACAGTCGGCAACTCTTTAGGAATGGTAATTTCAATGCCCTCTCCTATTACGAGCATTTCCTTTATTTCCTCGACGAGGGTTTGAAGGTTTACATGGTAAATTTCAGTGTTTACCCTTCCGATTTTAGAATAATTTAAAATACCCGTAATGAGTTCACTCATTCGGTTAACACGACCTCTCAGTAGGGCAAATTGCTGTTTACCTTCTTCATCGAATTGCTCTTCATAATCTTCAGAAATCCATTGAGAAAGGGAACTAATTGCGCGGAGTGGAGCCTTTAAGTCGTGTGATACGATGTAGGCAAAGTCCTTTAGTTCTGCATTGGCTTGCGCCAACTGGTTAAGGAGCTTTTCTCTTTTCTCTTCCTGGGCTTTTCTTTGGCTAATATCTCGAATGAAGGCTGAGAAAAAATACTCTTCCCCAAGCTGGATGGGAATAATGGTTAACTCTATCGGAAATTCTCTGTCAAGCCTATTTACGGCCTTGATTTCCAGACGCTGGTTCAATGCAGGTCCTTCACCCGTTTTAAGAAAGTGCTCAAACCCTTTGTCATGAGAACTCTTGTATTGGCGAGGGATGATGGTATCCGAAATAGTTACCCCTTTAACCTCATCTGCTGACCACCCAAATATTTGTTCTGCTTGTGAGTTCCATTCCGTAATTTTCCCCTCCTGGTTGATCACAATTACCGCATCAAGTGCAGAGTCTATAATGGCTCGCATCTTAGCGTCATTCTCCTGGACGACCTTCTCAGCTTGCTTGTAGTGCCCTACATCGTCCAGAATATATATAACCCCTAGGTACTTACCCTCTGGGCTTTTGAAGGGAGACGCCTTCAAAGACGTCCACCAGGCGATACCCTTTTTGTGTTTGTTTTCAAATGTTAATTCTCTTTTTCCATGCTCGATTCCAATGAGTTCTTTTTTCGTTTCTTCCGCTAAGTCAGCCCCTGATAGTAATTTTTGATCGATCAGGGTCCCCACTAACTCCTCCTTGTGAAAACCTGTGAGGTCTTCCACTCGGTTATTTGAAAATATAATATGCCCAATCGGATCGGCAATGATTAGACCCTCGTCAATATTTTCTAAAAGGGCATTTGCATCTGGATATTGTTCACTCAAATCTATTTTGAGTCCATCCCATTTTTTTAGGGGTAGAGAAGGAGTAGTGGGAAAGTTCTCGGATTGGTCCTTCATAAAGTCTTCAATCTATTTAACTCAAAAATAGTCATTAAATGTAATATATAATTATAGAATTAAATGATTGGTGTATTTTCCGCGTTATTTTGCAGAAAGTGAAAGACGGATGGTAAGAATTCGGCACTAGAAGATTTTAGGGATAATGTGTATCTTTCCCTTTCAAACCCGAATCACCTATGAAAAATATTCTGAGAAGCCTATCTGTTTCTATAAGCCTTTTGGCAGTATTGACCATTCACCCTGTATGGGGCCAGAAGTCTCAAAAGGAGTCCTCTTCAACTGTGAATAAGGTATGGGAAGACTTAAGCCTTTCTGGTTTGAAGTTTCGTTGCATAGGGCCTGCCCTAACCTCAGGAAGAATTTCTGATTTTGCAATCAACCCGCAAAAGCCTAGCGAGTACTATGTGGCAACTTCGTCCGGTGGGGTCTGGAAAACTATTAATGCGGGTACTACCTTTGACCCCATTTTCGATGCGCAAGGCTCTTATTCCATAGGGTGTATTGCCATGGACCCCTATAACCCCAATGTCATTTGGGTAGGAACGGGGGAGAATAACAACCAGCGTAGTGTAGCCTATGGGGATGGGGTATACCGTTCTAAAGATGGAGGGAAAAGCTGGAAGCATATGGGATTGAAGGCTTCCGAGCATATCGGAAAGATCCTCGTTCATCCTGCAGATTCGCGTGTAATATACGTAGCTGCTATTGGTCCTCTTTGGAGTGCTGGCGGGGATCGGGGCGTATTTAGAAGTTTGGATGGAGGAGAAACATGGGAGAATGTATTAGAGATCGATGAACATACAGGCGTCACAGATTTGGTGATGGATCCCGATAACCCCAATGTACTGTATGCAGCAGCTTACCAAAGAAGGCGACATGTATTTACCTATTTAGGAGGTGGCCCAGGTTCAGCTATATATAAAACTGAAGACGGAGGGAATACCTGGGAAAAGTCTTCCAAGGGCTTGCCCGGAGTCGATCTTGGGAGGATTGGCTTGGCAATTTCCCCAGCCCATCCCGAATATATTTATGCAATTGTAGAAGCTGCAGAGGGAAAAGGGGGAACCTACCGTTCTGCAAATAGAGGAGCCTCTTGGGAAAAGCGAGGGGGATACTCCACCAGCGGAAATTACTACCAGGAAATCATTGCAGATCCCAAGAATCCAGAGAAGTTGTATGCTATGAATACTTGGATGGCAGTAAGTGTGAACGGCGGAAAAAGCTTTTCCGTAGTGGGCGAGGATTTTAAGCATGTAGACAACCATTGTCTTTGGATTGATCCGGAATTCACGGACCATTTACTCGTCGGCTGTGATGGAGGAATCTATGAAACTTGGGATACCGGAAAGACTTGGGATTTCAAGGCAAATCTTCCGATCACCCAATTCTATAAGGTGGCTGTAGACAATGCAGAGCCCTTCTACAATGTATATGGAGGGACGCAAGACAATTTTAGCTTGGGAGGGCCTTCCCGGGTATCTACTGCACACGGAATTACGAATGCCGATTGGTTCATTACCCATGGAGGCGATGGCTTTGAGTCTCAAGTAGATCCTGAGAACCCCGATATAGTATATGCCCAGTCTCAATATGGAGTTTTGGTGCGTTACGACAAGCGAAGCGGGGAAGAAGTCGGGATACAGCCAAAAGCCCGCAAAGGAGAAAATGCCTATCGGTGGAATTGGGATGCACCCTTAGCGGTGAGTCCACATGCCAAAGGACGCTTGTACTTTGCTGCCAATAAAGTGTTTCGCAGTGATGACTATGGGAACAGTTGGAAGGTGTTGGGCGAAGATTTAACCGCCCAAATCAATCGAAATGAGCTTAAGGTCATGGATCGGGTTTGGGGCATTGATGCTGTAGCCAAAAATCGCTCTACCTCTCCTTATGGTACGATTGTGGCTTTTGCTGAGTCTCCGCTCAACAAAGATCTCCTTATCGTGGGTACAGATGATGGCTTGATTCAAATTTCAGAAAATGGAGGAGATTCCTGGAGGAAGATTTCCTCCATAAAGGGAGCGCCTTCTCAAAGCTATGTAAATGAAGTATATGCTTCTCAACACGATGAAAACGTGATCTATGCTGCTTTTAATCACCATAAATATGGCGACTTTGCCCCCTATGTCTTCAAGAGTACCGATAAGGGGCAAACTTGGACCTCTATCAGTTCTAATCTGCCCCCAAGAGGTTCCGTATACGCTCTAGAAGAGGATCATGTAGACCCTAATCTGCTATTTGTAGGTACCGAATTTGGGGTCTTTTTCTCCAGTAGTACAGGAGTTAGTTGGAAGCAGCTAAAAGCGGGCCTTCCGACTATTGCTGTTCGGGATATTGATATCCAGCGTAGGGAAAATGACTTAGTTTTGGGAACTTTTGGGCGGGGCTTTTACGTCTTGGACGACTATACCCCTTTGCGTTCGCTCGAAGCAGAAGTCCTGGAAAAAGAAGCAGAACTGTTTAGCATTCGAGATGCCTGGTCTTTTGAAAAAAGTATGCCTTTAGGCCTTCCAGGTAAATCCTTCCAAGGAGATAGTTACTACTCAGCTGAAAACCTGGGTCCTGAGGCCATGATCACGTATTATATGAAAGATTCTTGGAAATCAGCTAAAGATTTACGGAAAAAAGCAGAGCAAGAAGCGCGAAAAGATGGCGGAGACGTCCAGTATCCTTCATACGAGGAATTAAAGGCGGAAAATGAAGCTAAGTCACCCCAATTGTTGGTCACAATTCACGATGCGCAAGGAAAGGTTGTGCGTAAATTTTCGAAAAGCCCCAGTAAGGGAGTCAATCGTATGAAGTGGGATTTGCGTTACGTTTCTAAAGATCCTATTTCTTTTCGCTCTTCCTCCTTTTACAATCCTTTTGCAGGTAAGGAAGAAGGCACCCTTGTATTACCGGGAACCTATTCAGTTACACTTTCCAAAGTGGTTGATGGCGAGATTAGTCCGCTTGCAGGCCCTGTGTCTTTTGAAGTAAAGGCCCTCCAAAATACGGTACTTCCTGCTGCAGATAGAGCGGCCAAAGTAGCCTTTCAGCAACAAGCAAGTGAACTGGCGCGTACGGTTCAAGGAACTTCTTCAAGGCTTAGCGAAGCAGGGGATCAGTTGCGCTACATGAAAGAAGCGGTAAACCGGGCAGAGATCGAGCAGCAAGCACTATATGCAGAACTGTATGCCTTGGAGGCAACCTTAAAGGGGCTGCGGCAAAAAATGAGTGGAGATCCTATTAAGCGTCGATTGGATATCGATCAGCCCCCCTCAATTATGAATCGGGTATTTAGCCTTGCCTACGAACAGTTCTATTCCACCGCAGCTCCTACCCAGACCCACAGGGATACTTATGGAATTGCCCTGGAAGAATTTGAACCTGTTTTACAGGAAGTCAATAGTTTTCTAGAAGGGGATATGGAGACCTTTAAGCAAAAGTTAGAGGCGGCTGGTGCTCCCTACACGCCAGGGAGGAAGGTCGAGCTGGGAAATAACTAACGGATGGGACTAAGCAAGAAATCCCCATCGGAGATAGAACAGGAAGTACGCTTCAAGCATACTCGGGAATCACAGATTACGATGACCCAGTTGATGCTACCTTCTTATTCTAATTTCAGTGGGAAAATCCATGGCGGATACATTCTCAACCTAATGGACCAGATAGCCTTTGCCTGTGCCTCTAAACATTCGGGACACTATTGTGTAACAGCTTCTGTCAATAAGGTGGATTTTCTCACCCCGATTGAAGTGGGGGAATTGGTAACCCTAAAGGCTTCTGTCAATTACACTGGTCGCACCTCTATGGTCGTCGGACTTCGGGTGGAATCGGAAAATATCCAACAGGGTTTTGTCAAGCATTGCAACTCCTCTTACTTCACCATGGTGGCGAAGAACGAACGAGGAGAGAGTGTACCCGTACCAGGGCTTATTTTGGAAGATAAAGAAGGGGTTAGGCGCTTTGCCCGTAGCATTCGAAGAAAGCAGCAAGCAGCCATACGCGACCATAGCTTTCGTCCTGATAAATTTGAGGTAGCGCCTTTTCTGGAAATTCTTGCGCAGCAGAATGTGCGTGTGGAACTGTAGGTTTCTGAATAATTATTTTTTTTACCTTATGATCTGGATCGGAACGAGCTATATCGCTTAGACGAGAAGAACCCTGTAGTAATATGCCACTAACCATCGAGCCTAACACTCAAAAGTGTACGGTATAGAAAAACATATTCATGAAAAAACAAATCGTTAGAATATTGTCGAGTATTTCCCCATCCATGGTAGTTGAATTGGCATATAATACTTTAACCAATCCACAGCATAAAAAGCTAAGGGAACATGAAGTAGAAATGCTAAATAAGTCTCGGAAAGAAAAGATGAAGTTTGGTGAATTTGATATTCAAATATATAAATGGGGAAATCAAGAAGACGAGGGAATTCTTCTCATTCATGGCTGGGAAGGTCAGGCAGGAAATTTTACAGATATAATCAAAGAGCTTTTAAAAAAAAATTATTACGTAATATCGTTTGACGGTCCATCCCATGGTTTTAGCAGTAAAGGAAAGACGAGTTTATTCGAGTTTAGTGATTTAGTAGGAAAAATGATCAGAGAAAATGGATGTAGAAAATTAATAAGTCATTCCTTCGGAGGAGTAGCAACAACTTATGCCTTGTATAGGAACAGAGATATTGAAATAGATAAATATGTGCTATTAACCACTCCGGATAAATTTAGTGAAAGAATTAATGATGTGGGAAATAGTGTAGGAATAACTCAAAAGGTACAAAATAAACTGGTAGAAAAGTTAGAGAATGAAATTCAGATAAAAGTATCTGAAGCAAATGTCAGTTCGTTTGTAAAAGAAATAAATGTGAAAAAGGCTCTAATTATTCATGATAAGAATGACAAGGTTATTCCGATAGAACAATCCAAAAATGTCTATCAAAATTGGGAAGGGTGTAGTTTTAAAGAAATAGAGGGGACCGGGCATTTCAGAATTTTAAGAACCTTTGAAGTAGCGGAATCAATTGTGAATTTTATGAATTAAATGGGTAATAAGCCACTAATGTGTGACTGCTCAAATTTTGGGTATAATCTAAGTCCCTTTGTTACTCTAAATATGACGAGATATCTATATAGGTGAACTCCATAGAGTCTTCAAAGAAGTGCCGCAATATTCTTTTATGAGAGGAGCCGTAGATCATGAGAAAGCGATCTTCATCACTTTCGATGAGATTTAACATATTTGCATAAATTCTTAAGTTTCTTCGGTAATCTTTTGTTATTCCATCTGCTCCAATGTAAGAGTCCCCTGCACCTAGCTGAATCATACCACTAAGTTTATCTTGACCGCTTACCTTTTCAACTTCTTGCGAATTCAAAAAACTGTAGTAGGCCAGTAGGGGCATAGTTGTTTTTAGCGAATCGCTAGTAGAATATTTCTTGGTAAAATAGGATGTAAAATAATTCCACTTTTCGTACAAACCTGTTTCTTTGGCATGCTGATCCCAGTCTGCTACGCGGTTCTCCAAGTGAAGGGGTGCTTGCGTATCAACTCCGTAAATATGTGGGTGATCTAATTGCTTTGCTAGTCTAAAACCAAGTTGATACATTTCGGGAACTGGAAGCTCAAAATTACCTTTTCTGTACTCCTGATAGAGGCTATCGAGTTTTGCCTGTTTTTTTATAGGAACTTCAAGTGCTATTTTTGTCGGTTGGAATCTCTTCAAATGATCAAGAAGTTCTTGAATCTCTTTCTGTGTTTTTTCAGAGGAAATATCTACATGGTACTTACGTTTGTAAGCATCTATATTTGATTTAAAATGAAAAGTTCCAAGTATAGCCACTTCAGCAGTGGGATAATTTATTTCACTGCGTTCAGTCTGTAGAACTTCATTATTCCCTACCTTTCTTTCTTCTTTATGGCTGCACCCAGCGAAGACTAAACATAGGTTAGCCATGATTAATATTTTTTTCAATTGGGTAGTAATTCTAGCTTGGTAAAGGACATTCCGCTCCTTATTGCTTAGCTGTTGAGGGGCCAACTCGTAATGCGAGCAACACGCTGTAAGCAATTCCAAAATCATAATTTTTTCGAACTTCGAAGTAGGCTTTTGTCTGGTTGTTTTCATAATAACATGATTTAATGTGCCAGGGCATACATATTTTCAGGAGGAGGACCCTGGAGGCCTATTTATTTTAAAAACCTGAATGGCAACCTCTTTTAGTACCTATAATCCTCTCTAAGTTCCTGCTTGGGTTTTTAAAACCCCCTACTTCAATGGATGGCTATATTTACATAAAAGTTTAAAATAGTCTCAAAAATCAACGTTTCACGTTGAAAAAATTGAAGAGATTTTCTGTACATGGCAAAACTATATTAGGGCGATTTTCAATCTATTTTGGAGCTATTGGTCATCCCCAACCCCCTTCTCCATAGCAAAATTCCATCGCTACAAGGGAGATACGGGAAAATTATCGATACGGCAAAGTCCCGTATGGATGAACACGTGTTGGCTAAGCATCCTGCTGTTGTAACCATTGCTGGAATCTTTTCTTGTAGGTTCGCCCTACTTTCAACTCCCTTTTTCCAATGGTGAGATGGGAACTTCCCATCTGGTCTATGTAAGTCAAATTGACGATGTAGGATTTGTGTATGCGCAAAAAGTCCTCGTTCAACTTCTCGATCAGATCCTTCATCCGCATATATACTAGTTCTGGTAATTGGTCCTTTAGGTGAATTTTTACATATTCTTTCATCCCTTCAATGAAGAGGATATCTGTCATGGCAATTTTTTTGAGTTGGTATTCACTGCGAACAAACAAAAAAGTCTGAGAGGCTTTATTGGGATGTTTTCTCCACTGATAATAGGTTCGTGCTTTATCGACTGCTTGGAGAAAGCGTTGTTCTGAAAAAGGCTTCACCAGATAGTCCAATACATTTAACTCGAAGGCTTTAGCTGCGAATTGCTCATAGGCCGTAGTGAAGATGATCAAGGGAGATAGTTGATGATCTTCGGCTACTGTAATACCGGTCATTTTGGGCATTTGAATGTCTAAAAAAATGATATCAGCCTGGTGTTCGGAAAGCCATTCGCTAACTTCTCCGCCATCTTTACATTCTCCTACTACCTGTAAGTCTTTCTGGCTTTCCACAAACCTTCTTATAAGAGAGCGAGCAAGGGGCTCATCATCAACGATGAGGCACTTCAAGAGCTTTTCCATTGAGGCTAAGGATTAATTGGACGGAAAAAAAGGATTCCAGTTGCTGAATATCGAGGCGGTACTGACTGGGGTAGATAAGTGCCAATCGTTTTTTAGTATTTTCTATACCTACCCCGGAAGCTCTTTCTAAAGAGGTATAGGTAGGATTTTTGGGATTTTGAGCCAGAAAAGTCAGAACTTGATTTTCTACTGATAAGGTGAGTACCCATTTATCTTTTGCTCCCTCAATGTAACCGTGTTTGAACATGTTTTCGATAAAGGGGAGCAATAACAAAGGGGCTATAGGGTGCTTGGCATGTACCCCTTGGTGGGAAAGTTTTTTCAAGGGTAAATCCTCATATTTTAGGGAATATAGGGTAATCAAGGTTTGCAAGAATTGAATTTCGTCTGTCAGCTTCACCCGTTCCCCTTCCGTTCGGTAAATTAGATATCGAAGCATTTGAGATATCTCCAGTAGCATGGGTGCAGTGCGAAGGTCTTGGTCTAGGGCAAGAGAATATACATTGTTGATGGCATTGAACAAGAAGTGTGGACTGAGCTGGTTCTTTAGGACGCGTAATTCTGTCTTGTACTCCAGAACTTTGATACGATTTCGTTCATTTTCTTGATGTATCCACCTGTCTCCCAAACTGTAGAAAAATCCCAAGAAAAAGGCCGCAGAAGAGGAGCTTACCAGTCGAAATAGAGCGGTTTGGTCATAGAATTCTTGCTCCTCAGCAGTTGTGAGGTAGGGAATAAACCAAAGCTTTTCTAGGAACATTCGAATGAAAATCACCCCGCCAACAAAGACCAGAGAGAGCGAGACATAGGACCAATAGCTTTTTTGTTCAAAAAATTTGGGGAACAAGGTATAGGCATTGCCATAGAAAAGGAATGCCGCAAAAAGGAAGGAAATGGAAATTTTCAAAACGGCACTCCGGAAGGGAAGAAATTGGAAGGTCGAAGCCAAGAAGACTCCCCCTACTAATAGCCATACACTGAGGTGAATTGCCCAGGTGGGTATACGATACACACTATTCATAAATATTTTTTTATCCCTTCAAGCTTTTGCTCTTCGGCAAATTAAGGCGGTTTTTCAGAGTCTATTTACCGTTTGTTGAATAGTCTTTGCACTTGGTTGAAAGCGCAGCTCACGATGGGGCAAAACACAGGTACAAAGTAGTTATTGGGCCATTCTTCCATAAAAACCAATATGAAATCTTTAAAGTTAACATTTTTGACCCTTACCTTGCTTTTTTGTTTTGCCTGTGAATCAGAAGACACAGTGTCTCCATCTTCTGAAACCCTATCCACAGATGACGCAGCCGAGATAGTATCTTCATCTGTATCGGATAATTCTGCTGGATTAAACGCAATGGTATCCGATATAGTTCGTACCACAGAAAGCTCCCTTTCCTCTGAGATGGAGTCTCCATCCAACGGCTGTGGGTACCAAATGGATACGGTTTTTAGTACCTCCAATCCAAGTGGAACCGTGAGCACCTATTCCTTTCAATTCGCTTATGCGTATGAGATTCAATGTAAAAGTAACAACATCCCGGAGTTTGTGGCAGTTAGCTCCAGTTATGAGGGAACCTATGACGGTCCTCGGCTTGTCTCGGATAATACGGGTATTGCCTCTTTTTCTATGTCAGGTTTCCCCCTAACTCAATCCGCGTATATAATTAATGGAGTTTATGAGCGCTCTGGGGACTTCGAATCTCGCGTTAGGAATATGACGCAGAGCAATTCGACGGTTTCTTTTGACTTGAGTGCGCTAAGCTATGACAAACAATTGGGTGAAATCAGTTCTGGTACAGCCTCCCTTAGCCTATCTGGAACCTTGAAAAGTGGAGAATCCTACAGCTACATGGGAAGTTTATCCTTTGAAGGAAATGGGGTAGTCATCCTTACTTTGAACGGAGAAATCTATACCATAGACCTCCGGACTGGGGAAATTTCTTAATGCAAATATGTGTTGAATGATCTGCCTAGGGGATACCTGGGCAGATTTTCATCTGTTCACCCCAAAATACGTCTAATGAAATACGTTTTACTTTTTATTCAGCTATGGGCCTTGCGTGTGAATCTTTCAGCACAAGAAGCTATGTACAAAATTCCGGTGGTCGTTCATGTAGTCCACAATGGAGAGGAAGTAGGATCTGGACCCAATATCTCCTATGAGCAGATAGCCTCCCAAATTGAGGTGTTAAATGAAGACTTTCGTCGGACAAAAGGAACCAATGGTTTCAATGAGCACCCTCTGGGAACCGATACCCAAATTGAATTTTTTCTCACCCCAACAGACCCTGAGGGTAAGCTTTTGGAAGAACCTGGAGTGGATCGAGTAGATGGGGGGAGGGCTTCCTGGCCCAAGGGGAATGTCCGTAATCCGATTGACCGTGTGCTCAAGCCTATTTCCATATGGGATCCTGGACGATTTTTCAACATCTGGACTGTTAATTTTGGGGGCTTCGTATCCCGGGATTTACTGGGCTATGCCCAATTTCCGGAAGGGTCAGGGCTATCAGGCCTACCTGAGTCAGGGGAAGATCCTACCACCGACGGTATAGTAGTAGGGTATAAGTACTTTGGAAGTTCAGAGAAGGGAAGCTTCCCCGTTCTATTTGCTCCATTCAATTTGGGGAGAACTACGACCCATGAGGTAGGACACTGGCTGGGGCTCCGGCATATTTGGGGCGATGGAGCCTGCGGTGTCGATGATTTTTGTATGGATACTCCTGTATCAGAAAATCCTAGTTTTGGGTGTCCTGCTCAGAAGAGTACCTGTGGGACAGCAGACCTATTTGAAAACTACATGGATTATACTGACGACCCTTGTATGAATATGTTCACCCGTTGTCAGAAAGAACGTATGCTTACGGTATTAACAAGTAGCCCACGGAGAAAAGAGTTGTTTACAAAAGAAAATATAAACCCCCCGACCTCAACATTAAATTCCTTGATGGAGGGGATAAAACTATGGCCAAACCCATCTTCTACGGGAAATTTTTGGCTGCATATTCCGCTAAGCCTCAGGGTAAGCTCCTTGGATATATATGATTTACTTGGTAAGAGGCAACTTGTGGAGGTCGACTCCAAGTCGTACACTGATAATAAATGCGTCATTTCTCTAGCCAAAAATAAGGTTGGGCTGTATATCGTTAAACTAAACTTTGTGGATGGGAGGCACTATTCAACGCGTATACTGATTCAACCTTAATCCATATGGAGAGGAAGGTTATTTCTATAAGTGCCTGAATAGAATAGATTGGGTATTTCTTCCTTTGTGAAAAAATATTCTGTAGGGATTCTCTACAGGTAGCAAATTTATGCAAAGAAGATCCCCTGTTGTATCCATAATCAGATGAGAATAGCATATCTGCTAAGGAGATGTTTCCACCTCTGAAAACTAGAAAAGGAAATGCCCTATAATGGAATTCACGTCTCAACCCTCCAACTTTTCTAAGGAAATAGGTGCTCTGTACTCCTTCTTGTCAATCACGATTTTGGCGATGATTTCGGAAAGTATCTCTGAAGTCCCTCCGCCAATAGGTCCGAGGCGACTGTCTCGGAACATTCTTGCCAGCGGGTATTCTTCCATATAGCCATAGCCTCCCAAGAATTGGAGGCAATCATAGATGATTCGATCCGCCATTTGGGTAGTGAGCAATTTGGCCATGCTGGCTTCTTTTACTACGTATTCTCCTTTGTCCAGGCGGTGGGTAATGGCATAGACGAAGGTTTTCTGGGCTTCGATTTCTGAGGCGTGCATAGCGATCCGATGCCGTAGGGCCTGAAACCTATCGATGGATTGGCCGAAGGCTTTCCTTTCGGACATGTATTGCAGGGAATATTCCAAGGCATAGTCAGCCCTTGCGACGGCATTAACGGCCATAATGAGACGCTCTAAGGCCAAATGTTGCATGAGGTAGTAAAAGCCCTGATTGGGCTCTCCCAAGATGTTTTCCTTGGGGATTTTGACGCCATCGAAGGCGATTTCTCCCGTATCGGATGCACGCCAACCCAATTTATCAAGTTTGGTGGCGTTAATTCCGGGCATACCACGATCTACCACGAAAATACTTATTCCTTTATTGCGAGCATCAGGGTCGGTCTTGGCTGCTACTATAAGGTAGTCAGAGTATACCCCATTGGTAATAAACGTCTTAGAACCGTTTAGGATATAGTGATCTCCTTCCAATACGGCTGTGGTACGCATGCCCCCAACGTCTGAACCGCCAAAAGGTTCGGTAATGCATAGACAGCCTATTTTCTCCCCAGCAATACTAGGTTCTAAGTAGCGCTTCTTGTTCTCATAACTCCCTTCTGCATTCAAGTGCTGCATGGCGAGATAGGCATGGGCCCACATAGCTGCTGCAAATCCTCCAGAATTGATTCGCTGCATTTCCTCTAAGAAAATGACGGTATAAAAAAGGTCTAGGTTTAGTCCGCCAAACTCCTCAGGATAAGCAAGGCCGAAATAGCCCATTTCACCCATTTTGGGCCATATATTCCCTTCTATTTTCCCCGATTTCTCCCATTCAGAAATATGAGGTACTACCTCTCGTTGGAGAAATTCCCTAAAACCTTCGCGGAATAAGTTGTGTTCTTCGGAAAAGTACATATACTATTTTTTTTATTTCCCACACAAAACGTTCCAAAATAGAAACAAATGTTCACTATTTCCCAAGTAAGAATATAACGAACTTTGAGTAATAAGAGTTTACGGTACAAAAGAATTCTTGATATATTAAGCATAATTAAACGCCCCAAGGTGCCTTCACCTTTATAGAGAAGAATTTTCAATAAACAGAAGGTATCAGAAAGGGTCCTACAAGTATGATACCTCACATATTTAAGGAGCCCACTTTACTACGACCCTCAACCTATCCCTAGTAATCCCATGAAGCCAAATACTTCGAAAAAAAGTAATTTTCTTATTGTGGTATCAAAATTATGTTTTATTTTGAGTAAAACTAATGTAAGATACATGAATTACTTTTTGGCTTCTCTTCTTCTAGCAATTACTTTGTTTTTTACTGCTTCTTGTGAAGAGAGCGTTTCTAATCCAGAGAAAATTCAAGCAGAGGTTACTGTGTTATCTGCTGAATATACAGAATTTTCCCTTAAAACAGATGTAAGTAAATTGAGTGATAGCCAAAAATCCATGATTCCCCTTCTTATTGAGGCTGCAAATATAATGGATGAATTGTTCTGGTATGAGGCATATGGAGATCAGGAAGAATTAATGGGTTCATTAGGCTCAGAAGACTTGAAGCGCTTTGCAAAAATTAATTATGGTCCTTGGGATAGGTTGGATGGAAATAAGCCCTTTGTAAGTGGAGTAGGGGATAAGCCTATAGGGGCAAATTTTTACCCTTCTGATATGACCAAGGAAGAATTCGAAAAAAGTAGCCTGATAGATAAAGGAAGTTTATACACCTTTGTTCGTCGAGAAGGGAGTGAGTTAATCACGGTTCCCTATCACATTCAGTTTGAGGCTGAAGTAAAGGCCGCATCAGATCTTCTGTTGCAAGCTGCAGATTTGGCTGATGACGCTGGGTTAAAGCGCTACCTAACCCTACGCGCAGAAGCTTTGCTCACAGACGAGTACCAAGCAAGTGATATGGCGTGGCTGGATATGAAAGAGAATCAGATAGACGTTGTTATCGGTCCAATTGAAACCTATGAAGATCAATTATATGGCTACAAGGCTGCTCATGAGGCTTATGTTTTAGTTAAGGATATGGAATGGAGTGAGCGATTGGCTAAATATGCGAAGTTTCTTCCGGCCCTTCAGCAAGGACTTCCTGTTGGGCAGGTTTACAAAGAAGAAAAGCCGGGAACAGATACTGAATTAAATGCCTATGATGTTATCTATTACTCAGGAGACTGTAATGCAGGCTCCAAAACTATTGCCATTAATCTACCTAATGACGAAGAAGTCCAATTACAGAAAGGAACGAGGAGGCTTCAGCTGAAAAACGCTATGGAAGCCAAGTACGAAAAGATTTTGATTCCTATAGCGGATGTTTTGATAGACGAAAGCCTCCGTCCTTTCATAAGCTTTGATGCATTTTTTGCCAATACCATGTTTCACGAGGTAGCCCATGGATTGGGGATTAAGAATACGGTCGATGGAAAAGGGACTGTTCGAAAGGCTCTTAAGGAGCACGCTTCTGCCCTAGAAGAAGGAAAGGCCGATATGTTAGGCCTATATATGATCCGCCAACTGCATGAAAAAGGAGAGTTGGATCGACCTCTGAAAGAGTATTATGTGACATTTATGGCCTCGATATTCCGTTCTGTTCGCTTTGGGGCTTCCTCTGCCCACGGTAAAGCCAATATGATTCGCTTCAATTATTTCAAAGAAAAAGGCGCATTTACTAGAGACGCCAAAACGAAAAAGTATTCCATAGATTTTGATGCGTTTGAAGAGGCGATGGATTCCCTATCCGAAATGATTCTCACCCTACAAGGAGATGGAGATTATGAGGCTGTATCAAGCTTAGTTGCAGATAAAGCCCAGATAGAGGAAGAACTAGCCAAAGACCTTGTGCGTTTAACCCAAGCAGGTATTCCTGTGGATATTGTGTTTAGACAGGGCTTGCAGGAATTGGGATTGTAACAGTTATTCATTTTAATTCCTTTATCAATTTTCTGCTATCCATGTAGGCAAAATAGCGGGATTTTACCCTAAACTCTTCGTCCAAAAAGACCAAGGTAGGTGCTACAAACTTCCCTTCTCGTACTGCCATTAATTGGGTAATTTGATGAATCGGGTTTCTGGATCTACCGATTTCCTCGTTGGTGAATACCTGCCCTCCAAAACTTATGGACGAGTCGGATTCGGCATTGAAGCGAACTGCATAGTAGGTTTCATTCAGGATGTTAATCACTTCCGAATTCGTAAAGACCACCTTGTCCATCTTACGGCAGTAGGTACACCAATCCGTGTAAAAATCAATGAATACTTTTTTGGGGTTTGTAGCCAAAGAGTCTTCCAATTCTTCAAAAGATAGCCAGTGCACAGCCTCTACCTCTTGGGCCTGTAAAGGTATCCAAGTGGAGAATGAAATGCCCACTAGGCAGCCAATGAGAATATAAAATCGCTTAATCATGGTTCTAGATTTCCAATTTTCAACGCAAGAAATACCGAACGTGGGGCCATCGGCCCATAAATGAAATCAGAATCACGCTCTGGTCCAGTATCAAACTCGGGCTGATAACTATTGAAGATATTTCTGACACCTCCACTCACTTCCAAATGGAAATCTTGCCCTGCCTCAAATTGATAGCTAGCTTTGAGATTCATATCGAAAAATGGGTCAGAATCGACCAAATCTAGGAAGCCAGATTCACCCACTACCCGCGGTACGATCATAGAACCGGTGTAGGTCCCTGTTAAATCAAGTGTGAAGGCGTCTGAGGCGTGATAAAAAGAGGTAAAATAGCCATATGTATTTGGATTTCGCACGAATTCATCTACAGCTACCATTTGTTCGCTAGACCCTGGGTCTGGCTCAAATAATACTTGAGTTTCTTCATAGCGGGTCTGCTGGGCAGTACCTCCCAGTTGGAAGGCAAACTTGTTGGAAGGGGAAAAGCCCGCTTCGAAGTTGATGCCTGAAACGGTAGCCCCTTCTCCATTTCTTACCTCTTCGACAATGGACCCGTTGGGCAAAACGGCCCCGGTACTTACCTGAGTAAACGGATTCTGTAACTGGGTATAAAATCCTTCTATCAACAAATTGAATTGGGATATTCCTATAACTTTGGTGTAGTTCAAAGAACCTGTGAGGGAATGGGAGGTTTCTTTATCCAGGTCTTGGGATAAGATTACGAAAAGGGGTTCTCCACCCACAGAAGAAATATGTAAGTCTTCATTGAACGCCTGAGGGGCCCGGAAGCCTCTGGCATATCCCCCTCTCAAACGCAAGTCTTCGTTTATCTTGTATAGCAAAGTAAGTCTTGGGCTCAGCACACCCACGTTTATATCCGTGGCGTTATTTATGTCTCCAATTTGGTACTTACCTTCTACGTTGGATACGTCATACCGAGCGCCCAGCAAAGCCGTAAACTTTTGTATAGGCTTCCACTCATACTGAGCGAAGAATCCTGTAGTATTCACTTGTTGGTCGATAAATCGGCTGTAGCCCTGGATTTCATCTTGGGTATCATAATATTGGTTTTCTACCCCTATCGTAATCACATCACTGCTGGGAAAGTAATGGGTAAATTGGAGGCCTGCCACCAAGGCAAGGTCTTCTGTTCGTCCGTAAGCATTTATGGCCAGTAGACTGTCTTCGGCCGTTCTTCCCCCGCCTAAGCCTCCGTAATAACTTCCTCTTCCAGTGCTTTGTGTAGAAGCATATATAGAAAATTTGTTCTGATCATCCTTTGTCCACTGTTCATAATTGATCCCCCCAAAAAAGGTGTTGTGATCCAGTTCCTCGGTGATATCTGTAAAATGGGGGGCCAGGTCTAGACGGTCTCCTCCTCTTCGATATTCTTCGAGCACGCTGAAGTCTACAGAAATTTTACTGCGGTCCCCGGGTTTGAAAAAGGCTTTTGCACCTAGCACGGTATTTTCCAACTGAACCAATTCCGTAAATCCATCCCCATTCGCATCGTAACTGTCTCTGTTACGACTCATACCGTAAAAACTAACCCCACTAGATAGGCTTTCGTTTACAATGGATCCATTGATATTAAAAGTCTGATCCAGTGCATCTCCATCAATCAAAGCAGTATTAGAACGGAATTCCCAGATGTTTTCGACAGGTTCCTTGGTGATAATATTGATCGTACCTCCGATAGCATTGGACCCATATAAAGCAGAGCCTCCACTTCGAACTACTTCTACACGATCCACGATGTTGGAAGGGATTTGATCTAGGCCATACACACTATTTAAGGCGCTGAAAATGGGTCGGCTGTTTATGAGGATTTGCGAATAAGCCCCCTCCAATCCATTGAGTCTTACCTGTGTGAAGCCACAATTTTGACAATTGGTTTCCACCCGTACACCTGGCTGGAAGCTTAATCCCTCCGAAATGGCAATAGACTGACTTGCGTTTAACAATTTGTTGTCTAATACATTTACTACTACGGGATTATTTGCTCGGTCTCTTTCATACCGCGTACCACTGACTACTACTTGGTTCATGTTCAAGACATCCTCTTGTAAAGAAAAGTCTATTTCAGCGCGTTTACCTGCGTCAATGGTAACAGGTTTGGATAGGGTGAGGTATCCCAGAAAACTTGCCTTAACTGTATACGCTCCCTCCGGAATGTCCTCTATGGTAAATTTACCTTCTCGGTCAGAAATTGCCCCTAAGGTGGTCTTTTCCAAAATAATATTGGCGGCTTCTAAGGGTTCCCCTGAAAGAGAAGTGACCTTACCCAAAAGGGAACCCCTCTGCCCTTGAGCTGCATTACCTAATGCAAGCAAATAGACAGGTACCATTACTAGGTGGAAGTACGTTTTTTTCATATAATTTAGATAGTATCTAAAATAGATTTATTTTGGTAAATATATAAAATTTAGTTTAATCTAAAAAACTTTTTAATTATGCCAAAAAGTATATATGCTGACATCAGTTAAAGGAGATTTTGGGATAGCCTGCTACTCTCTTGATGAAGGGAAAAGTCCAATTAGCCCCTTTTTCTTGTGAGCCGCAAAATTGTAAGGAGTTTATCGGTAGAAGTACCTTAGCTACTTATTTTTATTTTCCAAACTATCTACCATAGAATTTACTCCTCCATCATACATCGTCTTCATCATCCAGTTAACCGCCCAATTTGTCTTTTCGGGTGTGCCTCCCTCAATGGGTGGATGTGGGTCATATTCCATATCTAGCATGATGGCTTGTGCATATTTACTACCATAGATTTCTTTTATCATGGCTAGAGACATATCCATTCCAGCAGTTACTCCGGCACTGGTCCAATATTTCCCATCTTGTGTATAGCGTTCATTAGCGGGAATAGCTTGGTATTTTTTGAGGAATTCTTCTTCCCTATACCAGTTTGTAGAAGCCCTTTTGTTTTCCAATAACCCCGTCGCGCCCAGCACCCAAACCCCGGTACATACGGCTCCTGTGTATAGGGTAGTACTGTCTATTTTTCTAATCCAATTGTGTAAATCCTCGTCATAGGCGGCTTCAATGGTTCCTGTAAAGCCACCAGGAATAATCAATATGTCGAGTTGGGAAACGGAATCAATGACTGTATTGGGAACTATTTCCATCTGGGTCACCGTCTGAATATTGCCAGGTTTTAAGGCTATGGTTTTCGTTTTTGCCCCCATGGCTTGTCCCAGAACATATCTTGGCCCTATAACATCTAAGTCATTTACGCCATCATACACCAGGATCCCAATGGATTGAATGGCGTGTTTGGGTTTGCCAAAAATTATGTCCATCAATTTTATATGATTTTCGGGGCTAAAATTCTCTATTTCTTTGACAAGGGTAAGAGAGTCTTCTTTGCTCATTACAACCTGTTCCGGTTGTTGACCAGCATTTTGCCTTATCTGTGGGTTACAAGCCCATAGGATAGAAGCTATTGCGATTATTGAATGTATATGGGTCATTTTGTTGAATAAGAGGTGCGTTGAGTTACGTAACTTTATAGGTTCAAGGAGGGGTTATTCGTATTTGGTAAAAGAAAGAGAGGGTACCCTTATGCATACCCACCAGACTGCTACCTTTGGTAGCAGGTCTAAAACCTCACGTGAGTTCTTCTCAAGTAGGAGGGCTACATCAAGTTGAGTTCAGGAGGACGAAAAACTTCTGGAATGAAGGAGGATGTCAGAGGCTCTTTTTCGTAGGTGTAGCTAATCTTGCTTTCCTCGAGTCCGGAGCGTGCTAAAAGATCAAAAAGCTTTACTTTGCAGTAGTAAACTAGTTCTACTCTTTCCTCTTTATTTGTTGGCGCTTGGCTTTCTTCTTTTTCCTCTGCCTTTTTTATTTGTTGGGATAAGTAGCAGGTTCCCTCACAAGCCATCTTGGGCTTGTCCTTATTAATGCACAATACTTCGGCAATAAAATCCTGATTGAATTTAAAATTAACCCATATCCCAACCTTTACCAGATCCGGATATAGTATTGCGATTAGCATTAGTATGGAGAATGCCTTCTTCAAGGGAGCCGAGCTTTATCGTAAAAGTAAAGACATTTGCAGACTTCACAAAGTACAATACCTCCAACTAAAAGACCCCCTCCGAACAACGTTCAAGAGGGGGCTCAAAAGGATCAATCAACAGCCAACCGAGTCTATGAATTCCTCATCGTTGCACGATGAATTTTCCATAAGATCGCGTGTCGCCATAATAGCGCTGGATCAAGTAGACTCCATTGGCCAGCCTGGCAATGTCTATTTTTTGTTTCCCAGAGGGTAATTTTAATTCCATGTAGGTTACCCCATTGAAGTCAGAAATCCTCACTGCTGCAGGTCGCTCCATCTCTATGTAAAGGAAGTCTGTGGCTATATTGGGATAGAACTTAATGGGAATTTCTTCTATTCTCAATACTTCATCTTCAGTGTCTTCAAACGAGTTTCCATTGGTATCTCCACTATTGGGTAAACCCGGGGAGACTGCAGTCGAGGGACATCCATACACTTGGACATTGGCAAGGGATACGGGAAAAGTTTCTTGTAATTGGATCCGCACATACCTTCCACTGATTTCGCCGGTTTCCACTTGTATAGTAGGATCTGGGTATTCGCTTACCAACTCTCGCCAGATAGAAGGATCGTTGAGATTATCTTCCAGACTACTACTGGGAAAAGGATCTTTTGATACCATTACATAGGCGTTTTGTAATCGGTCTTTACAGCAGTCTGTTCGCCCAGTATAATTGATTTGGGCTAAGGTGTACTCAGTACCTAAATCCACCTCCCACCAAGCTTCCTTTTCATGTTGGGTATGGGTAATACTTCCATTCGACCAGGGCCCTCTATCTGTACTTAGGTCATTGTCCACCGCTCTGTCTGGAGAACCAAAGCCATAGGTACTAGACTGGGAGGTTTGCTTGTTGAAGGCTAGGTTTTCCACGGCTCCACATGGGGCAACGGGTACACTGTTCTCGATATAGGTCTCCCTTTCTACAGGTTGTTCTTCAACTTCCTCCTCCTCCTCATACACCAAAGGGGGCAAGTCTCGACCATCCGGGGAGCGAGGCACTACTGCACGAAATCCTGCAGCTCCAAGGTCTCTACCCAGTTTGAACCTTACTGGTCCTAAGTATTTGACGAAAAACCGGTCGTTTTCTGGAATTTGGTTCGGCTTTTTGTCTCCAGAAGCCCATCTATATACGCCCCATCGTATATGAGGGCAGTTATCTCCATCTCTCATGGTTCTTCCTCTATACTCTATCGTAGGCTTGTTGTAGTCGTAATTTTCCGAAGCGGTATTACGGGTATTCCACGCCCAAATTTTGACAAATCCGTCTCCTCTTTTGCTGTATTTGATTTCTATTACCCAGTCGTACCACACGTTTTCTTCCAGTTTGATGATATCTGTTTTTTTACCTGGTGTCTGAAGCAACATCATTCCACCTGGCTTAATTTTAATTTCTGTTGAAGGGCTTCCACTGCCACAGTTGTTTCGGAACTGAAGGAGGGTTGCAGAGTGAGAATAATCAACTGCTGTATACATGTCTGAAAATCCAACCCATACGTGTTGCCCCTCTCTGACTCCTAATCCTCGGTAGGGTTCATTGGAGTGCATTTCGGCTCGTTCAGCAGAATGGTTTTGGTTGCATCGCTCTTCGTAGTTGGAATTGGTCCAAAACTCTACCGAACGCGTCCCGGGATACCTTTGCTGACTGGTTACGCCGAAATTAACCCTTGAACCCCGGGTATTATTTGCTCCTCCAGGTTGAGAGGGTCTCCCGCAATTAATGGACTGATGCCAAAATCTCTGGTAGTTCTCACCTGCTTCCCACATAAATACCTTATCGGCGGATTCCTGACCCCAGGCAAGGGTAACTGTGGCCAGGCGAATAGCTAATAATACCGTAAGTCTCCACTCAATAGAACTTCTGTTCATTTTTTTCATCGAATTAATTTTTCACCGTTATAGGTTAATAGCTATACCCCCGTATTCAATGCTAATGCCAGCCCGTGCCAAAGTCATATTAGTAGCTGATAATGAGTGGATTAGGTAGGTTGTGACATTTTAGAGAACTAGTATTTTTTTCACAAAAAGGAATAAGGTTCTAACATTTTGTTAAGAAAAAGAACAGCTAGAGATGGATATCAATTTTTATTAATTTATAGAAATACCTCTATTATAAAGGGTAAGAGGTTGTGGGAATAATAAAGGAATTTATGGGAGGCATAATGCGCAATAGCAACCGTTTCTTAACCTTAATGAAAAAGCCATTCCCTCAAGGGAATGGCCTTTGTAACTGCATCCATGTAGCAAGGTAAGGTACTGCAGAACATCCGTTTGCTCCTAAAGCATGTTTTTTGTCACAAGACTATGACTTTTTCTACTTTTCGATGGTTCCATTCTACTGCCCAGCACATATAAACGCCTGGAGGAATAGAAGAAAAATCCAGGTGGTTAACCCCTTCCTGCATCCAGAATTTTCTTTCTAAAGTTCCGCTGGAATTTGTGAGATGGATAAACCCAGACTGTTTCTTTTTCAGAATGAACGTATTGGTATTAGGGCCCGGAAATAAAACGAAAGGCTCTTTGAGAGCGTCTGGGTCTTCTTGAAGTAAAAGCTCTTCATAAGAAAAGATAGCCATACTGGCTTGTTGGCTAGAATACCTAATCAGATAACTCAGGATAGTCAGACCAAGTGCAAGGAGTACAAGTAATACAAAATTGCTGGACCGTTGGAATTGAAAACTGAGGTTCATGGGTTTTTTAATTAAATAGGTATATAAGCATTACCCAAAGTATGTACCCAAACCTCACGAATTTTATAAGCTACTCATAGCCAGTGATTTGTGATTTTGCTTATGACGTTTTCCTTGATTTATCCTAACATATTGAGAGGGGGCATTCACATATTGTTAAAAAAAATATCCCTTCAGTGGAGAAACTGAAGGGACCTGTTGTAAAGTGCTATCTGGGATATTCCCAGGTATGATTTATTAACCGCTAATAAGGAGATCAAGTAAGGTGCCAAAAAATAAGAAGGCTATTTATACACCTGAATAACAGGGGCTTGTATTTATTGATTTCGAAAAGCAGGAATTTCTAGTTACAAAAAGTGGGTACCGATTCACAAATTGTTATCCTCCATTGCTTTGCTTCTTGATATAGCGATAGAGGGTCTGACCGGTGATTCCTAAACGGGTTGAAACTTCTGCAACATTTCCATCATATTTCCTCAAGTAATAATCGTAGATGAATTCTTTGTACGCATTAAAGGAACTTTCCTGGAGGATCTCCAAGAGTTTTTCTTCTGGGTCTCCAAATTGAATGGCGGATGCTGCAATTTCGGTGGAATTGTGCGCAGAAATAATAGCAGCTCGCTCTATGATATTTTTGAGTTCTCGTACGTTACCAGGGTAGTGGTACCGCATGAGCCTTTCTTGGGCATCAGCGCTAAGTTCTAGCGATTCAATTCCGTTTTCCCTACAAAATCGCTCTAAGAAATAGCTAGAGAGTAAAATGATATCTGTGCCCCGGTCCCTCAGGGGGGGGATTGCTAAGGTAAAGCCCAACCTGAAAAAGAGATCTTTTCTGAACTGTCCTTCATTCACAGCTTTCTGAAGGTCTACATTGGTAGCTGCAATTACACGACAATCTACTTGTTTGGAAAAGGAGCTGCCGAGTCGACTTACCTCCCCATTCTCCAAGGCACGGAGAATTTTTGCCTGGATTTCCAAGGATGCTTCTCCCAATTCATCCAGAAATATGGTGCCTTTATGGGATAATTCAAATTTGCCTGGGCGACTTTGGTTAGCTCCAGTAAAAGCCCCTTTTTCATAGCCAAACAATTCACTTTCGGCCAGGCTCTCTGGGATAGCAGCCATGTTAATGGTTATTAATACCTCTTCATTCCTTTGGGAGTATCGATGTATGGCTTTGGCGACTACTTCTTTTCCAACGCCCGTCTCCCCGATTAACAAAATATCCTGGTTGAAGACCGCCACTTTCTCTATTTGTTCCCGCAAGGCTTGCATAGGAGTACTATCCCCAATAATTTCTTGGTAGTCGCCGGATAGTTCCTTTTTGAGGAGTTTATTTTCAGCCCCAACCGTCTTCTGCCTCCGAATGTTGTTCAGGGTATTTTCCAAGCGAACAGCAATATCTTCACTTTTCGTAATGTAGTCATAGGCACCAGACTGTATAAGCGAAATGGCTACTTCGATCTTGGGTTGCTTAGAGATAATGATCACCTCCAAGCCCGGATGTTCTTGTTTAAGTTCCTTTAAGGTATTAGGGTCCAGGTCTTGTGGATCACCTCCTTCTCGCGTTGGGAGCTGGTAGTCAAGGGTGATTACGTCTGGTACTTGTTTCTGTAAAGCTTTCTTCAAGGACATGATGTCTCCAAATCCTTGACATGCATAGGGATTAGGTCCTTCCTTGAGTGTATCGAGGAGCATTTCGCGGGTAAACGTTTCGTCTTCTACTACGAAAATTTGAAATTCCTGAGCAGGGATCATGCGTTGTTCTTCAATTAAAGGTAATACACAGACTTTTATGGGAAAGAATTAGGAGGGAAGCTTTGAATAGTTGGTATAAGCCTCCAATTTGACTAGTTCTGCTTCCACCTTTTTGACAAATTCCTTTGTTAGGCTTTTTGTCGCTGCATTCCATTTCCCATTGCGAGTCATATCTTCTAAATCTGCTTGTCGTTCGACAAAGTCCTTGCCCAGGTACAAGCAAATCATGAGCATTTTATGAACGGCACGATTGACTTTCTTGCCATCCTGTTGACGGATCCCTTTTTTAATTACGGCAACATTTTCCCTACACACTTCTATAAGTAAGCGAATTTTTTTATCAATAGCAGCTTGATTGCCCTTTAATTCCTGTTGGAGTTTCTCAACGGCATTTGCTGTTGTGGAATCCCCTTCCTTATGGACTTTATTTTCCTCGGTTGTTGAAACCCATCCGCCTCCTAGGTATTGGGTGATTTTTTCTGCTAGTTCCTCTTGTTTATAAGGTTTGGCCAGAAAATCATTTGCCCCCGATTCCTTTGCACGCTCCAATATATCGCCAACAGAGCCCGCAGAGCACACAATTACGGGAGTCGAATCTCTCTTTTTCTCCCTTAGCCACTTAATAAAGCCTACTCCATCAACAACGGGCATATGCAGGTCTGCAAGGATAAGGTCTACCGAAAGCGATGCTAAAATTTTCTGAGCGTCTTTTCCATTCACTGCAATTTCTACTATTGCTCCCCACGACTGAAGCCACATCGAAGTGAGTTCTAAGTTCAGTCGGTCATCATCGATTACCAACATTTTCTTTCCCGATAGCATAGGGGTGGAAAGGGTTTGAGGATCTGGCAGAAGGTTTACTTCCTGAGTACTACAGACCAGATAAGGAATCCGAACTTGAACCTGGACACCTTTGCCCAGGCCTTTGCTGCGAATTTTCATTCGCCCTCTGTGTTGTCTTACCAATTGATTGGATATGGCCAAGCCCAGTCCGTGTCCCTTTGAACCGTCTCCAATGGAAAAAAATCTTCTAAACCGGGCAATTTTCCGTAAATCCTTTCTGCTGAGCCCTTTGCCTGTATCTACCACATTAAATTCTATCAAGGCTTTCTTCCGGCTGTCCCGGATGAGGGTAACCCCTAACATGACCTTTCCCTGATCCGTATGGTTAATAGCATTTCCCAGCAGGTTGCGGATGATTTGTTTGAGCCGGACGGGATCGCCCATCACGGCTTTGGGTAGGTTGCTATCGAATTTTGCTTCGAGCTTGATTCCTTTCCTATCAGCCTCCATATAGTGGCCTGATACCACCTGATTCAGGGTTTCCAGTAATAGAAATGGGGATTTGTCTAGTTTGAATTCACTTCGCGTAATTTTCGACAAGTCTAAAATCCCTGTAGCTAGGTGCAGTAAATGTTGGGATTCTTCTTTAATTGTCCAAATAATCCTCCTAGAGTCCGGATTGGTGATCGTCTTGCCAAGGGTTCCTGCATAGCCGATAATCGGGTGGAGGGCATTTTTGATTTCATGACTCACCTTAGAAACAAATTCTTCCCTTTTTTCGATTTGCCTTCTGTGGAAATTGTAGTAAATGACCAGCCCAATAAGGGTGAGCATTAGAATGGAGCCCAAAATCGTGAGTAACCGAATAAAAAAGTCAAATTCATTATACAGGCTGTCTTTCGCCCGTTTCTTCATATTCTCCACCTTTGCCCCCAGCTCTGTTGTCTCTATATTGGAGCGAATTTCTGCAAGGTAGGCGTCCATCTCTTGCGCCTGATTTTTCCGGTCGTAGAATAGCCCTACCACCTTTCCCATCTTATTCTGAGAGGCTCTTCGCACAGAGGCTACCTTTCTATCTAGCTGTTTCTGACTAAAGGTAGGTTCTGGTTCTTCTTTCGGGGGCTCTTTGGGCTCAGTTTTCTCAGGAGGAGGGGCATTTTTTGCCTTTCGTCTTGCCTGCAGTCTCTTCCTATATTTCTTTGAGAATACCCATTTGAAAAAAGCCAATTTTTCTTCTTCGGCATCTGCGTTCCCTTGGGGCTTCTGAGAAGGTGTATCCGTTTTTTCCTCTAGCAATTCTCCTACGATGGCATCCAACACGTCAAAATCGTTCACCTCTAGCATGATCTCCCCCCAGGTATTGAGTCGATCTTCAGTAAGGACAAATAGTTCCTCTTGGTTTAGTTCTTCGTTATACTGCTTTTGGCAATACAGATTTAGGGCACGAATGGTATCAGCAAGGGCCATGTAGGCTTGCTTTTCCCGTTTAGAAACTTTTGGGTCTACTACTGTATTGGTTTGAGCCTCTAATTGGTTGAGTTTATCCCGGATGATTTCTAGGGTATCGAGATAGCCTGATTGAACTTCCATGGATTCCAAATCGCTTTGGATCTTGTTGATACTCTTGTCAACTTTTTCCCGCAAATTCTGGATGCCGATGATCCCCAGGAGAAAGACAATCCCGATAGAACAGCCAAATAGAATATTGGTGCCACGCTTATTCATAGGTTAGCAAAAACGCTCCAGGTTATTTGGTGGTGAAATATATAGAACGGAAGCATTACATGAATCGACGCCTATCCTCGAAAAATTTTCAACGAGTAGTGTGTGTGGTCAGATTGTATATGTGCAGGGTAGAAACGCGGATACAAGAATTTTGGAGGAAATTGGCGGTTGATTGATTCATATCTACAGCGCTTGATTCTATTCGCAAGGTACAGAATTTTTCCTTTTTTCTGAAGATGCTGGATACCGAACTATCTAATTTTTTGCGCTATGAAAACCAATTTCCAATTTTAGTGGTTAGAAATGGAAAGAATGGTTTAAAATTTTATGGATTTTGTTTAATGTTGCTGTTGGGGAAAGTGATTGGAAGTTGATGTTTCTTTAACCTGATCCTTCACCTAATACTATTGACCCCCATCCATACTAACTTAATATGTATATGAGCAGATCTTTTTCGGTGGGCTTAGCCTTTGTGCTTCTCATAATAGTCGCCGGACTATACAACTGGATCACTGGAATGAAAAAACCAGCGGAAAGGAAAATAGTAGAAAGGATAATAAAACAGGTAAAGGTCACTCCTGTTAAGAACCAGACCCTACAAACTGAGCTTGAATTGACGGGTCGCCTGGTAGCTAAACAAAAGGTGGAAGTATTTGCGGAAGTGGGGGGAACCCTTTTACCCAATGGAAACCGCTTCCGAGAAGGGAATTATTTCAAAAAAGGAGAAAAGCTGATAGGCATAGATGACGAAGAACCTCGTCTTGCCCTGCTTGCGCAAAAGAGTGCCTTGATGAATCAGATTACCCTGATGCTTCCCGATTTAAAGTCCGACTATACTTCGAGTTTTCCAGCCTGGGAAAGCTATGTGAATGAAATGAAATTGGAAGCGCCTTTAACCGAATTTCCTGCGGCTGCATCGGAACAAGAACGATATTTCATTTCCTCAAGGAACCTGTATAATCTATTTTATTCTATAAAGAGTGCAGAAAGCCGGTTGAATAAGTATCAAATCTATGCTCCATTTAGTGGGGTAGTGGCTTCATCAGCCATTACAGAAGGAACCTTGGTACGGGCAGGGCAAAAAATGGGAGATTTCATGAATGCCTATGCCTATGAACTAGAAGCCTCGGTGAATGAGGCCGACATAGATTTGTTGAAAAGAGGTAGTAAAGTAGACTTATATTCAGATACGGGTACTGAAACCTGGAAGGGTACCGTATCTCGTATTAGCCAGGTGGTAGACCCTGCTACCCAAACGATAAAAGTGTTCATTTCAACTTCCGGGAAGGGCCTGAAGGAAGGGATGTACTTGAATGGCAAAGCCAGTGGAAGAGAAATTGAGGAAGTAATCGAAATTCCTAGAAATCTCCTTATTGAACAGGAAAATGTTTTTGTGGTAAGGGATTCACTGATGGACCTGAAAGAAATATTTCCTGTTCACCTTACTACCCGTACTGCGATAGTGAAAGGGTTGAAAGATGGGGATATGCTCGTTAATGAAACTGTCGCAGGAGCCTATGACGGATTAGCGGTTTCTCCTATTATTCAACCTTGAAAACAGTAGCATGAAGCGAATTATATCTTATTTTATAAAATATCCTATTTCAGCCGATGTACTGGTAATTCTCATTCTTATATTCGGTGTATTTGGTGGATTGGGACTGAGAAGCACCTTCTTTCCCGAGACGGAAACCAAACTTATATCGGTAAGGATGGCATTTCCTGGCGCCTCTCCGGAAGAAATTGAGGATGGGGTGATATTGAAAATCGAGGAAAACCTGAGTGGATTGACAGGAATCAAACGCATTACCTCAATTTCTCAGGAAAATAGCGGGAGTGTGGTGGTAGAAATAAAGCGGGGCTATGACATAGATGAAATCCTTTCGGATGTTAAGAATGCCATTGACCAAATCAATTCTTTTCCGGTAGGAATGGAACCCCCCGTGATCGCCAAACAAGAATTCCTAACCAATGCCATTAATTTCGCCATTTCAGGTGATTTGGATTTAGCCTCTTTGAAGCGCTTTGCAAGAGAGGTAGAAGACGATCTTTTGGCGAGTGATAATATCTCAAAAGTAGTGCTGAGCGGCTTTCCAGATGAAGAACTGGTTATAAGTGTTCGGGAAAATGATTTGAGAAGGTTCAACCTGACCTTTGACCAAGTTGTCCAAACGGTACGGGCCGCAAATATTGAAATTTCAGGGGGATCAATAAAAGGTGGGGCAGAAGAATTGCTCATCCGGTCCCGAAATAAAAATTACAAGGCCAAAGAGTTGGAAAATCTGGTGGTGAATACTTCCCCAGATGGACGCAGGGTATTGCTTTATGAAGTTGCAGAGCTTTCAGATTCCTGGTCGGAGATTACCAACAGTGTGTTTGTAAATGGAAAACAAGCTGTTTTTGTAAATGTCAGCAATACAACGGATGAAAATCTTCTGGTCATTTCTAATGAGGTAAAGGAGTATATTGAAAAATTCAATGAGACCCACGAAGCCGTTCAAGCCATAATAATCAACGATGGGGCCATCATCCTTCAACAGCGCATTGACTTGCTTTCCAAAAATGGTGTAGTCGGGTTTTTCCTGGTTATCTTGATATTGGCGATGTTCCTCCAAATACGCCTTGCCTTTTGGGTGGCAATTGCTATTCCTATTTCCTTCATGGGTATGGCTATGTTTGCGGGCTTTCTGAGTGTAAGTATCAATGTATTGTCCCTATTTGGGATGATTCTGGTTATTGGCATTTTGGTAGATGATGGAATTGTGATCAGTGAAAATATCTATCGCCATTTTGAGATGGGAAAGGGAAGATTTCAGGCAGCAATTGATGGAACCCTCGAAGTGTTACCCGCTGTGACGGGGGCAATTTTGACCACTGTAGTGGCCTTTGGAAGCTTTTTATTCATTGCAGGTACTACTGGGGATTTCTTCGCAGAAATGTCCATCGTGGTGATTCTAACGTTAGTATTTTCTTTGTTGGAAGGGGCATTTGTACTACCTGCCCACGTCGCCCACTCTAAAGCCTTAGACCCACCAGAAGAGGTAGAAGACCCTGAGATGCTTTCCCGCCCTCAAGGGGGTGCACTTAGCCGTGCCTTCAAAGGATTTCAAGATAGTCTCTTCGGATTTATGGATTGGATGAAATTCAATCTGTACGCTCCCATATTAAGGTTTGTCATGCGCTACACCTTATTGGGACTGTTCATCCCACTTTGTTTTTTGATTCTTTCTTTTGCCTTGATAGGGGGAGGCTTTGTGAAAACGACCTTTTTCCCCAGAATCGAGGCAGATGTAATCAATGCCTCGCTAAAGTTTCCTGCAGGTACCCCAGAATCTGTTACCAGCAAAGGATTGGATCAAATGCAGGAAGCGGTTTGGCGGGTAAATGAACGCTACAAGGCAAAACGGGAAGATGGGAAAGATGTGGTTTTGATCGTGACTAAGAATTTAGGAGGAGGAGGAGCAGGAGGAGGAGGCCCCGTCGCCGATGCAAGCTCTCTCGCAAGTGGGGGATCAAACTCTGGAGGACTTTTAATCAATCTGTTGGACTCTGAAGCTCGAAATCTCCCTGCCCAGGAATTGGTAGATGCTTTCTTGGAAGAAACAGGGGAGGTATTTGGCTCTGATATCCTTACCTACAACACGGCAGGCCCCTTTGGGGACGCTGTCTCGGTCTCTATCCGTGGAAACAACCTAACGGAATTGACGCAGGCGGTCAATGAGTTGAAAGCCAAGATGGAAGAATTGCCAGACCTAATTAATATTCGAGACAACAACCAGATCGGGTTGAGAGAAATCAATATCGAGCTCAAAGAAAAAGCCTACTTATTGGGCTTAAATCCTCAATTTGTAATTGCGCAGATTCGACAGGGATTCTTTGGAGCGGAGGTTCAACGCCTCCAACGGGGAAAGGACGAGGTGAAAGTGTGGGTACGCTACTCGAGAGAAGACCGATCTTCCATTGGGAAGTTAGAGAATATGCGAATTCGCACCGCAGATGGTGCTTCCTATCCTTTAAAGGAATTGGTAGACTTTGAATTCAGTCGAGGAATTATTGCGATTAATCACTTGGATGGCGACCGCGAAGTGCGGGTAATCGCCGACCTGGCATCGGAGGATGTATCTGGGGATCAGATAAACGGAACGATAGAGAATGAACTTATCCCCCCCATTCTAGGGCAATACTCTACCGTGCGTTATTCAATGGAAGGCCAAGTACGAGAGTCTGCCGAGACCCAGGCTTCTGGAATGAAAGTTCTGCCCTTAGCGCTTTTGCTAATCATGGTGATTATCATCATTACCTTTCGCTCCTGGTCTCAAACCATAGCGGTAGGCCTTACCCTTCCCTTTGGACTAATAGGCGTAATACTCGGGCATTGGGTATTTGCGAAACAAATGAGCTTGTTTTCCTTCTTGGGTGTGTTCGCCTTAATTGGCGTGATGGTAAATGATGCCTTGGTTCTGGTGAATGCCTTTAACAACCTCATCCGCGAAGGTAAACCCTTTAAGGAGGCACTGTATGAAGCCAGCCTTTCTCGTTTTCGTCCTATTTTTCTTACCTCTCTTACCACCATCGCAGGGTTAGCCCCTCTAATTTTTGAAAAGAGTTTTCAAGCCCAGTTTTTGGTTCCCGTTGGGATTTCTATTGCTTGCGGATTGGCTATTGCAACACTGGTAATTCTGTTGACCCTGCCGGTATTGTTAATTTTATTCAATCAATATAAAAGCTTTATCGTCTGGTTGTGGAAAGGGGAATGGTTGGACCCGGTATACGTGGAGCCTGCAAAACTAGAGCGAAAGAATCATTTTTGGATGTGGTTTGTGAGCTCTATGGGTTTTGTTGCATTAATTTTCCTTATGACCCGGATTCCGCTCTTGTTTTCCTAATTGCAAAGTATGTCTTTCCATATGAAGTATGTCAGTTTTTTGATCCTGAGCGGTATGCTCTTCACGAGTAGGGTATCTGGACAGGAAATTATGACCTTTGAAGAAGCCGTTACCTTGGCCCTTGATCGAAACTATGGGATTCAAATCTCTATTGGAGAGGCCGAAATCGTAGATAATAATGCTCATCCGGGAGCTGCTGGCCTTTTGCCAACGGTGAGTGCCAATGGATCTTATACGTACAACAACAACGCGACTCAGGTTGAATTTTCTACCCCCTCTATTCCCTCTGTAGACGAGACGGGAGTCGTCAATACGAATATCAACGCAAGCATTACTGCCTCATATCGCTTGTTCGATGGAGGAATCGGACGTAATACCCTTCGGATTCTCAATCAGAATTCCACGCTTAGCCAGGTTCAGACCGAAGGAGTTATTGAAGCTGCTATTTCTCAAATTGCCAACCTGTATTACTCCATTGCGCGATTGAAAGAGAGTGCCAGAACCCTGGCACAGAGCACAGAAATCTCTCGAGAGAGATATGAACGGGCACAAAACCAGCAAAGTTTTGGAGCTGCTAATAAACTGGCAGTACTAAATGCAGAGGTAGACTTAAATACAGATAGTGCGAATCTGGTGGTGACTGAGGTTAACTTAGAAAATTCCAAACGAAGCCTAAACGCACTCCTAGGTAGGGAGATAAGTACCGATTTTGATGTAGAAACCACGCTAGAGTTGGCTAGAGATTTGGTGCTGGAATCCCTTTTGACTTCTGCCCTGCAGAACAATTCTACCTTAAAACTTGCTACTTACTCCCAGGAAATAGCAGCTATGAATGTAACCATTGCTAAAGCCGCGTATATTCCAACGGTAGATGTAACTGCAGGATATAGCTATTTAAAGCTAGATAATGGACCGGGAAATATTTTGGCAAGCCAGCAAAACATAGGGCTGAGTCTTGGAGCTAGTGTGGCTATCCCTATCTTTTCGGGTAATCAACGAAAAGTAGCTATTTTGAATGCTGAACGCGATATTGAGAATACCCGATTAGCCAAAGAAGAACAGGAACTCAATCTCATCAGGGACCTCTCCAACACTTATTATACCTACCAGAGTACCTTAGAGCAGTTACAGTTTGAACAAAAAAGTTTGGAGGCAGCTGAAGAAAATTTTACCCGAACAGAAGAATCCTTCAAATTGGGACAGGCCACAAATTTGCAATTTCGCGAAGCTCAAATCAACCTCCAACGGGTAAGAGATCGACTGAACGATCTCGGCTACACGGCCAAGTTAAGTGAGATCGAAATTTTTAGGTTGAGTGGAATGCTTTTGGGCGAGAATTGAAATAATTTCTACGAATAATTTTCGTTATTCTAACGAATATCAACCTTACCTAATACATTTATTTTCAGCTATGAATTGGTACATTAAAGTTTTACGACAGTACGCAGACTTTTCTGGCAGAGCCAGACGCATGGAATATTGGATGTTTTCCCTGTTTCACACTCTATTCTTATGTTCATTGTTTTTTGTCGAGGCCGTTGTGGGATCTACGATTGGTTTCTTTAGCTTTGGGATAGGGGCAATTTTGTATTACTTCGGTACGATTATTCCAGCACTTGCAGTTACTGTCAGACGATTACACGATGTAGGCAAGAGTGGTTGGTGGTTTTTGATCAGCTTCGTGCCGTTAATTGGGCCCATTTGGTTTCTTATCCTCACCTTGACAGAGGGAGAACACGGTCCTAATCCTTGGGGATCTGATCCCAAAAGACCTGAAGAATCTGAAGAAGATGTCATTGATCAATTCGGAAAGATTCACGAGGAGGAATTCTAATTCCGCGGAACTTCTCGAAAAGTATTCCCCTCAAAATAGATTATAGTAGTTCCTTTAGGGCCTACGTATTTTACTTGGTGTTCCTCAAGAATTTCCTGTGTGCCCCTTATTCCCATTTGAGGGGTTCTAATAGTGGATAGGTACTTCTTGAGCTCTTTTGTGGGTAGGTGCTTCAAAAATCCCCTGTAGATGGGCGTTTTATACAAGGCCTTCCATTTCCATCGTTTTCTGTTCCAGACAATTACCAAAAAAATGGAGTCTAAGATTCGTCCTGCGGCTAATCCTAGCCATATTCCTGGATACCCCCATCCTAAGGGAAAGGCGAGCATCCAGCCGATTAACAATTGAAAGAAACTCCTGTTGAGCATGGCGCTATACATGGGAGGGCGCGTATCTCCGGCCCCTCTTAACGCCCCACTAAAGATTACACCTAGTGCAGAAAAGGGTAGGGCCCACAAGGTAAAGGTGAAGTAGGATAAGCCTCCCTCTAGGATTTGTGGATTGAGGCTCGGGTCGAAGAGTGCGATGATTTCCTTTTGGAGAAACCAAGTGGGCAGCAGGCAAATGGTCATAAATCCCACTCCTAACAACGCCAAGCGTGTCCCTTTTTTGTATGCCTCTTCTATTTGCCACCTCCCCAAATCTTGGCCGACTAAGCTGGTAGCAGCTACGTTAATTCCCACAATAGGCTGGATAAGCAGCTGCTCCACCTGGGTACCAATAGCAAGAACAGCCGCCCCCAAGGTGCCTAGCGAACTTGCGGTTACCAATCCCACCACAATAAAGTTCGATGCATGGCGGAAAATGCCCTGGATGCCCGCAGGTACCCCAATGCTTAAAATGTCTTTGATCATAGGAATATCTGGCCGCCAATTCCCAGGCAATAGATGTACAACATTCTTTCCTGATCGAAATAACCAAAAAGTGTATACCACAACCAAGGCCCTGGAAATAACTGTTCCCCAGGATGCCCCCACAATGCCTAAGGCGGGGATAGGACCAAAGCCAAAGATAAAAAGGTAACTGAGTAGAATATTGAGTATAAATACCGCTACTGTAAGTAAAAAGGGGGTATTCATATCCCCTGCTCCTTGCATGATTCGGTTGCATACGAAATTTAAGACCATGAAAGGGGTGCCGAGAAATAGCACCTGTACATATTTTGCGCCTAAGCTTACTGCCTCCACATCGCCTCCTTGATCCATGAGGCGAAGTAGGGGTTCTGCGAAACTTATCCCGATGATAGCCAGGAGAATTGACAAGAATAGGCCAGAAAGGATTCCTTGGCGGGTGATAAAGCTTAGCCGCCCCTGGTCCCGATTTCCCTTTGCTTGTGCGACGAGGCTCATGGCTCCAACGGAAACTGACAAGACCGTTATCAGCAAAAAGAACCTCAAGATGTTCCCCATCCCAGCGGCTGCAATGGGAATGGGCCCAAGCCGACCAATCAGTAGGGTATCCACTACCGTGATGGCCGTTTGAAGAAAATTGGTGAGCATGGCTGGAAAGGCCAGCACCAGGATTCTCTTTATGCCTAAGCGCTTAAAAACTTTCAATAAATAGGTGCCAGGAATTTTTGTGTAAGTACGGAGAAAAAGTTGGCAAGTGCCAGATACTCATGTAAGAAAATTATCCAAAATGTTGGGTTTTTGATCCGGTCAATACGGGATTTTATCCCTTCAGGGTAAGGGTATAATTTTTCGCGATGAAATTTATTAGTATTGAATTGAAATCTCACTAGTTGTTACATGAAGAAAATTTTACTATACGCATCTCTTGCTCTTTGTATTGCTTGTCAGGAAAATAGCACGATACTTCCTCAAGATTCAAACCAGTTATTCCTCGGCCTTTGGGTTTCCAGAGGAGACACAGTCGAGATTGTCCCAGGAGCTTCCCGAAATACCATTACAGTAGTTGAAGCTACAGAGGGGTATTGTTCTGGTGCTACCGGTACGGTTTCCGCTGGAGAATTAGTAGTAATGGGTCAATCCCAGAGTTCCGTTTGCTTCACGGCACGCCGGAACGGTAAAAACTTATTATTGAGTTTTCAAGACGGCCCTACCTTCTTGTGGAGTAAAGTAGACTAAAGAAATATTTACAGCCATTAAAAATCCTGAACCCTTTTAGGGTTCAGGATTATTTTTTTTCTAAGGCAAAATTGAGGAAGTTCGAATTCAATTTTTTCAGACTAAATGTAACGCAGGCTTTTTGACCCATTATGTTTTATGCCTCAGATTACCTCTTTCAATCCTAAGGATTTATCCCAACCGGACCTTCATAGGTACTTACTCACTGCAGTTGCTCCCAGGCCTATTTGCTTTGCCAGTACCATCGATAGCGCAGGTAGGGTTAACTTGAGCCCCTTTAGCTTTTTCAATGTATTTAGCTCCAATCCCCCGATTTTAGTGTTCTCACCAGCCAAAAGTGGGAGAGACCTAAGCCATAAAGATACATTTTTGAATATTCAAGAGGTTCCAGAAGTAACGATTAACATCGTGAATTATCCGATTGTTGAGCAGATGTCGCTTGCGAGCACTCGCTATGAAAAAGGCGTAAATGAGTTTGAAAAAGCGGGGTTTACCCAGGTACCGAGTGTCATGGTTAAGCCGCCGAGGGTAGGGGAGTCTCCGGTTTCCTTTGAGTGCAAGGTCAATCAAGTAATTGAACTTGGACAGGGAGGAGGCGCAGGGAATCTTATCATCAGTGAAGTGCAGTACCTGCATATACAAAATGAATACCTCGACCAGGATGGAAATTTGGATACCCTTAAACTTGATTTGGTAGCCAGAATGGGCGGGAGTTGGTACTGCCGGGCCATAGAAGCCTCTTTGTTTGAGATCCCTAAACCTTTACGGGAAAAAGGAATAGGGGTGGATAACTTACCGCATAACGTCCGAAATAGCTCTATCCTCACAGGGAATGATCTGGGGCGTCTAGGGAATTCAAAGTACCTGCCAAGCGATAGGGAAGTGGAGGCATTTGCTGCAGAAGAGGACCTAGCAGCTTTATTGGATTCCTTTACTGAATCTGAGCAGGCTATTAAGCATTTTTACCTACTGGCTAAAGAATTTCTGGGTAAAGGGGAAGCAGGCAAGGCGTTGAAATTGCTGCTATTTTTGGAGAAAAAGAAGCAATAAGGAAAACCTGTGTCAGAAAATTACAGTATTAATACGTATGAAAAAATGCTGTACATCCGTGATGGGGTGGGTTTTGATAGGCTTCTGCGTAGCCTGTAGTGAAATTACCAGCCAAGTAGATAAGTTTTTGAATATTTCTCCCAGAGAATCCTATGTGCGTAAATTTTTTTCAGAAGAAGCTCCTTTTACCGATTGGCAGGCAGCTTATGAACAGGCCTTTCAAGACAGCTTGGAAATTTCTTTGCCCTTTACCTTAGATGGGCAATTCCACTCCCCCAATTTTTTCGCCCATGGATATGTGTGTACCCTAGAGGAAGGACAGCAGCTTCTCATTGAAAACCTTGTTCAGTTGAAATATGGGAAAATATTTGTAGAAGTCTTCAAGCAAGACTCTACCCTGGATTCTGAAGCATCACCCATATTATCAGAAACGCTTAGCGCCATCACACCTACTTCTTTACTGATAAA
>JBCCTX010000004.1:0-68607 GCA_039197765.1 Bacteroidota bacterium
CAAGGGCTAAGTAATTGTCCCTCAGGATGCTTGGACGAGGTAGACCTAGACGCCGTGCAATCTGAGAACGGCGCCTTAGTCATCAGTCTTAATGGTCCGAGAATCTGGCTACCCATGGGAGATGCAGAACTTCCAGAATTAGGGGAGTCAAGAGTATTCGGAGGGTTAGAGGTGAGATTATTAGCAACCATAGACCTAAGTCCCGAAGACCTTGCCTCGGGCGGGGAAGCAGGATTAGGAGATCCCTATGAGGAATACCTCGTTTACCGAAATACGGTGTATCAATATCCAGCTGGTTCAGAAGTATACGAACTAAGGTCCCCAGAAGGCGAGATCTATACGATGCAGTCTGTTTCCTTGATTATCGATCCTAATCAAACTGTTAATGATCTATCTTCCTTAGCGTCCAGATTAAATTTACCAGAGGGTTGGACGTATCAGGTACGTAGCCTCGACGAAGAGTTAATTCTGATTGCAGATGGCGAAGCTAGGGTCATTACTGATGATTTGGGGAATACCTATCAGCGTAGGACCTTTGAAGCGGATGATGACAATGAGGGCGATGATTCTGATGAAGGAGATCCTGAAACCCAGGTAGGATACGAAATTTTGCAGGTTCTATCCCCAAATGAAATCATAACCTGGATGGCCTTAGATATAACTCAGCAAGAGTTTGACGCCATTCAGTTGCCTCAGGGGTGGTTCAAAAACCAACCACGAGAAGTTGATGCTGATTCAGGATTTTTTACCAAATCTCCCAGTGCTGCTATGGAGGGAGAATTCGTAATCGAGGAGCACTTTGGACATATATGGCAACATGTGGCCACTATCACGGAGACAAGCATACAACTGGATGACGAGGGACTCCTTTCCGGGAATAATATCACCAAATTCCATACGCTACAGTATAATAGCGGCAGAACGCTATCTTACATAATTTCGCCAGAAGGGGATCGCTATTTACGCGTAAGTAGGGATGCGGGTCGTATGAGTGATACCCCTACCATTCCAGACACCTGGCAGCTGGTAGAAGAGATTCTTTCGGAGGACCTGATTATTCCCCTACCCAATCCCACCTTGAACATCCGAGCAGATAATGAAGATTCATTTCAGGGGCCTATCCCTGAGTAGGTGTTGATGGTTGAATAGTCAATGGATACATGTGGCCGCTGGGTTTTGGCGGCCACACCATAGAAAATTTTCAAAAAAAACAATAAAATGTCAAAACATAGAATAACTCTCATGCTTTGTTTGAGCCTTTTAGCTTCCCTTAGCATCGGTCAAATGGCAGGAGGAGGCATGGCCCCTCCTGAGTTTCACGCCGAAAAAGCGGCAGGTATATTTTACTATGATGCAGATCAGGTAATCAAAAAAATGAAGATCACAGATGAACAGGATAAACTCAAGGTGATCGAAGCTTTGTTTGCTTATAACGGAAAGATGTCTGAGTTGTCCACTGAAAATGCCCCGGTTTTTAGAGAGCTGGAAAACGAATTCAATCGAAATGTGAAAATCGCTATGCAGAACAGGGATAGAAGCCAGATGGACGGTGTTCGAGAAAAGATAAAGGGAACGATTCCCCCTATAAAAATGCAGGTTTTTGAAGTGGAAAAAGTGCTCAATAATACCATGAGATTGATACTCTCGGATAAGCAAAATAAGAAATGGCTAAAATATCAGGGGCGGAAAAAGGGGTAAAACCCTAACTTTTCAGGGCTGACCTACATGTCAACCCGTTAAAATTACCCAACATTGAATCGTATATAAAAAAAATTTAGAAATTATCTCCGGAGATGGACCCCTCATTTTTACGTGAGGCCCTTCAAAAGGATAAGGGTAAACCCATTGTCATGGTCAATTCGATAAAAATGCGAGATAAACCTATCTCCATTCAGGGCGAAACCGTTGGAAATACGGCTGAAGAGGTATTAACTAAGTATAGTTATTTTGTTGGAGGCTTCTTGATCAGAAGAGGGAGCTATCCCCTGTATGTAGGTACAGCTACTGGGCCTGCAGCTTCGACCTGGGGCATAGATAATACTGAGGAATGGTCAAGTGCTGCTTTGGTAAGATACCGCAGTTTGCGGACCTTGTTGGAGTTGGCAACGAATGCAGAATTCCATGACCTGTACGATTTTAAAATTGTTAAGCAAATGATGCGGAAGTAGTCATATAAGCTGTTTGCGTTCAAACCATTTCCCATTTTGTTCAATTCACTGAAAATGCCACTAATGGGCACGTGGGTTCTCGCCACCTTTGGCCAGAACATAAGTAAAAACCTATGCAAAGATTAATTTCTACAGTGTTGGGCGTATTTTTAAGTATAAGCACTTTCGCCCAAAGTTTCACGGTTAGTGGCTACCTCCGAGACGCAGAATCAGGGGAGGAATTGTTATATGCCACAGTTTCTGTACCCGAGACTTCTCAGGGAGTAAATACCAATCTTTATGGGTTCTACTCGTTGACCTTACCGCCAGGTACCTATCAGATCAACTACTCGTATGTGGGGTATGAACCGGTAACCCTTGAGGTGGAATTAACCCAGGATATCACGCAGGACATTGAACTAAAAAGTGCCTCTTTGGAGTTGGAAGAGGTAGTGATTCTGGCGGAGAATGAGAATGACAATATCACGAACACAGAAGTCAGCGTATTGAGCCTGGACGTATCGGAACTTCAAAAGGTTCCTGTGATTTTCGGAGAACAAGACATTCTCAAAACCCTACAGCTACTGCCAGGGGTAAGTGCCAGTTCTGAAGGGAGCAGTGGGTTCTTTGTCAGAGGGGGGGATGCAGACCAGAATTTGATCCTGCTCGATGAAGCTCCCCTGTACAATGCGTCTCACTTATTGGGCTTCTTTTCTGTGTTTAATTCCGACGCCCTGAAAGACGTTAAGATGTATAAAGGAGGAATTCCCGCGCAATTCGGGGGGAGAGGCTCCTCAGTAATGGATGCACGCATGCGCAATGGAAATATGAAGGAATGGGGTGTTTCAGGCGGTATTGGGTTAATTTCTTCTCGGGTGACAATAGAAGGTCCTATTGTGGAGGACCAGGGCTCGATCATCCTCTCAGTACGCAGGACCTACGCGGATATATTAGCTAAACCTTTACTGGAAGATTTTGACGATTTTACCCTGTACTTCTACGATGTAAATGCGAAAGCCAATTATAAACTAGGGGAAAATGATCGGATCTATATCTCAGGCTACCTGGGAAGGGATGCTTTAGGTACGGATGATTTTGGGTTTGACTGGGGAAATAGAACCCTTACAGCTCGCTGGAATCATATATTCAACAGCAAGTTGTTCTCCAACACATCCTTCATTTATTCTGAATACGATTATGGATTTAATATAGAAAATGGCGGGATCGATATAGACCTTGATGCGGGAATTTATGACTACAACCTCAAACAGGACTTTAACTTCTATGCAAATCCCAGCAATGAAATCACCTTCGGTTGGCAAGGGATATACCATCAGTTTCAACCGGCTACCTTTGCGTTTGATGATGAATTACAGGATGCTGCGCAGGAGCAATATGCCCTGGAAGGAGGCCTATACCTTGCAAACCAGCAAAAGGTTTCCGACCGACTTCATTTGAACTACGGAATTCGCTTAAGTTCCTTCAGCAACATTGGTGCATATACCGAAAAAGCCTTTAACGCGAACGATGAAGTAATACGGGAAACTACTTATGAATCTGGTGAGTTTTACCATACCTATTTCAATATGGAACCGCGATTTTCGGCAACTATTCTGTTGGGAGGAAATCAGTCTATAAAGGGGAGTTTTAATCGGAATGCACAGTATTTACACCTGCTATCTAATTCTACGGCGGACTCTCCAACTGATTTATGGATCCCGAGTAGTTCACTCGTTGAGCCTACCCTGGTAGATCAGGTGGCAGTAGGGTACTTCAAAAATTTTCAGAACAATACCTATAAATTTAGTGCAGAAGCTTACTATAAAAACCTACAGAATACGGTTGATTACGAAGACGGGGCAGAAGTTTTTGGCAATACCGACATTGAATCAGAACTGGTGTTTGGGAAAGGTCGCGCTTACGGCATCGAATTTTTGCTGGAAAAAGCAAAAGGAGACTTTACGGGTTGGGTGAGTTACACCCTCAGCAAATCCGAAAGGCAATACGATGAAATTGCAAACGGTAATTGGTTTTCCGCCCGGCAAGATCGAACACACGACCTTTCTTTTGTAGGCATTTATCAACTCTCCACTAGGTTATCACTTTCAGCCAGTTGGGTATATTATACGGGGGATGCCGTTACCTTTCCCGCGGGTAAATACTATATCGACGACAACCTAGTGAGTTTGTATTCCGAAAGAAATGCAGACCGCATGCCCGATTACCACCGCCTGGATTTAGGTGCAACATGGAAGTTGAACAAAGGTAAATCCTCCTCCAGCGATCTCAATTTTTCCGTGTACAATGCGTACAACAGAAAAAATGCCTATTCCATTACCTTTGATACCAATGATGCGGGGGTAACGGAAGCGACAAGGTTGGCCCTTTTCGGGATTGTTCCCTCTATTACCTGGAACTTCAAATTCTAATCCGGGTGAAAAAGTCTGAATTTTCTAACATATAAGTATATGAAAAGCATAAAGTATATTTTCTTCTTTATCCTCATTGGGTCTACCTTTTCTTCGTGTGAAGATGTAATTGAATTGGACCTGGATACGACCGAACCTCGGTTGGTTATTGAAGGCACATTGGATGCAGGAAATCAAATGGCCCGGGTCCTTATTTCCCGATCGAATGACTTTTATGACCTTTCAGGTCCGGAAACCATTTCCGGTGCGTCTATTTCCTTACAAGGCGAAGACGGGGCGGTTTACACCTTGGCTGAAACTTCCGATGGAACCTACCGTGCAGAAAATGTAGCGGTAAATCCAGGCGAGGAGGTTACGATTGCGGTTGAGGTGGAGGGGATCTTGTATGAAGCCGTTTCCCGAGTTCCCTATCCGGTCGACCTCAAAGAAATTGAAGTTGCAGAAAACGCGATAGAAACTCCTTTTGAGGATGATGCGGAAGGGTCTATTGCGCTGTCGGCCAATTGGGAGGATTTGGCGGATATTGAAAATTTTTATCGCATCCGTACCTACCTGAATGGTACATTTCAATCAGATAGCTACGTGCTATTAAAAGATGTCTTTGTGGGAGACGGGGCGGAATTGAGTATACCTCTTCCAGAACGCTTTGAAGAAAACAGCACCGTCACCCTTGAGTTACTCAGCACCGACGAACCTTACTATGACTATTTTTTCCAGGTATCCTCGGTGGCTGGGGATGGGGCTGGCTCAACTACCCCCTTTAATCCGGTAGGTAATTTTTCTCCAAATGTGCTTGGGTATTTTGGTATTTACTATGCTTCATCCCTTTCGATTGATCTTTAGTCAGAGGAAGACTACATTAGCGTTAATCCTTGATGAACAGGGAAACGGGAGGGGATTTTTCGTTGCTTGGCAAATACAAAATGTCAGAGGTTGGTCTTCGAATTCTATTTTACCCTTCCTGTAATATAACCCCAGATTTCCATTGCTAATTCAGGGTGCTATCAGGTACTATGTGAAGGCAGAACGTTCTGTCTCAATATGAAAATAGAGATCCCTCCGGTTAAAAAAACCTTCTAACCCAATCCTTGGAGAAATTCTTTCTAATTGTTTAATTAGAAAAAAGCCAAAGTATACCCAATTATGCAGGAAAGATCCTACGAGGTAGTAGTTTGGGGAGCAACGGGTTTTACCGGTCGTCTAGTAGTTGAATACCTACTAAACCAATACGGAACGAATTCAAAGCTTCGATGGGCAATTGCTGGTCGGAATCAAACTAAATTAGAAGAAGTCTGTAAGCAACTAGAGGCCCCTACCCTACCCCTTATCATTGCTGATAGCCATGATAAAGCTTCCCTGGAAGTTATGGTTCGACAAACTCAGGTAATTTGCTCAACAGTAGGTCCTTACGCTCTATTTGGCACACAGTTGGTAGAGGCTTGTGTAGAAAATGGAACGGATTATTGCGACCTGACTGGGGAAGTCCAGTGGATACGGAAAATGATCGATACCCATCATGAGCAGGCATCGGAAAAGCAGGCCAAAATCGTTCACTGCTGTGGCTTTGACTCCATCCCTTCTGATTTCGGGGTTTATTTCCTACAAAAAGAAGCCCAAGCAAGATTGGGGGAATATTGTCAGCACATCAAAATGCGGGTTAAAGGAGCTAAAGGGGGATTCAGTGGAGGTACCTACGCTAGCTTGTCCAATGTGCTGGCAGAAGCAGAAGATAATCCTAAGATTTATGAAATCCTTCAAAATCCTTACAGCCTGAATCCTCCAGGAGAAAGGTCGGGTCCTGACCAGTTTGACCTAAGTCAAGCTGCCTTTGACGAAGATCTCCAACGCTGGATCAGTCCCTTTGTCATGGCAGCCATCAATACCAAAATTGTTCGACGTAGCCATGCCCTTTCAGGCTATCCCTATGGAAAGGATTTTCAATATGAAGAAGCCACCTTGCATGGAAAAGGCCTTAAATCCAGAAGCATAGCCAATATTTCTGCAGGTATTGGAGGTCTACTTTCCCGCGCAACGCCCAATTCCTTTATCAAAAAAACGGCGGATCGCTTCTTGCCCAAACCAGGTGAAGGCCCCTCTAAGGAAGTCAGAGAAGCAGGCTATTTTAACTTACTCTTTTTAGGGAAGCTTGCGGATGGTTACCAACTTCGAGCCAAGGTAACTGGGGACAAGGATCCTGGTTATGGGTCTACTTCTAAGATGTTAGCAGAAAGTGCGGTGTGCTTGGCTCTGGAAAAAGATAATTTGCCTAAGCAATATGGGGTGTTGACACCCACCACAGCAATGGGAGATATCCTACTAGACCGATTAAGCATAAATGCTGGCCTGACTTTTGAGATAAAAGAATAGATCCTACAGTTTACCCAGATGTTGCCAACTCGTACATCCGATCCACTTCTGCTTTTAACCCCCTTTGTAGCATAGGATAAGGCTCTCCATACCCATCCATCAGGCCTGAGTGTTGCCTATCGTGCTTTCTCGGTACGAGATTAGGGGCATCTATCAAACCACAGTAGTGCCAACCGACAAATTCAGGTCGGGAAAAGGCCTTTTGAAAAAATTCTACCGTCCATTCACCTCGTTGTGCTAGGTTGTCTGCAATGGGGCCAAAGGGCCTAGGCATGTGTTGGGTGATCATTGTGAAGGCCGAATCGCCATTCATGACGGGTTTATCCACTTTCCGGGACCAACGATCTAGTCGAGGCTCCTGAACCTCATAGCGAGCGTACATTTGGTAGAAAATGATGTCTGTGAACCGACTTGTAACCGCTAATACCGTATCCAAAGAATCGGTATTAGCGTTGAGCTTATCCCCTACGAATAAGTGGTTGGGGTCATACCTACGGATTGCATCTAATACTGTCTGGTAGTAGGTCTCTACCACCAGCTGAAGAAATAATAGATTATCCCGGGTTTCATTTGCATTAGATAAATCTGTTTGAGGGCGCCATTGGGTGGTATTAGCAAGTGCATCAAAGGTATCAAAAAAGGTTCCATAAGTCGAGTTGAACCCTACAATTTCCCCGCGATAAATTTCTTTCATCTTTTTGACATAGGCTTGCTTCCCGGGAGTAGCTGGACCTAGGTTTCGCAACCTTCGCGGCCAGCCGATACGCGCCTCTCGGCGTGCCCCTCCTATCACATCAGGCCGTGAACGACAGTCTTCCTCAGTGAATAAGGGACAATCCGTCATGGAATACCCCAAAAGAAAGGGATCATCTTTTAGGGGAGCGGCATATTCCTTGGCAAGCTGATCACAATGCGCTGCGAAAGCAGGAGAGAATACATCTTTAAAATTCTCGTCAGGGACTTCGGCTTTCCAATGAGGCACATCTAGAAAGCGAATAGGACGCATATAGGGCACGGCCGGTCGAGGGGTATTGATCACTTGCAAGGCATTGTGTACCCCAACGGTATTAAAGCCAAATTCCTTGCAGGTCTTCAAGAACCACGAACGCAAAGCCGCATTAAAGGGAGGCCCCTCTAGCTTTTCAAGCCCCAATTTCCTTTTCCAAGCATCCTCGTTGTAAGCCTGCTTCCACAAATCTGGGTACATATGATTAATTCCAAAACTCAAAAAGGCATTTCCTTCAGGGCTCACCAGCCACCAACGACTGTCTTTTTCTACCCGAAAAAAGCCTGTAGCCTGAAACTTTTTCCCTGTCCAAGCCCCATATTGGTCGAAAGAGAAGGAGTCCCTGTCCCTTGGTATCGGGAAGGTTCCTACCGTTCCTGTAGAAAGAAAGCCATAGAATGAGGTCTGAAGAAAGGTTCGCCGATACATGGTATTTTCTGTTTCATTGAAATTAGGAAAAAATACCAGAATCAACTTCCTTAGGTTATCTCAATCCCGTTTTATAATTTCCTCAACGATTTTTTGCCCAGACTTGAGGTCCTGGATTTCAAGGATATAGGTCCCTGGAACTACAGAAAGGAGCGAAATCGAGGTAGGATTTCGCTGTTGAAGGATTCGTTTACCCTCCAAATTATAGAGGGAAGCGATAAACCTAAGCTGGTCTTGAACCTCAATGTGTACTATTTCCAACGTAGGATTGGGAAAGATTCTCAGGGTTGTATTTGGCAAGGAGTAAATAGAGGTGAGCGTATCTTCGGCCGATTCATTGGGGCAGCCTCCCACATTTCCAAAGGAATCAATAGCGGTTTCGGTTCCGTTTTGGATGAGGTCTTGACAAGACCAATCTGCTCGAATAATGTTTGCTTCTGCTTCCAATTCTGCAAGAATAGCCATTTCTTCCTCACTGAGCGAAGCTATTAGGTTATCCAATTCGGCTAAACTTTCCTCTATTCTGTAAAATTCCTGGGAGCCATTGCTATCTTCAATCAGTTTATATCGGTCATTTTTTATCGCCCAGAAAAGCGTCTCACCATCGCGGTAATCTGAATAAATATATTTTCGCGACTCCAACGTATTGGGTTGTGAAAGGGATGCCTTAAGGCTGTAACTGTTATGGATCCCCCCTTGTAAGGTATGAGAAGTGATTTCTATCAAGGTTGCATATAGGTCTACCGCCTGTGTGAGGCCTGCTTCTTGCTCTCCTGGACGGTCCACCCCTGCCCCACTAAGGATCATAGGAACCCGAAGGCCCCCTTCAAACATAGTTCCTTTGCCATGCCGATTGGGGAAGTAATCCATAACGCGGCTAGGGGTTCCATTATCCCCAATGAAAATAATCAAGGTGTTTTCACGAGTGCTTTGAGTCATGCTGTCTAGTAAACGACCAATTTCATGATCGAGTGCTTCTATGGAAGCCTGGTACAATTGGCGATCTGAAGTAGGATCTTCTAGGCTGTACAATCCATCTGGAGGAAGCTGAAAAGGCCCATGAGGCGCAATGTGAGACAGCCACAAGAACCAAGGTTGTTCCTGAGCTTCAATCCAGTCGATGGCAGAATTTGTCAGGTGGGTAGTGATATACTCCGTCTCTTGGGTCGTGACTCCATTTTCCACTTTTTCCCAACCGTAGTAATCATCAATAGTCCCTCGAATCACTCCTTCAAAATGGTCTACTCCATGGGCCATTGGATGGTTAAGATCGACTGGATTGGAAATATGCCATTTGCCGATTACAGCGGTTGAATAAGCGTCATTCGTAGTACGATTGATGTAAGAGAATATGGACTCGTGTTCCAGGTCTAAATTACCCGGGGGGCGCATCACCCCTGTTTTTATCCCATATTTCCCACTCATGATGGCTGCTCGGGTAGGGGTACACTGTGGGGTTGCCCAGGTATTGGTATAGGTAAGGCCCTGTACTTGTAAGGCCTGCAAATTGGGAGTCGCAGGCCTATTCTCAATCATTAAGCCAAAGCCCTCAATTGCATCTATACCGAGGTCATCAGCTATGATGAGAAGGATATTAGGCCTGTTCTCCTGAGCAAATAATACACTTGGAAACCATAAAAGTGAAAGAAAATAAAAAACGAATCTCATTCCTCGGAAATTTAGATATGAGTACACTCATTTTGACCAGACGTACCCAGGAATATAATTCGAGTCCTAATTCTTCCCAAAGCCTTAGTCCCAATCTGGAAATATTTAAGGGTATTTGGAATTAGTTTCCTAGCAGTTCTATCGCTCGTTCTAGTTGGGGGTCGATTCCTTGTATCGAATCTTGTGCAGTAATAAACACCTGCTCATCGGGGGGTATTCCTCGCCCCTCAAAACTTACTCCATTTGCATTACTTGTCAGGGTAGTAGTTAGTCGATAGTTCCATCCATTTGGGAGTTCCCTATAGCTATTGAGGCCCATGCCCCCGGCAGTAAAATCACCAACTGTAGTTATATAGGGCTGGATCTCCAAGGGAAGGACGAACAACTCTGCTGCGCTTTGCGTGGATTTATTCATGAGGATCACGATGGGGTTGAGGTATTGGAAAGGGCCAGCAGGATCTATTCGCCCATCGATCGTATCATCGAAATCGTCATGGTTTGGCCCATTTCTAAATTGAGCTTTTAGGGCTACAAAGGAACGGTCTATAAACCGACTAGCAACTGCATAGGAGGATGCTGCTTCTCCTCCTGAATTGCCCCGCATATCCAAAATTAATCCCTCGGTATCCCGTAATTGGGAGAGGATTTCGTCAATATCCTCAAAGGCAGCTAAGTCGATCGTTCCACTAAAGGTTTTCACATGAATATATCCCATATTCTCCCCGGAAATGCGCCCCCAACGAAATACGGTGTTCTCAGATATTGATCCGAGATATCCCTCCAAGGAGCCAATTCCTTTCAAGGAATTGGGATTGTCCGCCCTATATATGGTCCTGCCTACACGAGGAATGACCAGCCCCACATGTATATCTTCAAATGCGAGTAATATTTGGGTGATTTTCTCCTGAAATTCAACGGGATCCAGGCCTGAATCAATTTCAGAAACAGTAGAAACATATACGGAATCCCAGTCTAGGCTCCGGACCGTAAACCCTGCATAATGTTTGTCAAAGTCTTCCCATAATAGTTGAAAAACTGTGGTTTGATCTGTATCCAGCTCTTCATTAACAAGCACATTTTCACATGCTTGCAGGCTCAAAATAGCTAAAAGAAGTAAATATCGATTCATATTTAGAACGTGTAGGCAATTTTTGCAGTATACTGACTCATCCCATTTCGGATAGGCAGGAACTTTGGATAATTATAATATCGGAATGCATAATGGGCACCTAGCCTAAAGTGGGTCGATAGCTCATAAAAATACTCCAGCCTGACCCTCACATCTCGGAAATCATTCAGGGTTAAGAAATCTCCTGACTTGAGCACTGCATCCACCGGAATTGCATTGGGATCTTCAACAATTGCTTGAAAAATCTCTTCAGAAAAATCGTTGGGTACACGCATCCGCCCAAGCACATAGCCGACTAAGGGGTAGGATACACGAAATCCAATATGGTGTTGGCTGTTAAAATCCCGTTGAAGTGCATACATAGCATTAAGGCTGGTAAAAAAATCTACTGAAATTTCATCTTCAACCAGGAATATATAGTTTCGAGCGGATAAGAAATTGAAGAGTCCAAGACCTATTTGATGCTTCCATTTCTTATGGGAAATAGTTCTCGAATACCCATAGTCTAAAAAGGCTAGGGTATTCTCTACCTCACCGAGTGATTGGGTATTGAGTGTAGGAGATAATACTTGGCTAGAAAATCCTACAGAAACCTCATGGGTTTCCCTTTCCCCATTATTCACGAATCCCAAATCCAAGAAAAACCCTGATCCACGGTAAACCAGTGGGGAGAATACCTCATCCTGTAGACTGGAATGGATAAGGCCTAATCCAAGACTTATATGTCTAGTTAAGGAACTAGAATCTTGAGAGAAACCCTCTAGCTGGAAAAATACAATTAGGACCAGAACTACTATTTTTATCATGTGTTGCTAAACTTTCAGGTCAGAATTTCAATCTCTTGAATTCACAATCTGTTCAATTCACTCTGTTCAATGTTCAATTCACAGGAATTGCCTCTACGAATCCTTCTTCTTTCGCGTATCCCAAGCATATAACAAAAATATTTTAAGCGAAACAGCTCAAAAACAATCACATTAAAATTTTAAAACAATTAACGTTAACCATCATGAAATCCGTAAAAATTTTGTCATTTTTTCTTGCCTTAGTTGTAGTTGGGTTCCATACCGCAATCGCACAAGACAGCGAAGTAACTCTCACGGCAGAACAAAAAGAGCAGATGAAGCAAAACTTTGAGGAATTTGCTGCTGTCCTAAACCTTAGTGATGAACAAAAGGCAGACTTTGAAGCCATCACCAAGAAATACACTGGGAAGATGATAGCTGTAAAAGAGGGTGGGGGGAGCAAACTGAAGAAGTATAAAAAAGTAAAAGCTATCCGCGCAGACAGGAATGCCGAAATGGAAGAACTACTTTCTCCGGACCAGTACCAAATTTACTTAGACAAACAAGCAGAATTCCAGGAGAAAATGAAAGCCAAGCGCAATCAAATGTAATTTGTAACTCTATCTGCGAGCATGAACTTGAATTGACAGGTTCATGCTATTTTGCTATTAGAAGTTTTAGCATATCTGTGATAGGAGCCCTATGGGTATGTATACCCGCATGTGAAGCTCCCGGCAGTTCCTTAAATCTTGAGTCTGGCAATCGTTTTTTCAATTCTAATATTACTCCTTGGAAGATCGGTAGAGACTTATCGCCATACATGATAGTGACCTCCTTCTGTACAGGAAGTAAATGCTCCACCCCAATTTCTAGTCTGGATTTGTCTTTGGATTGATCTAACCAGGTGGCATAATTAGAGAGGAACATATGTCTCATTCTATCATCAAGGGCATCCTCCCAACTGCCCTTGCCAAATGCCACTTCCTCCATAAACAAAATGGTCCCCTGTTCGATTTCTCCTTTTTCCAACAGGGTCTTAGAAGATTCCAGAGCTTTTTTGGAAGCCGTGAGAATCTCGACATACTCAGGAATTCCCCTTAGTAATCCAAACAGGGGAGGCTCGTAAAGTACCAGGCTGTGTACTTTCCCAGGATAGCGCTCAGCTAGGCCTATCGCGATATTAGCCCCGTAAGAATGCCCTACGATTATCGCAGATTTATAGCCAAGTGTTTCTATCATATTTCCAGCATCATCCACGTCCTGCCAGATACTACCTTGGCCCTTAGGAGTAGGAGACGCACTATGTCCCCTTCTATCATATAATATAATGGGATTGGTACTAAATTGAGTCAATTGAGAAGCGACAGGCAGCCAGGAACTGTGATCGTCCCAAGATCCGTGTATGAACACGATAGGAATGCCTTTCCCTTTCTTATGGCGAAGGGCCAACTCTGCATCCTTACAATTTATGAGTTGGAGAGGATAAGAAAAAGGTTGAGAGAAACTTACACCACTCATAAGCACATTCAAAATTAGCACCATTTGACCATACTTCATTATGGGGAATATTATTTTAGGACGAAATTGCCATGGATCTTCCTAAATTCCCTGGACAGTTTATGCTATTCCCTGGATATTTCTTCCCTAAATGCAGATGCCGATTTTCCTACATTTTGTTTAAAGAAGCGGGAAAAATAATCTGGGTCGGAAAAACCTAAGTCAAAAGCGATTTCTTTGATAGAATTTGAAGTATAAAGCAGTTGTCTTTTTGCTTCCACTTGTAGTAAGTCTTTCAAAAATACACGAGGCGAAGCGTTGCTGAATCGGTATACGTTCTTGTATAATTTACTGTAGGAAACGCCTAAATCCTTTGCTATCTCAGCAATTGACAAGGTCATGCTTAGGTGTTTACCCACATGTTTACAGAACCGAGAAAAAAGGTGAATCTCTACCGTATCATGTGAATTGGGTTGGGTAGGATGGGACATTTCAAACTCTACCATTAGGAGATTAAGGTAGTGTAAGGCTAGTCGATTATTCTTTCTGACGGAATATAGGGTCTCCAATAACCACAAAATACGCCTCTGTTCCCCTTCAAAAAATGAACATACGCTTATATGTTGCGAACAAACTGCAAGACAGCTAACATTAAGAAATTTAAAGGCTACATCTTCTTTAAAAAATAGTTTAAAGTGAGCGTTTTTCATCATACTATTTTGCTGAGGATGATGGACTTGACCAGGCCTAATAAAAAGCAATTGTCCTTTGGATAATTCATGTAACTTCCCATCAACCCGATGCCTACTAGTTCCCTCAACCTGGTAGTAAAAGAAAAAGTGATTACTTCTGTGGGGTTGGGAGAGTATCTCCAAGGTTTTCCCTGGATAAGGACAATTTTGACTGGAGAACAGGGTGAATGTAGCTATGTTATGATTGGTAATTGCCAATATTTCGCTAGTACCTATAAGCTTTTCCATCTGCTGAATTTTCTTAATTAGTCCTCTAGGTAACTGTTAGCTTTCAAAGATTCCAAAAAAACCTTTCCTTAGTTTTAGCTTGTGCACCCAATCTATTATAAAATGATATCGCCCGCTTATTAAATGGGGGCGTCTGCCATTGAATAAGCTTATATCCCATCCTTTCAGCCTCCTGCCTTACACGTTGCATAAGTTTTGCTCCATACCCCTTTCCCCTTACTTCCTCGGTCAAAAATAGACAATCTATATATAGATAATATGCTGCATCCCATGTCGAGTATTGTCTCATATAAGTTGTATATCCCTCTATCTTTTCATCCACAACTGATACGAAACCATACAAATCGGGAACCTCTCTAAAAAATGCGTTCTCGAGTGCTCTTTTCTTTCCCAAAGGATTAAAACTAGCTCGTTCAAAGCTTGCATGAAGTTGGATAAGTTCTAGCAAACGGGGTATATCCTCAATTCCTATCGTTCGGATCATAGGTTTATTCATTTGAAGTCATCTCAAGGAACTTGGAGACAAAATCTTTGATATATTTTTTTTGAGCATCCTGTCTCCGTATGGTCAGGTAATGACGCCGCTTTAAACCATTGGCCCCTATCGGGATACGGCGAATATTCTCTGTCAATTGAAAGGATTTTAGGGTCCAGGCTGGAACACAAATAATTCCCATATTAGCATTAACCATTTCCAAGGCAACTTCGGTAAGGGGGATCGCCGAAATCTGTTGAGGTAAGCTATCGTTGGGCTTTAGATAGTGCTGATAAATAGAAACAGTTTCTAATGGAAAGGAGTGAATGATGAGATGAACCTCTTGAAAGTGCTCCGGCTTAAGGAATTCCACCTGACAAAGTGGATTTTCTTTGTGTGCAAAGGCAAATATTTCGTCCTCTCTAACAGCTTTGTATACTAAGGAATCGTTATCCGTCTTATGGGTAACAATAGCTATATCAATTTCTTTAGAAAGTAACTTGGGAATGGGTTGATGCGTTGCCTCCAAAATTAAATCTACGGTGACCTCTGGATATAAGAAGCCCATTTTCTGCATGAAGGAAGGAAGCCCCTGATAAAAAGAGTAGCATTCCGTACTCAGTTTTATAGTTCCAGCTGCCCCCAATCGCAATAGGTCAATTTTATTAAATCCTATCTCTAACTCGTTCAAAATCCGAATCCCAATCTCGTACAGTTCCTCCCCCTCTTCTGTAAGTTTCCACTTATTGCGAATCCTATGGAATACAGGAAAGCCTAACTGATTCTCTAGCTCCCTTAGTTGATGACTTAAAGCGGATTGGGTCAAAAACAGTCTATCAGATGACTTTGCGATATTTCCCTCCTCTACAATTGCCTTAATAAGCCTAAAGTGTTTGAATTCCATGAATTCCAAGTTATCAAATTATCGATTCCTCTTCTGTGAATAAAATTCATACGGGTTCAAATTATCTTCAACTTCATTCTATCGAAAGAGAATATCGAATTACCATCTTGCAGCATATTCCCATCTTTAATTAAATTCTATGCAAGCACAAATCGAATTTTATCAAAACAAATTGGCCTTCGAAATGGATCCAGCTGACCTATTTGCCGCACTGGAAACCTCCACTGATTATGTTGTTGTTGATACACGGAAAGCCCACGGATATGAAAAGGAACATATTCCTTCTGCTGTCCATTTACCACACGGCCAAATAAATGAAGTATCCACACAACATCTCGATAAAAGTAAAACCTATGTCTGCTATTGTGATGGAATTGGCTGCAATGCTTCTACAAGAGGGGCATTAAAGATGGCTAAATTAGGATTTAAAGCAAAAGAACTAATAGGAGGAATTGAATGGTGGAAGTTTGATGGATATGCTACAACGGGTAACAACGCGACAGTAGGAAGTATGGTACAGTGTGCCTGCTAGAAGGAGGTAGGGCCACCATCGGCCAGGAATACGGATTTATCCTACCTCTAAGCAACACTTTAAGGAAAATTAAGTGTAGCAGACCTACTGCTTTTAATCGGCTGCCTCAAATGTCTTCTGAGCATTTGAGGCAGTATTCGTCTATCTACGGACCTTAATCATAATCCTGGTTCAATTCACCTATCCATATGTTCAATTCCCCTTAATCTCCCCAATACGTTTCTGCATAAAGGCGTAGAATTCGTTATCAAATTCAAGTTCACAAATCAATGCAAAAATTTACGCCTAAAACTACGGAACGATGAAATATATAATAATCTTGATTCTCATAATTGGGTACCTCCCAAGTTCTGCTCAAATTCAATTTTACTCCTTCCAGGAAGTCCTCGATTATGCAGATTCCCACGCCTTAGCCATTCAAAGTGCAACCCTGAGTGAACAAATTACCAAGGCGGAAAAACAAGAAGCCGCAGCAAACCTACTGCCAACCATTGGAGGCACACTGGGGTACAATGACAATATTACGTTACAACCCACCCTGGTTCCTGCACAGATTTTCAATCCTGCTGCACCTGAAGGTAGCTTTGAGGAATTGACATTCGGCACCAAGTTTCAGTACTCCAGAGGAGTGCAAGTGCAGTGGGATATACTGAATTTTCAAAAATTCTTTGCCTATCAGGCCTCGAAGATCTCCATTGATGAGAGCAAAGCCCACACAGAGGTAAATCGCCTAAATACTTACAATCAGTTGGCTTCGACGTACTATTCCATTCTTTTAACCCAGGAGTCCATTGAGATATACCAGGAAAATCTCTTAATCGGAGATTCGATCTTAGTACATGCACAGCGAAAATTTCAGGATGGAATCCTCAGCGAAGCCGAAGTCAATCGTGCGGAGATCAAACAACGTCAAAACCAGAGGAATCTTAATCAGGCAAAAAATAACCTGGACCAATTCCTTGTCCAACTCCAAAGTCAACTGAACACCGAACAGATCATTTCCGTTTCGGATTCACCCGAAAGCTTTAGCCTTCAAACTACTTCTATTTTAGCCCCTCATCCTGAAGTTATCAAGCAAGAATTTGCCGTAGCGAAATACGAGTCGCTCTTGAAACAAGCCAAAGCCATGCGCCTTCCCTCGGTCAGTCTGGTCTATCAAAATAATACCATCTGGGCGACCGAGAACTTTATGGACTTCGACAATTCAAACAGGCTCCCTCAACAGGTATTCGGGATACAAATCAATTTATCAGAATTTTTGGGACTCACTACCCGGCCCAAAGTGAGGCAATCCAAGTGGAATGTGCAGCTTCAGCATTTGCAATTAGAAAATACCAAACTGGTTAAGGACCAAGAAGACAAATTGCTTCAACTCCAATGGGAACAGGCATCAGATCAATTGCGAGAAAACAAGCGAATCCTAGACCTGCAGGAGCAGAATGACCTTCATGCAGAAAATAATTATCAAGGAGGGCTTACCAGTTTGGACAATCGGCTAGATACTTACGATGACTTACTTGTAGCGCAAGACAGCTACCTACAAAGCCTGGCTGCTTGTACCCTAGCACAATACAAAATTTACGCCCGCCAATCCATGGGAAATAGGGAATTGGAAAAATGAGAACAGGAAGAGGTAGGCCATAGCCTACTCCCCAAACATACCCCAAAGGGAAATCCTAAATACAACCGCTTCCATTTAATACCCCGATCACACACAAAATAATCTTATTAACTCTAAAAAAATGAAAAAGCGCAGTAAGAACTCTGTTAGATACCTAATTGCATTCGGATATGCAATTGCCTCAATGGCATTGCTTTTCGGATGCGGGCAAGAAGAAACTACCGTTCCCGTCAGGAAAAACATTGAAGAAGCCGTATTTGCAAGTGGACACATCGAGCAGGAGCATCACTATACTGTTTCTGCTAAAGTAGAGGGAATCCTTCTATCCATTCCGATTAAAGAAGGTAATGAGGTAGCCCAAAACGATCTCATAGCCATCATCGAAAATGACGTCCAGAACAACCAGTTGCAAGATGCAGTAGCCGTATACCAGGACGCAGTAAGCAGTGCTTCACCCAACGCGCCCCAATTGGCGTCTATCCAAACACAAATCGATCAAGCGGAACAACAGCTAGCCTTTGATAAGGAAAACTACACGAGGTATAAAGGACTATGGGAGAAAAAATCGGTTTCCCAGCTTGAGTTTGAAAAGGCCGAACTCCAGTATAAGGCCTCGCTAAATAACCTGTTGGCATTGGAAAAGAACTATGGGGAAACTCAAAATTCCTTGAACTTGAGCGTACAACGGAGTCAAGTTCAGGTGAGCACCCAAAAATCCCTGTTAAAGGATTACAAACTCACAACCGGCGCATCTGGCAAAGTGATCAATGTCTTTAAAAAGCAAGGGGAATTGATTCGGAAAGGAGAAGCTCTAGCAAGAATAGGAAGTGGTGCCTATATCATTAAGCTGTTTGTATCAGAAGATGACATCACAAAAGTAACTATCGGGCAGTTGGTTGCCGTACACATCAATACATACCCCGATCAAAGATTTTCGGCAACAATCACCAAAATCTATCCGGGCTTTGACGAAGCCGAACAGTCATACATCGTAGAAGCACAATTCGATCAGCTACCGGAGAAGATGTTTTATGGAACCCAACTCCAAGCAAATATTGAGACCGGAAGTAGAAATAATGTTGTGGTAATTCCTCGGGAATATATTTCCAAGGGCAACTTTGTCATGTTAGAAAATGGGGAAGAAAAACAAATTGAAACCGGAAGCAAAAATAACGACTGGATAGAGGTAGTATCGGGTCTTCCCGAAGGAGCAGTACTTGTAAAACCCAAAAGCTGAGAATCAAATGAATACCAATCAAAAAATTGCCCGTACGCTTTTGACTTCGCGGCTAAGACAACTTATGGTGGCCGTACTGAGTGTAACCTTTGGCATATCGATGTATGTGGCGATGAATAGTTTTATGGCAGGAGTTAATGAGGAACAGACAGAGATCGTCTTCTCTTCCATGTCTCACATAAAAATTTACAATGACCTTCCGGGGGATGCCAAACCTATTCTGCCTGATTCAGAAGAAGAGAATACGGTCCTAATGGTCAATAACACGAGAAATATCCGATATACGGAAGGAATAAAAAACGTGGAGGCCTTAAAACAGGAATTGGCCAAAGTAGAAGAAGTAAGCGGGTTTACGGCCCAACTCAACCAAAATATTTTCGTGCGCAATGGAGTAACCCAAAAAAGTGCAACCCTCTCTGGCATCGAGACGGCAAATGAAGACCAATTATTTGAAACCAGTACATACATCATAGAGGGCGACCTATTTGAATTGGAAAGGCGCTCAAATGGAATCATTCTGGGTAGCGGTCTGGCACAACTAGTAGGGGTGAATACAGGAGATAACCTCACGGTATCTACTTCTGAGGGAGTATCCAAGGCCTTCAAAGTAGTGGGATTGATCGAAACTGGAGCTATCAATGTCGATAGATCCAAAGCATGGGTCTCTATGCAAGCTGCCAGACAACTGTTCTCCAAGAACAGAAGCTACGCCACAGAGCTTATGGTCAATGTCAAAGATTACAACGAGGCCCAGGAAGTAGCTACTCAACTCTCAAGGCTTACTCCCTATAAAGTTGAGCCTTGGCAGGAGGGAAACAGTCAGCTAGACTCCTCAAGTCTCCTTAGAGATATCATTGCTATTGCCGTCTCATTAACCATAATGATCGTGGCGGGATTTGGGATTTACAATATCATGAACATGACAGTAAATGAGAAAATAAAGGAAATCGCCATACTCAAAGCGATGGGATTTAACGGAAAGGATGTAGTAGAGATCTTTCTCACCCAATCTGTAGTGATAGGAATGATGGGAGGCTTAATAGGCCTCGTCATGGGAAACATTATCATGAGAATCATTGATAATATACCCTTTGAAGTAGGAACCATGACCACGCTACCCGTAGTATACCGTCCCTATGATTACATCATGGCGTTTGCTTTTGGCATAATTATCACTTTCCTCGCTGGATACCTGCCTGCAAAAAAGGCTTCTAAACTCGATCCCGTAGAGATCTTACGGGGTTAGGCATATCTATAAGTATTGCATTCAAGAAAAACTCAATCAAGATTCTACATCCTTCTGTGTCAAAAAATAAAAAAATGAACTCACTATCCGTTAGTCAAATCAATAAGCACTTTCACGAACCCGTCGACTTTCACGTTCTAAAAGACATTTCCTTCGAAGTAGATAAAGGAGATTTTGTAGCAATTGTTGGAAAGTCAGGCTCGGGAAAATCCACCTTACTCTATCTACTTTCGACCATGGATACGGAGTATGAAGGGAGTATCTCCATCAATGGGAAACAAATTACAGGTTTGAATCAAAACCAGCTCGCAGCCTTTCGCAATGAGCACATTGGCTTCGTATTCCAGTTTCACTTCTTATTGCCAGAATTTACGGTATTAGACAATGTAATGCTCCCAGCATTGAAGTTGGGTAAAAAGTCCAAGGAAGAAATCGCTGAAAAAGCCCTGGAGTTGCTTTCTTTATTAGACATCCAAGAACTAGAACATAAAAGCGCTGCCAAAATTTCAGGGGGTCAACAGCAACGAGTCGCTATTGCCCGGGCGTTGATTAATTCCCCATCTATCATAATGGGCGACGAACCTACGGGAAACCTGGATTCCAAAAATACCCAGATCGTCTTTGACATCTTCCGGCAGTTGGCCCAAGAGGAAGGCCAAACCATCATAGCCGTAACCCACGACGATGAGTTTGCCTCAAACTGTGATAAAATCATCGAGCTTGCAGATGGGAGATTAATTTGAGGGTTGAGGGAAGGAACCCCAACCCCTTAAAAAGGGGCAAAAGTTTGAGGGTTGAAAAGTGTACTTTGATCTCTGATCAAAGGTTACTGTGGACTATGGACCATTTAACTATGGACTATCCTATCAAAGGTTACTACGGACTACCGACTACCTTACCACGGAATCTTCTATCAAAGGGTACCATGGACTGTGGACTATTTAACTATGAACCATTTAACGGTGGACCAATAAACATAAAACTATGCATTTGGATATTCCGATTTATCATCATTGGGCAAAAAAGGCTAAGAAATACCTAACTTCACACAAAAAAGAACCCGTGTTGAAGTCCAAAATGCATATTCTGCTACCCATAGCTTTAGCCCTTATTCTTCCTGGATTGAGCATGTACGCCATTCTGAGAAACCTACAGAGTTCCACGTTGCTTATCCAAGGCTTGATCTCGGGGGCTATTATGATTTACATTCTTTGGTATATACTTTGGCTTCTCTGGGACCTAAAATCAGGAAATAACAAGCTGTGGTTCATATTTCTCGTTTTATTATTTGGCCTCATTCACTGGCGAGGGTTTCAGGTCAAACTCCCTCAGGAGTTGAGTGATATGAGATCGAATTTATCCTTCCGATTGATCATGGGGTCTATTTTGATGCTGGCGATTCAATCTGCACTGCGGGCACAAGAAAACATTTCCCACTTGCTCCTGGAAAAAGAGCAACTCCAAACCGAAAATTACAAAACGCAGCTAAAAGCCCTTCGTTCGCAGATTGATCCCCACTTTCTTTTCAATACCTTGAATACCTTACGTGCAATGGTGCGGCAGCAACACCCCAATTCTGAGAAATTTGTCATGAGCCTCTCAGATTTTTACCGACAGACCTTAAAGCACAATGAGAACCCGACCTTACCCCTCTCAGAGGAACTCGTAGTTCTACGCTCCTTTCTCTTTGTCATGAAAAGCAGGAATGAAGAAGCTGTATCCATGGATATCCAAATTGATGACAAATTACATTCGAAGCACCTTCCTTCCCTGGCCTTACAAACTGTCGTAGAAAATTGCTTTAAGCATAATAGCATGACAACTAAAATGCCCTTGCGTATTTCCATTACTTCTCTTGAGGACCGCTATATCGAGGTAAGCAATAATATTCAGCCTAAGATTGGAGAAACTGAAGCTTCTGGGCTAGGACTGGATTTACTTCAGAAGCGCTACGAATTATTGAATGAAACACAGGGGGTTATTATCCAGCATTCTCCCGACCAATTCACCGTAAAACTAAAACTTCTATAAGAGATGAATGTGTTGATCCTAGAGGATGAATCCCACACTGCTTCCCTTCTGCAGGAAATTATAGAGCAAGACCCGGACTTCATCGTTATTGAAAAACTAGAGTCCATCGTTGAAGCTGTCCAATACCTTGGCAAATACCAGAGGAACTTAGATCTCCTATTCTTTGACATCGAACTGGCTGACGGGCAGAGTTTTGAAGTCTTCAAACATGTAGACGTAACGGTTCCTGTCATTTTTTGTACAGCCTATGACGAATTCACTCTACAAGCAATCAAAAACAATGGAATAGAATACGTATTAAAACCTTTCAAAGAAGAACACATTCGAGAGGCCCTCCAAAAGTACAAGAAGCTCATTGCTACCCTCCAACTCAAAACCCCGACCCCAATAAACTTTCAGCTAAAATCCCCTAAGAAATTTCAACAAACGTTTTTGACCCAATATAGAGAGAAGACGTTGGTAAAACGCGTGGAAGAAGTGGCTTTGTTTTGCGTTGAGCTGGAAAATGTTTACTTGTATACCTTGAATGGAGAAAAGTTTCCGCTACTCAAGAAATTGGAGTACCTAGAGTCAGTTTGCGACCCCGCCCAATTCTATCGAATCAACCGCCAAATGCTGGTCAATCGTGCAGCTATTCTGTCTTTTGAACCGTACTTTAACCGAAAAATCATTTTACAACTCAAGGTAAAGGTGGAAGAAAAAGCAATAGTTAGCCGATTGAAGGTAACACCTTTTAAGGACTGGTTGGAGAAATGAGCCTATGCTATGATGACCGTTAAACTTCGACGATTAACCCAAGATGACTTCCCTTGCATTGCCCAACTCGTAAACAACAAAAAGATTTGCGAGAATTTATGCAGGAGTCTTTGTATACAATCTAGTCTCTATGAAAGTCCTGGAAAAGAATGGATTCCAACTGGAAGGCATTTCTCAAAAGGCCCTTATTAAGTACCTAAGCAAAAGAATTGCTGTAATGAAAGCGTCCCGTATCTTCATGTGTACCCTAGAGGGTTTTTATAATCGATTGATTTTTACCGCAGCGTTTTGTGAGATAGACCCCTGTTATCCCCTTAGAAAGGGGATGGGGAGGTACACAGAGAGATCGAATGTGCCTTTTTAGGTATCTAACCCTTAAATACCCTCTTTTTTCTCTGTTAATTACTCCTTGATCCTCTGTGGTAAAATAAAAAGGTCCAAGGAAACTTTGGTTTCATCTGGCTTAAAGAATACATACCGAATCGGTTTTACGCTGGTACTTAAAGACGACATCATCTGGGATAAACACAGGTATGCAAAACTGAAAGATTAATTTCCTAACAATGACCCAAAAACTACTCTCTACCTCACGCGGCAGCTTCCACGCCCGACTTTATGGTAGCCCCCAGAAGCCGCCCCTCATCCTCCTCCATGGCTGGCCACAAACGGGATATTGCTGGCACCATGCTACTCCCTACTTACAAGACTATTATGTCATTTGTCCAGATCTACGCGGTATGGGAGACAGCAACCGAGAGTTGAATCCTGACTTTTACCACAAGGACCAAATGGCCCAGGATATATTTGCTATAGCCGACGAATTGGGTATAGACTCCTTCTTCCTGGGAGGCCATGACTGGGGCGGAGCCATTGTCCAGGAGATGGCCTTTCGCCTTCCCGAGCGAATCAAAAAGCTGGTCATCATCAATATGGTAGTTCTCAATAATTCTACAGGTCAATCAGCGGCTAGCAAAATTCTCCTAAAACAATTTTTTCGCTCCTCTTGGTACCAATTCTTTTTAAGTATAAAAGACTTCCCCGAAGCTATGATTAGCGGAAAGGAAGAGATCTGGGTACGCTTTTTCAGCCGAGGAATCAGCAAGCCCATACCTGAAGACGCCATTGAAGAATACATCCGTTGCTACAAAATTCCCCATACAATTACTACAGCCGCCAACCTTTACCGTACTCTCCATAAGGACCGAAAGCGGTGGGAGGACTATCTCAGGAAAAAGATCCACATTCCCACCCAATTTATTCATGGAGTACTTGACCCTGTCATTATCAAAGAATACCTAATAGGGGTGGAAGAATTTTATCCCAATATAGAAATCACCCATCTGAATGGGGGACACTTCATCGTAGACGAGCAGCCAGAAGCCGTAGGTATAGCAATATCGGAGTTCTTATTGGAGGGATAAAGATAAGTCGGGCTTTACGCCCGACTCAAACCAAATGAAGACTACCTACTTCATAACCAAATGTCTACCTACTACATATTCCATTAGTATCCAGGGTTCTGTCCAAGATTGGGATTGGCATTGATTTGATCCTGGGGTATGGGCCAAATATTGAAATTTCGGTCGTGCTCGGGATGAAAATCATCCGGCAGATGGAAGGTATCAAAACGGATTTGATCCCTACGCCTATGCCCCTCTCCGTACAACTCAAAGCCTCGCTCCCAGTACACATCATCCAAAGTAGCCCCTGTAAGTGGCTTAGCAGGATCAAAAACCCGTGCCCTTACCTGGTTGATTAAGGCATCTGCTTCACTGTTGGGTCCGTTGAGTCGAATGAGACACTCAGCCTCCATCAATAGGATATCTGCCAAACGGATCACCGGGAAGCCATTCCCCTGGTCTGCATTTACGGCATTGTTATCTGGTTCAAATTTGAACGGGCGAATCCCTTCATAAATGGCCTGATATCCTGGAGGCCCGTCATCAGGTCTAAGGAAAAACTCGCGTGTATGATTTACCACATTGCCACTAGGATCTTTTAGGGTATCTCCACTGGTGGTGAATTGCACCCCAATCAGAAAGCCCTCGTTTCTACGCTTATCATCCAGGTCGTACTGATCCCAGAAGCTCATCTGAACCGCAGGACCATTCCATACGTTGTAGGGCAGGTTGGGAAAATACTCATTGATCCAAGGTTGGGTAAGGCTGTGCCGAATCAAAGGTACAGTTCCACCAGAAATTCCCGGCTCATGATCGACATAGAAGACCATCTCGGATTGAGCTTGTGCATCGTTATTTACTTTGAATAGATCAAAGTAGTTATCAGCCAATGCATATCCTTGGGCAGTTCGTATGGCCTGGCATTGGGCAATACAATCCTGCCAACGAGTGGTCCCACTTCCAGGGGCAGCAGCATTGGAACGTGTAAACACCTCAGCATTGAGATAAAGGTGCGCAAGCATCCCCCTAGCAGCTTCCTGGTTTATACGAGGAAACTGATTCCCATCAAGCCCACTAGGCAAATTTTCGATTGCAAACAACAGTTCTTGCTCACAAAACTCGAAGACCTGTGCCCTAGATACACGACTAGGCAGGTTGGTAGGATCTGGGAAAGGAGTAGTAACTAATGGCATATCACCATATACGTCCATCCCTAAGAAGAATAGCCATGCACGCAAGGCACGTACTTCCGCTAGAAACCCACTCTTTACTGGACCATCTTCCGCATTTGCCTCAATGCTGCTTATGGCAGAGTTTGCCTTAGCAATACCATCAAAAATGTTGTTCCAAGCTTGATTTAGGGGAAAGCGTCGGTTATCATTTGCTCTCAACTCGTGTGTATCGGTGCGTCTGTGTCTATCATTGTTCCAGCCCCCTGAATGGGTATAAATCGTCAGTGCATCGGATGCATTGTCCATTACAACTGTATACCAAAAGGAAAAATTGGTCATATGCTGGTAAACAGTGGCAACTCCAGCTTCTAGTTCCGCCTCGGTCTGGTAAAATTCCGAAGCAGCTATCTGGTCAAATAATTCTTCTTCCAAATCTGTACAGCCCCCAACAATGAGCATGCTGCTGATAAGAAGGATGCAGTGTATATATTTCATTGCTAATTTTTCTTAAAAGGTTTAACATGGATTAATTGAAGTTGACATTTAAGCCAAGGGTATACATCCGTGGCCTGGGATAGGCCAAGTAATCAACTCCGAAGGGCTCGATATCCTCGCCCGTGCGCACATAGGGAAATACCTCAGGATCTGGGCCAGAGTAGTCAGAGAATACTGCAAGATTTCTCGCCGCAGCATATAAGCGGATTCGGCTTATGTGGCCAATTCCTGATACATTAAAGTTATAGCCCAGAGATATGTTGTCAATCCTCACAAAGGATGCATCTTCTATGAAGCGATCCGAATATTCATGTGTGGTACCTGTGGTGGAATTTTCATCCAGAGCCCCATCTACAATATTGTACCCACTAGATAACCAACTAGGTTGCCCCAAAGACATTAGGGTATTATTTACAATGGAGTGGCCTCCTGCCCCGCGTATGAAAATAGATGCATCAAAGTTTTTATACCGAAGGGTAGGCGTAATCGCAAAGGTATAATCTGGAATAGCTGAGTCGAAGTATTTCCTTACGGGGTCTCCATTTTGGATGGTCACTTCTTGTCCCTCTTCGTCCAGAAAAAGTTCCTCTCCAGACTCATTGAAGCCTACGAAATCAAAAGCGTAGAAGCTGTGTATAGGCCTTCCTTCTTCAATTCGAAACGCGTTGTCTCCAACGAAGCCTGGTCCAATTAGGCTAAAGTAGTCAATGGACTCTGTTCCAAAAATGGCTCCAGAAAGGTTTGTAACCTCATTGGTATTGAAAGCGATATTTCCCGTGATGTCCAAACCCCAGTCGCTCTCCGGGTTGAGGAGAATCGCATTTACTCCCAACTCAAACCCAGAATTCTCCATTTCCCCTACGTTTGCTACAACCGTGTTCACCACCGTTGGAGAAGGTACCAGGAATTCAAGCAATAGGTCCTCTGTCGTTTTGATGTAATAATCTAAGGTACCGTTAATCCGACCGTTAAAGAAACCATAATCCAGTCCTATATTGGTAGTAGTTGTAGTTTCCCATCTCAAATCTGGATTGGAAAACTGGGTGGGTACAACAGCATTGACAAAGTTTCCCCCTCCCATATTGTACCGATTATCGGTAATATTTAAGGTTTCTAGCGACAAGAAATTGGGAATACCCTGGTTACCTACCTGTCCATATTCCACTCTTAGCTTAAGATCATCCAACCAGTCTACCTCACCCAAGAAAGCTTCTTCAGAGATTCTCCAACCTACTGCTGCTGAAGGAAAGGTTCCCCACTTATTGTTTTCTCCAAACTTTGAAGACCCATCCCGCCGTACAGTAGCTGTAAACAAATACCTTCCGTTAAAACTGTAGTTCACCCTACCAAAGAAGGAGATTAACGTATTCGTATTTCTAAAGGAACTAGGAGGAGAGGAGACATTTCCAGCGCTCTGAATGCGATCAAACGTAAAATTGTCAATTAAAAAATCTTCCACTTCTACCCTGAGGCCCTCATTGAAAAAACGCTGCCAAGAATACCCCGCCAAGGCGTTTATCGTATGTTTGGAACTGAGTTCTTTGTTAAATTTCAAAATGTTCTCCATCAAGTAGTTGTAGTTTCGGGAAGTTCGCTTGATGGCTTTCCCACGGGTTTGAGCCCCAAACTGGGACGTACTTGGGTAGAAAATATTTCTTTCAGAATTCTGGTTATTGTACGCCAAGCTTGTACCTACAGTCAGATCAGGTAGTATATCCAATTCCACATTGATATTGGCTAAAATGTTCTCCTGATGGAGTTCGTCTGTAGGCTGTTCTGACATAGCCACGGGGTTCCACTGTTCTCGGCTAGGGAATTCTACCTCATTGAATGTACCATCTGGGTTGAAAACAGGTTGAGTGGGATTGTAGCGGATAGCCATTCCAAGGTTCCCTGGGCGAGAACCACCGCCATTTGCAGGAGAAACCTGCCCATTTGCGAATTCTATAGTTGAGGCTGTAGCATTTAATCCCAATCGAAGTCGGTCATTCAAAGCAGATTGATTTACCTTCAGCCGTCCAGAAATGCGCTCCATATCATTGTTGATGACAATCCCTTCCTCGTTCATATACCCTACGGAAGCATAATAGGAGGTATTCCCTTTGCCCCCTCCTGCACTAAGGGTATGGGATTGGGTAAAAGCATTTCTCGTTATCTCATCCTGCCAATTGGTATTGGCTCCTCCATCTGAGAAAGGAATGTCGAAACGATTCAAGGTTTCTCGGTATTCATCTGCCGAAAGCACATCAATCGTCGCTCTCGGTTTAGAAAGTGTCAACTTACTATCAAAGGAAATAAATCCCTGACCTGCCTGGCCACTTCTGGTGGTAATTATCACTACCCCGTTAGCTGCCCGGGACCCATAAATAGCGATGGCAGAAGGCCCTTTTAGCACATCAATCTTCTCAATGTCATCTGGATTTAGAAAAGCAACGGAATTAGAATGTACCACATTGTCATTGACTCCATCTGCACTCGATCCCCCATTACCAATGGGGACCCCGTCGACAATATATAAGGGGTCGTTGTCCGACCGCAAGGAGGTAATTCCTCGAATTCGAACGCGTACTGCACCGCCTGGGGTTCCATCCCCCGTGGTTACTGTAACCCCTGGAATCTTTCCCTGAATCAGCTGCTCAGGTGAGTTATTGAATCCCTTGATAAACTCATCTTCACCGATTGAACTAACAGATCCTGTAAGGTCTCGCTTTTTCACCGTTCCATACCCTACAACCACGACCTCATCCAACTGGGAATAGCTTACCTCCAGTTGAACCTCAACCGTACTTTGACCATCCAAGGCAATTTCTTGTGTTGCATATCCAATATAAGATACCACCAACACAGCTTCTTGGAGATCATCTGGGACCTCCATGGAAAATTTACCTTCTGTATCCGAAATGGCCCCAACTTGGGTACCTTTGACACGGACAGTTGCCCCAGGTAATGGCGCTCCGTCCTCTTTTGTGATTGTCCCATTTATGGACCTCACCATCTCATTGAGCGAATGTTCATTCTCCCCCGTAGGATAAGCAAAGCTGTTGGAGGCAAAGAATAGCAGCACCAACATGAGCCCACCTAAGACCAGAGTTTTTCCGAGTAGTAATTTTATAGTCATAATAATGCGGATTAGGTCTAAAAACCATTACACCTTCAACTACCCATTTTCTACTCTCTAGAACTGACTCATTTGAACAAAATTATGGTTGAAATAGTCAGAATGGATTGATCCTTATGGACAGATTTCCCATCACAAAAAGCAGAAATATTCCCGTTTAGCGTATTCCATGATTTTTAATTGGCTTTTCTAACCTTTTATCCTGTCTTTTTGGTCAAATCTTCAGATGTGTTACATATAGGGCAACATACCTTCATAGGTATATTTTTAACTACCATAAATTATATATCATGAATAACCAAATTTATGAAAGTAAGGTATGCAACTTAGTGGGATGCTTAAATCCTTTCAAAGTTGTGCTGCTCTTAATGGTTGTTCTTTGTTTTTCCCTACCTACCTATACCGAGCAAATGGGTGCAAACTTCAATAAGAACATTGATCAGATCGATCCTGGGTTAAGTAATCCATCAGGAATGGGTATGTGCCTGGACGATTGTCCTAATAAAATGAACGAGAATCCTGAGTAGATCTGCGGCTAATTCTATATTTTAGTACTTCTGCACAAAGCGTCTCAAAACCTGAAATACATGAAACTACGAACCGTATCTCTCCTAGTGGGTATTATCCTGTATAACCTAGTCCTACCCCCCCTTAGCGCTCAGGAAAGTCCAGATACGCCAAGACCCAATATCCTCTTGATCCTGGTCGATGATCTTAAACCTACCCTAGGCACCTATGGCGATCCAGTGGCAATTAGTCCTCATATCGACCAATTGGCTCGTGAGGGGGTACAGTTTAATAAGGCTTACGCCAACCAGGCCATATGTGCCCCTTCCCGATACAACCTCCTTTTGGGCAGCAGATCAACTAGTACGGGCTTTTATGGATTTGGCAAACAGTTCCGAGATGTATATCCCAATGCCATAACGCTTCCCCAACACTTTAAAAATGAGGGTTACCACGTGGAATCTATGGGAAAGGTTTTCCATATTGGTCATGGCAATACAAATGATGAACGTTCTTGGAGTATTCCCCATCACAAGGAAAAAGTTATAGAATACCTCCTTCCAGAGAGTACCAACCGAGAATTAACCCGAGAGGAGGCCTTCTTCGAGAATACAAGATTATATCTGGATCATGTACCCAAAAATAAGGCGTTACCACGTGGTGCAGCTTGGGAAATGCCAGATGTCGTAGACGATGCCTATGCCGATGGCAGGATAGCCAGACATGCCATTGACAGGTTGAGGGCGTTGTCTCGACATCCAGAACAACCCTTTTTTATGGCTCTAGGCTTTGCCAGACCCCATTTACCCTTCTGCGTCCCCAAAAAATACTGGAACCTATATGACCCTAAACAATTACCCATGCCAGCATTCGAGGAAGGCCCCAAAGGAGCCCCCAAATGGGCTGTAAAACGCAGGGGAGAAATCTCTCAGTTTACCCCCATACCCGAAACGGCTGATAGTTATGATGAAGACCTGAAGCGGAAGCTAATCCATGGGTATTATGCCAGCGTTTCTTATATGGATGCCCAGCTTGGGCGAGTCCTAAATGAGTTAAAGCGATTGGATTTGGACGAAAATACGATAATCGTACTCTGGGGTGACCACGGATGGCATTTGGGCGACCATGGTATATGGACCAAGCATACCAATTATGAACAAGCCTTGCGTATTCCCATCCTAATGAAGGTTCCTGGACTTACTACTTCCGGAGTGAAAACGAACCAACTCATCGAGACCGTAGATATCTATCCGACCTTAGTCGATTTAGCGGGATTGGAAATGCCCCAAACGCCTCAACCCATAGATGGGATAAGCATGAAATCCATTCTCAGCGGTGGGAAACAAAGTCTTAAGGATCATATTTATCACTGCTATCCTAGGGGTGGAAAAATGGGACAGGCAATCCGAACAGAAAGGTATCGTCTGGTTTCTTGGTATACCCTAAATAATCCTGAGCTTGACAGAACCTATGAACTTTATGATTATGAAGCAGATGTGTTAGAAACCGTCAATTTTTATGAAAGCAAACCAAAGGTGGCTGATACACTCAATAAGATCCTAACTTCCTATCCTATACCTATAGCTCCCTTGAAAAGATAACCTAAATTATGTATCCCAGTTTTTTCCCTTGGTCCAGGAGCTGTTTATTCTTCATAGCTCTTACTGTGAGTTGTTTTAACTCCTGTAATGCACCTAAAAATTCCCATTCTCCCCCCAATATCCTGATCATTTATGTCGATGACATGGGCATTGGGGACGCGCAATTTAGTGGAGGCAAATCAATCTCAACCCCTAATTTAGACAGGTTGGCACAAAATGGGAAAGTGTTTACCCAATACTACACCACAGCTCCAGTATGCTCTCCTTCCCGCGTGAGTGTAACTACAGGAATGTATCATATACGATGGGGCATTAATACCTATCTAGCGAAACGGGAAAAGAATCGCCTCTGTGAGCAATCGAATTACTTAGCCTCAACAGCCCCCACCTTGGCGCGTTCCCTCAAGGAGGCAGGGTATCGAACCGCTCATTTTGGTAAGTGGCATATGGGAGGAGGAAGAGACGTAGACAATGCCCCCCCTATCACAAGTTATGGATTTGATGCCTATAGTTCCACCTGGGAAAGCCCTGATCCAGATCCTTTGTTAACTTCTTCGAATTGGATATGGGCACCTACGGATAGCATCAAGCGCTGGGAGAGGACCGCATACTTTATCGATAGAACCTTAGCCTTTTTTAAAGAAAATGCAGGTCAGCCCATTTTCGTCAATCTCTGGCCGGATGATGTACACACACCTTGGGTAGGCTCAGAAGAAGCCCAATCTCAACCGCGAGAAACCTTCTTCTCTCAAGAAAATCTCGAGCCAGTAATGCAGGAAATGGACAAAGAAATAGGGCGCTTAGAAGAGGGGTTGAAGGCACTTGGGGTATGGGAAAATACCCTGCTGGTTTTTACCAGTGATAATGGTCCGAGACCAAGCTTTGATCAGCTACGGACCAATGAATTGAGGGGAGAAAAGAATAGCCTCTATGAAGGAGGAGTTCGGATGCCCTTTTTTGTTCACTGGCCCGCTAAGATTAAAGGAGGACAGATAGATACGAGTTCCCTTATCGCCTCTATAGACCTACATCCCACCCTTTGTGCCCTGGCTAGTGTAGAAACTGTATCAGCCGATCCGTTAGATGGGGAAAACATCGAAAAAGCCATTATAGGACCACAATCATATAAACGCAATAAGCCTCTATTTTATGAATTTGGTAGGAACTCGCATTATATTTTCCCCATTGACTCCATACACAGAAGCCCCCAGTTGGCCATAAGAGAAGGTAAATGGAAGCTACTTGCCAACCCCAATGGAAGCCAAGTTGCTTTGTATAACCTGGAGTTAGATCCTCAAGAAAGTCGAAACCTATCAGAAGATGAACCGAGTAGGGTAAAAAGTTTACAAACGTCTTTGATAGACTGGTATACAGTCAATGATAAGGAGCAGCTAAGGCAACAGAAATGAAGTACCTATCATTGCTTGTGTCTACCCTTATTTTTTGTAGCTGTAAGCTTAGCGAACGTGAACAAAAAATTAGGCAACCCAATTTTGTTATCCTTTTGGCAGATGACTTGGGATATGCTGATGTGGGTTTCCATGGGAGCGATATCCAAACACCGCATCTAGACAAGTTTGCTCGTGAGGGAGTCAGACTTGAAAGTTTCTATAGTTGTCCGATGTGTACGCCCACACGCGCGGGACTCATGACAGGGCTTTACCCCATCCGTTATGGCTTGATGCGCTCCGTAATTCCCCCTTATAGAAATTTTGGCTTAAATCCTGAACTCGAGCTCTTACCTGAGATGCTGAATCAATCCGGGTATGCATATCGTGCGTGTGTAGGGAAATGGCACCTGGGCCATCTACAAAAAAAATGGCATCCTATTGAGCAGGGCTTCACCCACTTTGTGGGATGTTACAACGGAGCTATTGACTATTTCACAAAAGAACGTGAAGGCGAAATAGATTGGCACAGAAATTCAGAAACGATCCAGGTAACAGGATACGTAACCGACTTGATCGCGGACGAGGCAGTACGTTTTATACATTCTGTACCAAAAGAAGCACCCTATTTTCTGTATGTACCCTTTACAGCTCCTCATTCTCCCTTCCAAGCCAAGAAAAAGGACTTTGATAAATACCCTCACCGTTCAGGAAAACAACGCATCTATGCCGCCATGGTAGATTGTTTGGACCAAGGAGTGGGCCGTATTCTAGATGCAATAGATAGACGTGGAGACAGGGACAACACCTTTATTTTATTCTTTAGTGATAATGGAGGGGTTAAAAACATTGCTAATAACTCACCCATGAGAGGAAATAAATTGACTGTGTATGAAGGGGGAATCAGAGTAGTTGCAGCTGCTCATTGGCCGACTGGAGGTATTGAAGGGGGGAAAATCATAAAAGATCACATGGGATATATCGACATCTTTCCGACGTTAAAGAGCATTTCCCAGGGCAATTCTGCCGAAACTAAGCTTGATGGTATCAATGTCTTAGATATTTTGAAAGGTAAAAGCCATGGTAAAAAACGCAAATGGTTTACTTACCTAGATCAAAGTCCTAGTAAACGTGAAAAACTAGCTGTACATTTTCAGGATTTGAAACTTATAGTAGAGCGAGATGCCCCGGATACGGCTTCGAATAGAAAAGAATCAACTGCCCTTTTTCAACTAGATTCTTTACATACTGGAGACAAAGATGTGGCAGAGAAATACGAGGAAGTTTTCAAGGAGCTTTTTAAAAACATGGAAGAATTTTTACAAGGGAAACCCATCTTCCAAAATCCTCGATATCGCGAAGGGAAGTTTGGTTTCAAAGCGCCAAAAGATTGGATTATTGAATAACTATCTGTTTGTTACGGTCGCACATTAACTGTCCTTTTTCCCAGTTCAGCTCAGCAATTTGTAAGACTGAACGCCTGTTTGCAACAGGTTGCTTGGCTATAGATGGCCCGTCATAATCGCGCCATGGTTCTACGTGATAGAAGATAAAGGCCCGATCCTCAACGACTGCAACACTGCAATGTCGTCCCATGGAGTTATCATAAGGCCTTGTTCCAGGCTCTAAAAGAATAGTCCCCTGAAAATCCCAGTTGTCCCCATCCTCACTCACATAAGTAAATAGTCCTTTGTGGGGATCGGTAATCAGGTGCATGCGGTCTTGCCAAGTGAAAATAAAGGGAGCCTCTTCGAAATTCGAACCTGTAACCGCCTCATTAAATACATCGCTTTGGGTAAATCCACGGTCTGCCCAGCTTTCGAAGTCTCGCGTGACCATATGGTATAGCTCATTTTTTTCTCCTGGAATACGTCCTTTGAACCAAACGTGAAATTCATCTCCTTGCTGGTAAACAGTGGCATCAATGGTGTTCAGCCCAGGATCGTGAATGATTCCCACTTTCTCCCAACCACTCAATAAATTGTGAACTGGAGCCTTGTAGTGGACAATCTTACCAGGACTTGCCCCCCAGGGTCTACCTTCACTGGGTAAGGAGTCGGGTTTCCAAGTGACGAACATGTGATAGACCCCCTCATGGGCTATAATGGCAGGGGCCCAGAAAGTTTCTTTGGCTGTGGGTTTCCCTCCTACCCCATCAAAGGAGCAGTAGCCTCGAAACTCCCAATTTATGAGGTCTTTAGAAGAAGTTACGCCTAAGGGAGTTCCTACCCAGGTATTTTCCTCTGTACCTTTTCTTGCTGTATAAAAAATCCACCAAGCTTTCTCTACTTCATTCCATACTATTTCGGGATCACAGGAGCCATGGTAATTGGGGTCAACAAATAGCGGTGAAGTGGCCTTGGAAAAGGTATGCGTTTGCTCTTCCTGAACGGGGTTACAACCTATAAAAACAGCGGTAAAAAAAATGATTCCAAAGAGAAATGTATTGAACATGTGTGCTGTGTTTTTCATGAATAAATTTCTGTGATTTACATGATAAGAAATAGGCACAGAATACACCGTATTCTATGCCTTCCTTTTATCCAACTTAGTTTACCTGCTAGGGGGTGAAAATGATTGTCTCTAATACCCAGGATTTTGTGTGGCCATAGGGTTGGCATTCAACTCTGTTTCAGGAATGGGAAACAGTTCCCTAAAAGCATCGGCATTGGCGATATTGCGTTCCTGAGCCAAGGAGACAAATTTTCCTTGCCTCACGAGGTCTTCCCTTCGTTTTCCTTCCGCTACAAACTCCCAGCCTCGCTCCTGCAATATTAAGTCTCGAAAAGCATCGGTTGAACTAGCTTCTGCATTCGTTAGATCTGCTAATCCTGCTCTTCTCCGCACGCGATTGACCAGTTCTAATGCTTCAGCAGTAGGCCCATTTAATTCGTTTAGGGCTTCTGCCCAAGAAAGAAGAATATCCGAATACCTGATCACAGGAAAATCATTGCCATGGTGGTTTCCGATTGCGTTTTGATCAAAATACTTCAGGCAACGGGTATTGTTGGGAGATGTACTCAACTGGACCGTATCCCCATCTCTATTGATATATGTATCTATAATGAGCTTGAAGCGTTCGTCATTCTCCTTGTCGTAGGTATTGACGAAATCGTCTTGTAGCCGGTACTGGGTAGCCCAGTTGGCCATGGAGGTTGTCCATTCGTACTGGGGAAGAGTGACGCTCCTCAAAAAATTCGGTGGAAAGGAGCCGTTTGAAAAATTATTGCCATATCCTGCTTCGGCTAGTTTAGGAAAGACTAATAGTAGTTCCCTATTGGCTTCATTGCCTATAGCAAAAACACTTTCAAAATCGGGCATAAGCTCATAGTAACCCAAAGCCTCAATCTGATTGGCACTTTGTACCACCTTATCCCACTGACGGGTGTTGAGGTAGAATTTGGTGAGAATGCCAAGGGCTGATCCTTTGGTAGCCCTGCCGTACTGGCTTTCCTCTCCAGGATTGGGAAGATCGGAAACGCTAGCCGTTAGCTCTGACTCTATAAAGGCCAGCATCTCTTCATCCGAAGCTCTAGGGAGCGCATCCTCTTGCTCAGTAGAAGTTCTCAAGGGAACAGGCCCCATCCAATTGTACAGATCTGCATAGCTCTTGGCTCTAATAAAGCGGGCTTCCGCAGCAAGTTGGTTTTTTGTAGCTTCAGGTACGTCCCCTGCTTCATCCAGATTGTCCAACAAGGTATTTGCATTTCGAATAGCTCTGTAGGGTCGGGCCCACAGGTCGTTGGCAATCCAACCCACAGATTCGTCCCAAGTCCATGCGATAAAGAGAGAAAGCGTTCGATTTTCTCCTCCTCCGGTGTTGAAGGCCATATCTGTGCTTACCTCCATCATGTTAATGACATTTTTATAACCTAGCTCATATTGAAATTGTACATAAGCTGCATACAATAGAGCGGTTATGCCCTCCTCATTGCTGAGGACGGTGGAAGGGCTAAACTCTCCAGGAGGAACAACCTCTAGGGTTTCTTCACAGCTAAATAGGGTGATTGTGAGCAGTAGTAAGCAGAGAATTTTATATAGAGATTTCATGAGAGTAATGTATTTAAATTAAAATCCAAGCGTGAGTCCCAGCATAGTGGTTCTTGCAAAAGGATAGGTATTGTAGTCGATTCTTAGAACATTATTGCCTAGGGCATTGGCTGCTGGGTCCACACCTATATAGTCTGTGAGGGTAGCTAGGTTTTGGCCTGTAGCAAACACAGTTAATTGCTTAAAAAAGCCAGAATTCGTAACAGGAACATTATAAGCCAGCCTCACAGTTTGGAGACGGATGTAGGATGCATCGGTGACCGTCCGAGTGTTTACCACTCGTTGTCCCTGTGCTGTCGGATTGACAAAGGAGGGATACTCATTTGTTGGGTTGGAAGGGGTCCATCTATTTAGGTAAGGCTCCGCGATTTTATTGCGTCGGAAGTTGATGGGGAAATAAGTATCTACTAGGTTATTACTTAGTAATTCAATCCCATGTACGCCTTCGATAAATACGGTAAGGGAAAGGTCTTTATAGGTAAGGGTATTGGTCAATCCCCAAGTGAAATCTGGAAAAGGTTTGCCAATAATCTGTCGGTCGTCTGCATTAATGGTTCCGTCCCCATTTAGGTCTTGGTACTTAATGTCTCCTGGGGCTACCGCATCGGTAGTAGCTAAAAAATCATCTCCTTCTTGCCAGACGCCTTCAACCACATATCCATAATAGGAGTTAAGCGGATCACCTGGCCGAATAATAGAGGCTGAGCTAACAAACCCTAGGTTTCCCGTAATTATATTTTCCGCATCCCCAATATCTAGCACTTCATTATTGATCGTAGTAAGGTTGGCACTAATCGTCCAATTAAAGGCATTGGTACTTATCAAAAATGTTTCTAAGAACAGCTCCCAACCATCATTTCGCATAGAGCCTATATTTTCTATTCGGCTATTGAAACCAGAGTTAGGGGGAAGAGGTACTGGTAAGAGAAGGTCCGTTGTCTTTCGGTTGTAGTATTCCACCGTACCTCTAATCCTATTATTGTACAAGCCGAAGTCTATTCCAATATCCAGCTGATTGGTCTCTTCCCATTGCAAGTCAGGACTAGCAGCACGAGACGGAGCAATGGCTGTGAACCTACTCCCTTCCAATACGACATCGCGGTTATTTAAGGCAAAGGTTGTTAGGAATAGGTAGTTGGGAATGGACTGGTTACCAATTACTCCATAACTCGCGCGAAATTTGAGTTGGGAAAAGAGGTTATCTGTTCCGATGAAGGCCTCATTGTGGAGGTTCCAAGCAAAGGCGGCAGAGGGGAAAAACCCAAAGCGGTTATCTAGACCAAATCGAGAACTCCCATCCGCACGCATAGAAAGGGTAACAAGGTATTTTTCATCAAAGGAATAGTTAACCCGGCCTAAATAGGAGGCCAATTTGGTTAGGTTTTTACTACTTCCAATTTGATTCTGTAAAGGATCCCCTGAGCCAATAGCGTTGGTTTGTAGATCTGGAAGGGTATACCCTCTTCCATTTCCATTAAAGTTTTCCGAATCAAAACGCTCGTAGGTAGCCCCTATTACTCCGTTGACTCGATGCTTTCCAAAGGTGTCGTTGTAATTCAGGGTTCCTTCCAGGAGGTACTGGCTGCGAGAGCCTGTAATGATAGTAGCAATCCCGCCATTTTGCTGCCCATCCAAGCTAATAGGGTCAATCCAAACATCACGCCTACTATTGCTGATGTTTCCTCCCAACTTGACTCTGGCTGATAAGGAAGGAAGAAAGAAATATTCCCCGTAAATGGTACCCAAGGTATTGTAGGTCTGAGCTTCTGCTTGTTCTCCCTGAGCGAGTGCTAGGGGATTGTCTATGGTAATGAAGGGAGAACGATTGAAATCCCCGTTATCATCAAAGACGGAAATGGTGGGGTCATAGTTGATAGCGGCATAGACAGCTCCCCCATTTTCATTTAGCCCTACTCCATTAGAAACAAAGTCGTCATTGAGCAAAGCAGTAGTAAGGTTAATACCAAAGGCATATTTTCCTTCGACCCTACTCTCAAGGTTAAGCCTGGCTGTATACCGGTCTATTCCCGAGTAGTCGACTACTCCATCCTGGCCAAAGTAGTTCAAGGAAACAAAATAACTGGAATTCTGTGTACCCCCTGAAAAGGAAAGGTTATGACTCTGAACAGGAGCATCTCTATATAATTCTGCCTGCCAATCTGTTCCCGATCCTTGAATATTATCCACTCGCTCATTGGCATTGCCGCCTCCTTCATCGATGATAGCATTCAGAGTACTTTGATACTGGGAAGGATTTAATAGTTCGAGTTGATTAGCTACCGACTGAATGCCGTAGTATCCATCGTAAGTCAGGCGCATACTACCTCCCGTACCTTTTTTAGTAGTAATGAGCACAACGCCATTTGCTCCCCTGGCACCATAGATAGCAGTAGCAGAGGCATCCTTCAAAATCTCTATGGACTCGATGTCCGTAGGATTGAGGCTATTCAAGGGATTCCTAGGATTTTGGCTACCTACAAAGCCTGAACCCGTTCCTGTAATTACGGGATCATTGTTTACCGGAAGACCATCAATCACGTATAAGGGCTCATTACTCGCAGAAATAGAACTGGCTCCTCGAATTTTTACGGACATAGCACTTCCAGGCTCTCCACTTTTCTGTGAGATCAATACACCGGGAGCACGCCCTTGAAGCATTTGGTCAACTGAGATATTGGCACCTGGGGTCAGGTCATCTGCCTTTAGCGAGGATACAGAACCTGTCAGATCACTTTTTTTAACAGATCCATATCCAATGACGACAATTTCATCTAAGTATTGATCTGATGCAATCATAGAGATATCGATGGTAGTCCTACCAGCAACAGGAACTTCTTGTTCCTCAAATCCTACATATTTGAAAACCAGCGTAGCATTGTCAGATGGAACCTCTATCTGGTACCTTCCATCCTCCTGGGTAAAAGTACCCTGAGTACTTCCTTTGATAAGGACCGTTGCGCCGGATAAGGGGGCTCCATCCGAGGCTTGCTGGACTGCACCCCTTATCAGTCTATTCTGTCCATAGGTATTTAGGCATACTCCCCATATGGCTATGAATAGCCAATAGGAGAGAACCTTTTCCCTGTATTTAGTAGTGGTAGTCATAGATTACGTATTAAATTATGAGTGGAAATGATTGTATAGAGGGTATTTAATGCATGAGCGATACTATCTTCTAGGGAACTTTTTCAGCCTGAGAGCTGTAGATACCCAAGTCAAAGACAGCTTGCTCGTTCTTCGGGGTCACTTTCACCGCGAGGGTGTTCCAACCTACACGTACTAGTTCATTGAATTGAGGTAAGAGGCGATGCGAATAGCTTCGCTTCCTCCCTCCTCTATCTTCTATGGTTAGAAGAGTTTTTCCATTGATATATATTTCCCCCTCTGTTTTGGGAAAATAATGCTTGATACTAAGCTGGTCGGGAAGGGAGGATAGGTAAAAGGACTTCCGTAGATATAGGGTCTTTCCTGCCTCCCAGGAGCTTCCCTTGGGTACAAAGGGATGTAATCCCACTACAAAAGGAGCAGCTAAACTTGACCACTCTTGGTCATTGTATGAGGGACTCATCCAATCCTCTCCGTGAGGGGTATAGGAAGACTTCCAGGTATTTGGGCTATGCTCAGAATCTTCGAGGTGGACCCTTTTCCTCCAGGCAGATCGATATAAAGGAGCTATAAGCTTAGTAGCATAGGCCGTATCAAGCTTCGTAACCCGTCTGTCATAAGTCATCAAGCCATTGACTTCCCCTTCTACATCTGTCGTTTGAGTATAAACTGCTGCACTTAGTCCCCAGCTTTTGAGGGGGATAAGGTCTTGGATGAGCTGAGTAAATCGCTGCTCTAGGTTTTCCTTGCTTTGGTAGGTAAGATATCCCCAATTTCGCTTGTTCCACCATAGATGGTTTTGCACAGGCCATCCCAAACCACCAAATTCGCCCAAAACAGATGCTCTGCTAGTCTCGGGAAGTTCCATCCCTGGCCCCGGATAAATATGTACGTCGATTACATCTCCTACTCCGCGGTCCTCCCACCCACTAGGTGCATTTACAAGGCGAGAAGGATCGTATTGATGGACCCAGGAAGCAATTCGCTTGGTATCATACTGTCCCCATCCTTCGTTGAAGGGTACCCAGAATTGTATAGAGGGAAAAGGATGAAACTGGTCGATCATCTCTTTTAATTCCCGCTCAAACTGTATTGCAGACTCCAATGGTCGATTAGCATCCTCTTGGTCTCCAGGCCTGACACGCAAGTCCCGAAAATAGTTTCCATTGGGCATGTCTTGCCAGACCAATAAGCCCATTCTATCACAGTGATAATAGAAGCGAGAAGATTCTACCTTCACATGCTTTCTCAACATGTTAAACCCCAAAGCCTGGGTTTGCTTCAAGTCATACACCATTGCCTCTTCTGTAGGAGGCGTATACAGGCCATCTGGCCACCATCCCTGGTCAAGGAGTCCCATGTGAAATCGCGGGACGTTATTGAGCATGATTCGGGTAAAGCCATTCTCGTCTTTTCCCAAGGATACCTTCCTAAGACCCGCGTAACTTCTGACACTGTCCAAGGTATTTCCGTTTTCGCCTACAAGGGATATAGTCACATCGTACAAAAAGGGATCTTCGGGGGACCAAGGGCGAACTATGGATAGGGGAAGTGTGGCTCTTACCACACTTCCACCAGGATCTCCACTTACCAACGACGTTGCTACTACTTCTTCTTCAGCAAGGATCTGTATGTTTAAGCTCACAGCTTCGAGTAGAGGGGTTGTTTCTACTACCAACTCAAACAAAGCCCTGTCTAAATCTGGGGTTATTTTTAACTGCCTAATATGATTTTGCGGTACCTTCTCCAGCCATACAGTTTGCCATATTCCCGTAACAGGCGTATACCAAATGCCCCTGGGATTATTTACCTGCTTACCACGTGCTTGAGTTCCATCATCCGTAGGATCCCATACCCGAACCACCAATTCTTGTGTGGATTCATCATGTACATAAGGGGTAATATCTAAAGAGAAAGCTGTATACCCTCCTTTATGGCTTCCAATTTTTTTACCATTTAGGAAAATAGTTGCATCCCAGTCCACCGCGCCAAAGTGCAGTAACCAACGGTCCTCAGGACCTGATGAAGGTATTTCTATTTCTTTCTTGTACCACAGGATTTGTTCGGAGCCTACTAAGCGCTTTACTCCACTCAATTCAGATTCAACGGAGAAAGGCACCAAGATATCTCCTTCATAGGACTGAGGCATCGAGGCAGTATTTTCTGTGATCGCATAATTCCATGTTCCATTTAGGTTGATCCACTGGTCTCGGACCATTTGGGGTCTAGGATATGCAGGCCAGGGCGTATTGACATTTACCTGGTCAGACCAGGGCGTATCCATAGAATATTGTAAAACTGTATCTGGGGAATTCTGACCAGTAGAAACAAGTATTCTCAACCATAGGATACCCGTAAATAGTACAATCCTTTTTTGCATATCGCGTAAGTAGTTTAAACCAGAAAAATGTGAGTAATCAATTCTCGTCTAAATCTACAAATGGAAGAATGGGAGCATCCGCACTCCGGTTGAAAAGTTCTGTACTTTTGTCTAAAACCCACCTCAATATTCAATTTTGCTGGTTTTTACGAGAATTATTCTTGATCTTTTGTAAGAGAAGAACGCACATTATGATTAAGGACCTACTACTTTTGATAGGGGTGGTTTTATGGGGAATTACCTGTAGAGCCCAACCCTTTTACTTTGAGAAAATAGGCTCAAGTGACGGGCTTTCTCACAACACAGTTTACGCCATTAGCCAGGATCACAAAGGCTTTATCTGGATAGGAACCCGAGAAGGATTGAATAGATATGACAGCCGTGAAGTCCAGAACTACTATGCCCAAACAGGAAATGGGCTTGAGGAAAACCAAATTTCTGCCTTGTTACCTGCCCAAAGGGGAATGTGGGTAGGAACCAACAAGGGCTTATACCTATACGAAAATGCCCAAGACACTTTTATCCATCAGACTTATCAAGGAAATAAACTAGGACATATCCTGGATCTTTACCAGGGAACCCCGAAAGATCTATTTATATGTTCCTGGAAAGGATTATTCCTGCTGCAAGAAGGAAAACCTTTGGTGAAGTTTACCAATCTATCAAGGGTTCGTTCGATTTGTACTTACAAAACAGGAATCTATTGGGTAATATTGGGAAACGGGGAAATTCGACTTATAAATAGTAAAGGAGAAAGCATCCGTAGAATAAAAATCACACAGCTAGAAGGGGTAGAAGGGAGTAAATTGCGTCCCAGTGTTACTAATAAGTTGCACAGGGACCAAGAAGGGAAAATTTGGCTGGCAACCTACTCTGGGTTATACCAATTCTCCGAAGAGAAAGAGCAATTTGAACTTATCACCCTTGGTTCTGAAGAATTTCCCCTAGAGGCAAGAATCATTCGAACGCTTACAGATGACAACGATCAGAATATCTGGATGGGAACAGAGGCAGGAATTTTCGTCTGGGATAAGCAGACCCAAGCAATTCAACAATATACCCAGTCCTTTTCCAACTCCCCTCTTGGCCTTTCGGATAAGGCTATATACTCCACATTTAGAAGTCGAGAAGGCATCATTTGGATTGGGACCTACTTTGGCGGCGTAAATTTCGCTAAGCCCAAAAGAAAGCAATTTTCTAAAATGATCTCAGATGGTGGGAAACAAGGGCTGAGTGGAAAGGCCGTTAGCCAAATTATGGAAACCTCCGAGAAGGAACTTTATATAGGGACGGAAGATGGGGGCATATCGATTTACCATCCTAGAACAAATACATTTAAGTACCTCACCTACGACCAAAATACCTTTCCACATCTTCGCTCGAACAATGTCCACTCTCTCCTAGAAGACCAGAAAGGAAATATCTTGATAGGGACTTTTTTGGGAGGGCTGCATATCTACGACCCACAATCTCAAACCATTAAGAATTATAAATTTGATAAAGGAGACCCTCGATCATTATCCAATAATATGGTTTACAGTCTCTTAGAGGATAGAAAGGGGACCATTTGGGTAGGGACACAAAAAGGGCTCAACTATTACGAGCCCTCAACCCATCAGTTTAAACTGGTAAAACCCAAGCAGCTTGGTCATATCTTTCTGTACGACATGATTGAAGATGATCAGGGAACGGTATGGATCGGGAGTCGGAATAACGGTATTTTCAAATACGTAGCAGAAGAAGATTCATTTTATCAATTTTCGACTGCAAATCGGGCTGGAGAAATACCTTCTGACCAGATTATAGAAGTCACCCAGTTAAGCAATGGGAAGCTGTGCTTTGGAACATTGGGGGGAGGGATACTTTTCTATGAACCCATCAGGGATAAGTTTAGCCATATAGGATTAGCGGAAGGACTCCTCGATGCAAATGTGTACCAAATTCAAGAAGATAGTAAGGGAAGGCTTTGGGTAAGTACCAATAAGGGGTTGAGTATGTACGACACCCTCGCACAAACCTTTATCCACCACGACGTATCCCAAGGGCTACCTTCCAACCAATTTAATTTTCGATCCTCCTACCAAGACGAACAAGGCTTTATGTACTTCGGAACCGTAAATGGACTGTGTTACTTCCACCCAGACAGCCTGGAGATCATACCACAAGAATCTGCCTTATATTTCAATAACTTTAAATTATTTTCCCGTGAGGTTCCCATAACTCCACAAGGGGTGCTACCCCAACACATCGACTATACAAAAGAGATTGAATTGGAATACCACCAAAATGTGCTGGAATTCTCTTTTGTCAATATAGATTATTTTTCTGCCTCCCCTACGCAGTTTTCTTATTTCCTGGAAGGCTTTGAAGAAGAATGGAATGAAGCGGTCTATCAGCGTTCCGCTACCTATACGAATCTTTCACCGGGATCCTACACATTTCATTTAAAGGTAGTAAATGGAAGTAATGGAAATACCCTAGCAGAAAGGAACATAAAGCTGGCAGTACGATCTCCTTGGTGGTTAAGCCCTATGGCTTTAGGGATATACGGAGTTCTACTTGTAGTAGCAGTCGTTTTATTTGCGCGCTTCAATCGGTTCCTGGAAAAACAAAAAATGGCCCTCAAACTGGAGCGCTTGGAAAAGGAGCAGAGTAATGAGTTGACCCAACACAAACTCAATTTTTTTACCTACATCACCCATGAATTTAAAACCCCTTTAACTCTTATCATTTTTCAGATTGACAGAATTTTGGAAAATACCGATCATTGGATTGAAGCTTCAACCCCCGATTTTCTTCGCATAAAAAGGAATGCCTCCCGACTACATCGACTGATAGATCAACTCATGGAATTCCGAAAAATAGAATCGGATCACGCATCTTTGGAGTTGCGAAGGGGAGATATCATCCCTTTTGTAAAAGATACTTTTGAAGCCTTCCACCCCCTCTTTTCTAACAAGCAAATCACCAACTCCTTCGAAAGCAATTGTTCTCATTTTCATGCATACTTCGACGCGGATAAAATAGAGAAGATCCTCACAAACCTCCTTTCTAATGCGATTAAGAGTACAGAAGAATTTGGAGAAATCAACTTATCATTAGGTATTGGAGAAGCTACAGATAGCTCAGATTTCAAATGGCTAACCATAGATATTTCCGATACGGGAGAAGGAATCCTCGCCAGTGATTCAGAAAAAGTATTTCTACCTTTTTACCAGAAAAAATCTACTGGAAAATCAATGGGTTCGGGCATAGGGCTCACTTTAGTCAACAGTTTGATTGCCTTTTTAGATGGAAAAATGGAATTGAAAAGCACACCTAACCAAGGCACGACCATTACCTTGCAGCTTCCTTTATATCCACTTCATCCCAAAGACAAAGAACTCCATAGGGTAATCAGGGGAAACAAAAACTTGCAAATTGATCCCACTCTATACGAAGAAGAAGAAGAAACTCTATCCAATTCCTTACCCGTACCGGATAACCTGACCCTTATGATAGTCGAGGATAGCCGGGATCTGCGGCATTTTCTTTCTAGGCATTTTTCCTCTCAATATCATGTAGTAGTTGCCTCTAACGGAAAAGACGCCTTAGACAAGATTGAACAGGCAGCTCCCGATTTGATCGTTTCTGATGTTATGATGCCTCAAATGGATGGATTGGAACTCTGTAAGCAATTGAAAACCCAAGTACATACAAGCCATATACCCCTTATTCTACTTTCTGCCCGTTCGGAAATCCAGCATAAACTGGAGGGCCTGAATATAGGTGCGGATGTATATCTCCCTAAGCCATTTAATTTAAAAGAAGTAGAACTCACGATTAAGAACCTTGTGCAGGCCAGAAAGAACCTGAGACAGCATTTCCTCCAATTTGGGCAGTGGCCTTTGGAGGAGATTCCTTCAAACAATAAGGAACAGGAGTTTCTCAAGCGCGTTCTGGAAATTGTAGAAAAGAACTACCAGGATAGCTCCCTTTCTGTTGTAACCCTTTCGGAAGAATTGGGAGTAAGCCGATCCTTACTCTACTTGAAACTCAAAAAAATAGCAGACCTCAGTGCGACTGAGCTTATCAAAACCGTGCGTATGAAACACGCTGTAAGGCTCCTTCGGTCGGGCTGTAGTGTAGCAGATACCGCCTACCAAACCGGGTTTACGGATCCCAACTACTTCGGGCGTATTTTCAAAAAACATTACAATATTCCCCCTAGTCAGTTTAGCCAGGAACCTGAATCTTCCTCACAGAAAACCTAATCTTTTACGAAGGTCTTATTAGGCTTGGGGCCCGCAGTAGGATAGGGTTTTCGATGGGGCTTCTGTGTGTCGCCTTGTGAGTATAACCACTGTTGTAGCTGGGTCCTCATTCGAACAATGATCTCCTGATAAGCGGAATTATGAATTTCATTTCTTTGCTCATGTTCATCAACAGATAGATCGAAAAATTCCCATTCAGGCCTTATATAATACGCTTCTACAATGGATTGGGCCTTTGGGTCTTCTTTAGCTGCTGAATCCCAGGAATCCCAGTACTTACCTGCTCCGGGCTTGCGCAGTAAATCGGAATGATTGGTATGATAGGCACCCGATTCTAGGTTATGGATCAACTTATATCGCTCTGTCCGAATACTTCGCATGGGATAGATATTAAATTTCCCATCTCCTGTATGGGTTGTGAAAATTTCTTCCCTAAAAGAAGTCTGTTTACCCAGTAAAACAGATTGGAAGGATTTCCCATCCAAGTCTTGGGGAAGGGGTGCACCCACTATATCGAGTAAGGTTGGCAGGATATCTACCCAACTGACCATGGCCTCGGTTTGGGTACCCGATTCAATTTTTCCTGGCCACCTTACAATAAGGGGAGTACGGATACCTGCGTCATAGAGATTCCACTTTCCAAAAGGCCATTGGGCGCCATGATCACTGGTAAAAACGGTAAGCACATTCTCCCCCAACTCATTTTCTACTAACTGTAACACTTGGCCCATCTCTTTGTCCAGACCTGTGACATCGGTATAGTATTGGGCGCGGTGCTCTCTAGTGGCTGGAGTGTCGATAAAATAGGGAGGAAGATCGACCTTCTCGGTTTCATATATTATGGTATCTATCCAAGGTACATGGGGTCTCCTATCCCCTATGAAAATACAGATAGGTCCGTCTACAGCTGCAGAGTCAAAATAAGCTTGGACATTTTGATAAAGATTAACCTGTTTATCGTGGTGAAAGTGAAACCCACATTTCACATTTCCCTTATAATGAGCCACCTTACCAAATGCCAATACCCTATATCCTGCATCCTTAAAATTTTCTACCAGGTAGGGTATTCCCTTTTGGGGAAAGGAATGGTTTGTTTCCGCACCATTTCTCGCAGGCATCAATCCTGTCAACAACGAAGCACGGCTTGGCGCACAAGAGGGAGAGCTAACAAAGGCATTATTAAAAGTCATTCCCTCCTCACTTAATTGCTGGAGTACGGGTGTCTGAACCACAGAAGCCCCATAAACGGAAAGGTCCAAATACCCTAGGTCATCCGCTAAATAAACGATTATATGGGGTTGGGATGGAACCTGGCTCGTCCCATGTAGGAAGAGGATAAGTAAAAACCCTATAAGTAAGATCTTCATACTTTTTCCAAGCTAAATTACTCAAACACCTGGGCTTCATCAGGACCAGGAAAGGCATAGTTAGGATCCTTGGCACGGATGTATACATCTCCATCCTCCTCAATGCGTACCTCTAGAGGTACAAGGGTAGTACCCTGTCCATTAATCGTTTGTGCAGTTTCGCCCAAGTCTTTTTCGCGAATACCTTCTTTAGATAATGGAGGAATATTCCCGTTGTAAAACGCTGTGCACCACCACCTTCCTTCCTTATCCTGAAAAGGAGTCCCATGCCCTAGGAATCTACCGACGAACCTTCTAGGTCCATAGGGGCCCATAATACTATCGGACAGGCAGTAATAGAGGTTATAGGAACCCTTACGCATCTTATCCGTAGACCATGCGGTACCAAAATGGACGTATTTATCGCCAATTTTTCGCAAGGTTGCTCCCTCATGGCCGATTTTTCGATTAGCTGGGTCAATGCGTTTGGGTTCTCCTTGAATACCTTCAAAACCTGGGAGTAAAGCTGCGATATAGGTATTGCCCCACAGCAAATACCAGGTATGTCCTTCTTTGAATAGGGAGGGATCGTGTTTGTTCCGTATGTCTGTTTTCATGGGAAAGGAAAAAGGGCCTTGCAGCTCTTCTCCTACAGTAATCGCTAAGTTTGCCCCACCTTTTACTGGAGCAGGGGAAGTATGCACAAATATCCACCTCCCTTCGTAGGCGTACAGCTCAGGAGCCCACAGTCTCCAATCTTTTCGGGGTGGTTGGAATTCTGCTACAAACTCAGAGGCCCAGTAACCCTTGTCCAATGAGAAGGGAGCACCGACATACTCCCAGTCCAAGAGATTGGTGCTTCTCCATACATTGATATCTGGCCCAACAATACTTGGGGTTCCATACAACTCCTGGTTTTGCTTATCTAACCCTGTATTGTATAGTTCCGTTTGCTCCCGTGGATCCCCATAGGCTGGCGTCGTTCCCGTTAGGTAATAAAAGCCATCAGGAGCCAAATAAATATAGGGATCTCTAATCCACCCTTCTTTGATCAAAAAGGCTTGATCGTGTTTAGCTAGTGCCTGAAGTTTCGCTTCTTCATGAATCTTTCTCTTAGGGTCTTCGATGGGTTCAGATTTTGGGGGAGGATTGTCAGCACATCCCACAACAAAGATGAACAAAATACCAAGAAACAATTTTAGGCTACCCATGGGCTACGATGGAATTATATAATTATTTGATAACGTTTATACTACCCAAATTTCATTACTTCCACTTATCCTACCGTACATTTTCTTACTCCGAAAGTGCAGGAGGCTTAATAGGCTGAAATTTGAAAAAGGTAGCACTACGCCACAACCATTCTAGTGGGCCATATTTGAAGTTTTGAAGCCAAAACCTGCTAAAGAGTGTCTGTAGTACCACCAATAGGAGGGCCATAAGAAAGAGTACAGTCTGCGAAAACTGGTTGAGATACCCTAGTCCCCAACCAAATAACAGATAGGTCCCAATTACCGACTGAAGAACATAATTGGTCAGGGCCATTCGACCATAGGGAACAAAAAAGTTCAGGGCCTTCTCCCACTTTTGGCGCTGATACAAAATCAAAAAAGCACTTAGAATAACCAAGGTTAAGGCTATGTTAATCCATTCGGCGAAATTAATACCTAAGGCGTGAAGGAAGTGGGTAAAATCAAAGGGTTGTGGGGCGATGGTAAATAGTATGGCGATGATGGCGGTGATGGGAATCAGGGCGAGAGCAGACCATTTGAGAATTTTTCGAAATAGGTCTTTATACGCTTCCAGTTGATGTAATAAGCCCATTTTTCCAATCCATAATCCCAGTAAGAAATATCCCAAAGTAAGGTAAAATCGTCCTCCAAATCCTATTTGGAAATCCATTTTGGTACGCATTCCATAATCTGCATTTAGCGCAAACACTTGACCTAAAGTCCCTGTTTGGATAACCTCAAAATAGGTTTTCACAGCAGGCGCTGCCACCTCCATAGGTGCATGAATGCCAAAGGCACTGGTATTTCCTAAAAAGGGAAACACTAACAGGCGTGGGATACTGAATAAAAAGAATGCTGAAGCTATCAATATCCATTTTTTCTCCAATCGATAAAAGGGAATGAGAAAGGGAGTAAGCATCGCATAAATGGTCAGAATATCTCCCCGATAGAATAATTGATGCACATAGCCAATTGAAAATAATAGTACGGCCCGCCAGAGAAAGCGCAATGAGAAATTTTCCCCACGCTTCGCTGCCCTATCCATTTGGAGGGAGAAGCTCAGGCCGAATAAAATAGAAAATAGGGCAAAGAACTTGCCCCGAATGAATAAATTGGTTATTCCCATGACAATATAGTCTACCCAGGAATAGGAAATCCCTTCCATAACTCCTTCAGGAGTAGGACCACCGATATATTGCTCCCCCATATGAACGATCGCTACCCCAGCTAGGGCAAAGCCCCGCAAAGCATCGATGGCAAAAATCCGTGTAGATGTAGTAGTAGAATTCATGGCACAAAGATTACATTCTTATTTCGAAGTTTAAAATTGTACCTCGAATGTCAGAATGGCTACTTCACGCTCTTTAGACAGCTCCACATTCTCAAGTAGGTCCAAGTCAAAGGGGCGATTTAGGTTATTTCCCGCTAGATCCTCTAAAAACGTCTCTATACGGATTTCATACGTTCCGGGTAGCCATGAAGAATCTGGGGTAAATTCCCAAGAGGTTCCATCTGGGGGAACAGAGACCGTTCCTAGAAACTTATTTCCCTTACTATCCCAAACGGTGAGGGTATGTTGTAAAAGGGCATAATCGAGTGATTCATGAAAAAAAAGAATTAGGGGAGAAAGGCTATGAGCCTCAGGAGACCTAAGGGCCCAAGTTTCGGGAAGGGGGGAATCATAATCATATTCTGAAATATAGAAACTTTTCCGCACCTCTGTTTTCAAAGCCTTCCCTTGACGGCTTTTCCATCCTTCCCTAACAACGAGGGCTACGGTTTGGCCTTCCGTCAAGACTTCTCCAAAATGCTGTTGAGATCCTAAGCCCCGCTTTATGCGCCCCGGGTCTAACCAAAGGGTCAGTCGGGTATGACTTTCATCCCACAGCTCTGGTTTTAGGGGAACAAATGGGCTTTCCAAGGGCTGACCTGAATGTTCTAGCAAACTCACATGTGAATAGGCAAAGCCTTCACGCATTGGAGAAGAGAATTGTAAATAGAGCTTGAGTTGATTGGCTGGAAGGCTATCTAAACCGGGAAATATCCTCAGAGAGATAGGAGCTTCAGAGGCTTTCTCGTTGAGAATGTAAAAGGGAATTGAACCTTGATTAGGTAGCTGTAGTATGTAGGATTGTCCAGGGCGAAAAGAGAAGTAGGGGTAAAAATGGAGGGAATCTCGACTCGACTCCCACCTACCTACTACTGAAGGAATCCCTGACTGTGGACCTGGAAGAGTATCTCCTACATATACCCGAAATAATTCTCGTGGGTCTTCAGATTCTAAAAGGCTTTCCCAGGTAGTCCGAGCTAATGACAAATGGGATCTATCTATGGAGATACCGCGCTGTCCCTGACAGGAAACTATACTGGAAAATATCCCTAAAATTAGGATGGAAGCCTGTTTAATCATCCATGAGAATACTTTACAAGAGAACTTAAGGAAGGAATGGAGGCAGTAGGTTTTCTGCCTCCCTATCTCATATTTTACAAGCGTCTTACATTCGGCATATGTAAGCTTAAGTCTCCATTCGCCATGCGTTGTAGCAGGACGATCTGGGAGTCACTTACTTTGTCCATTTGTAGTACATTTACATAGGGCAAAGCTATAAAATCAACCCCTGCCGTACCGGAATTCTCCTCTACGGGCTCTGTCAGATAGTCTTCATATGCTTCAATTTTTGTGGGATCAATCTTCATCAGTGCCCGGCTGGTATTGGCAAGTAAGATAAAGGACTTATCTCCTTTTTTATAACTGATGATGTCAAGGGGTGTATTTCTATTCCCTAATTCGGCAACGGTCATACCTTTGGTATGCGTACTAGGTTTTACCTCATCCATGGGAAAGATGACCAAAGGCGTACACGTATAACTTGCAACCAAATGGGTTTTCCCATGTAGTACATAGGGCATAAAGGTTTTTATGGGAGCATAGGTTTCGTAGCGCCCGTGTGCTGCGTGATAAATTTCTAGAGAGGCATAAGACTGTTTCTCAGAAAAAGGAAAGGGAATACTGCGAAAGGTTGAGCTGAATTCTTCATTGGAAAGCCCAGATACCATTACCTTTCCATCGTGATAAGCAAGATCGGAAATGGCCCATTTTCTGAGCGAACGTCCCCTCCGATCTGTTGCATCTACAGCGACAGCATTTTTCAAATCTATCTGGGAGTATGAAACTTTTTCTAAAGGTACTACATCGAAAGTATCACCTTTCGTTTTAATGAGCACAGGTGTTCCATCCTCCATGTGCACGCCAAAATAAATAACTTTGGACAAGGGATTAACCGCCATATCATTGATCAAAATCTTGTCAGCCGTTGTACCCAATAGTGAGGCGATCTTATGGTCTACTTGCTCTATTTGAAAGGGTTCAACTTCTGAAGAAGAAGCGGGATCCTGAGTATCTATGGCTACTACCTTGGCATTCTCTGAATCACCGACAAATAAGATTCCTTCGGGGCCAAAAGCCAGAGAGCTCAGTGAGTTAATTTCGGGATTTCCTAGTACAAAGTTATCCGTGAGTTTAACAGGATAAGGAGTAGCATTCGTTTCAACGTGTAAGGCTACACATAGAACTACCAAAAAACAAAGACATCTTTTCATGATTCCTGGGGTTAATGTAGTGTAAAGATTCTGTCTGCAAATAGGAATTAATTCCAACTAAATACGGAATTCTGAGAATTCCTTGAAGCCATAATTGGACCTCCGTAAATTTTTAAGGAGATTGAATCACTCTTTACCAACCTCAATCTCGCGATCTATGTTTACACAAACACTAAGGAAAATTTTCACCTTTGTATGGCTACTTGCTGGTACAATAGGTGTTGAGGGCCAAAGTATGGAGTCTTCTTTCCCATGGCCCAAGGGTAAAAGAATGGCCTTAAGCCTGAGTTTTGACGATGCTAGGCTATCAAACGTAGATGTCGGGCTCCCCCTATTCAAAGAGTTGGAAACCCAGGTAACCTTTTATGTAAATCCCGAACCGATGAAGGACCGAATGGAAGGCTGGAAGCAGGCTATTCTGGATGGACACGAAATCGGAAATCATAGTGTGATTCACCCTTGTTCCGGGAATTTTACCTGGGCCCGAGGAAAGGCATTAGACGGTTATTCCCTAGCTACCATGAAACAAGAATTGGATCAGGCCAGCCAACAAATTGAAGAAATGTTGGGGATATCTCCCGTATCCTATGCTTATCCCTGTGGCCAAATGTACGTGGGAAGAGGAAAAGAAACCCGAAGTTATGTTCCGATTGTGGCAGAACTATTCGAATCTGGCAGGGGATGGATGAACGAGGTTCCTAATGACCCCTCTTATGTGGATTTCGCCCAACTACAGGGAATCAAAATGGATGGTAAAGATTTTGAAACTGAGATTAAACCCATTCTGAACAATGCTCAAAAAACGGGGGGATGGGTAGTCTTGGCAGGACACGAAATTGGAGAAGGGGGATTCCAAACTACTCGTACCCAAATGCTGAAGGAATTAATTGCCTATGCAAAAAACCCCGAAAATGGGATTTGGATCGCCCCTGTTGGGACAATTGCCGCTTTTGTACAGGAAAAAAGAAACGATTGGCAAAACCAACTTCGCGAATCTCTTCGTTTTGCTACTACCTTTGATAAAGGCTGGAAAGCAGATTTCGCCATAGGAGATTCCAGTCTGTACCTCGCACCTGAGATTCAAAAAGTTGAGGAAGGCGATACTATCGCGGGTAGAAGGATCGCCCAAAACCAGGGGCGATTTGGCAATGCCTTGGCCTTTGACCAAAAGGCTGGACCAAGGTTATTTTTCAAGGCGGATAAAAATATGGGGTATTCCCTTGAAGATTGGGAGGGAACCATTTCCCTTTGGTTGAGCTTAGACCCAGAAAAGGAGCTCGAACCCGGCTATACAGATCCTATACAAATATCCGATGTAAGCTATGAAGATGCAGCCCTATGGGTAGATTTTACAGATAAAAATCCACGAGACTTTCGAATGGGGGTTTTAGGAGATAAAGTTGCCTGGAATCCCAAGGGGCTCGGGCCAGATGACAATCCCGACTTTGCTAGAAGATTGGTTGTGGCTCAAAATCGCCCTTTTGCAAAAGGGGGATGGACTCATATCTGCATTACCTTCTCTGGCTTAAATACAGAAGATGGAAAAGCCCAACTATATGTAAACGGACTCCTTCAGGGCGAAACTCGAGTTTCTGACCCCTTCACCTGGGAAGAAGAAAAGGCGATTATGTTTATCGGTCTAAACTACGTGGGACTGATCGATGAAATTGCGGTCTTCGGAAAGGCCCATCCTCCTGAAGTTATACAAAATTTATACTTGCTTTCCGGAGGATTGAAATCTCTGGTCGAATAAAACGTTCTTATCAATGAATTCTTAAGAAAAATTATCCATTTTAACCTTTAAATAGTAAATTCCAGCCGTCTGATTAACTTAATCTGCTTTTTTGCACAAATCGAATATCAATTTTTATGCTTGCAGAAACAATCAGACGCTTACTTGTATACCTATGTCTACCTTTTCTACTAATCTAATCCAAATCCTTCGCAACGTAAAGCCCTATTCCTTCAGGTCCCCGATTTTGGCCATATTGGGAATATTTGGCCTAGGGGTAACGTCTGTTTATTCCCAATCAGAGCTCGAAGTACCATCATACAATCCTGCAGACCAGGAAAGTCCTTGCGATATGCCTTTATTTCGCCCCATTGAGGATTCTATCCCTAAGCTCATCCTCAATTTAGGAGCTTCCCCCCAATTTGATTTACTAAGGAGTCTCGATGATCCTGAAACTATGCTCAATCGCATAAAAGGATATGAAAGTAGGGGAACAAAGGCCGACGTGGAAGAGTTGAATAACCTCCTGAAATGCATTGGTTATACAAATGGAATCACGGATGAAAGGCTTACTGAGGCCTCGCTAGCAAAGCAACGTTTCTACCGTGGTACGATGGGTATGCTAGGAAACAACCGGCATGAGTATGAATTTTCCCTCATTTCTAACGACGCAAATAAGGGAGTCATTGAGGCATGGAAGATAATGGGTATGGATACAACTGATTATTTCTTCATTATGTCTGATTGTGGAAATGCCTTCTTTCCAGGCATTCTCGATAGCCCCCAAGCAGGAAGATTCCCACGCCCTTTTGGAGGTCCTATCCCTCCACCCGTAGAACCTTGTCCAGAATGTGACAAGGACCAAATCCTTACCCTTCAGCGAACAGATTACTTTGAACTGGCAGATGAGGAGACCCTTCGCGATACTATGACTTTGCCCATTTATGCGAATACGGAATGCTGTAGAGGAAAAAGTGAATCTCTTACGATTTTAGATTCAGCTATCTATATCGTGGATTTGAAAGGGGAAACCTATATGAGAGATACGATTACAACAAGGCTCTCAGGTGTTCAAAATGAAGCTTGTGAAGATTCCTTCTTCCAAGATTTAGGAAATGGACCTTTACATCAAATGAGTTCCCAGATAAACCTTTCGGCTACCCCTGTCCAAACGGGAGGCTTAGTCTTGCCAGGGCTCTCTGTAATTACCTATAATGACAATATCCTGCGCTTTTCTGTAGGAACAGAATTTGGGGAAGATGCCCTAGATGAACGCAATCCCGTTACGAATGAAATCGAGCGCAACTCTACCTTGCGGCCCATGTACTCCTTTGCTATTGGATTGGAAAAATACATAGGGAATTGCTTTTATATCGCCATCGATGGGCTATATGGACGAAAAGAGATCGACGACGTAATTTTCGGCCCTCGAAGAACCGACTCACTGAATATCCCTTCTCCTTTGGAATACTTAGGGTTAAGCCCTACCCTACTTTACGACATAAAGAACTGTGGAAATGGACTAAAAATTGGATTAGGCCCTCATATCCTTCTGGGGACAAATACTGCAGATGGCTTTTCTGAAGCCGACTTTTCATACAGTGCCCTTGGAGTACATGGGGAAGTTGCCTACCCTATTACCCAACGGATAGAACTTTTCGGGCAAATTGGGTTCAACAACCACAAGTACAGAAATTTCAACACCCGGGCTATGGAAGGACGTATAGGCGCTAAATACATCTTCTCCCCTAACCGTAAGGGATTGAAGGAGGCACGCAATCCTCAAGTCATAGAATTCTTAGAACAGAATTCGGATAGTAATTAGGATTTTTTTTACCACAAGAAAGGAGTAATTTACTTGCTAACTGATGTTTCTCTTACATGAAACACAAACTACTGCTAGTTCTGTTATTCCTTTCCACGATGGTGGGGGTAGGTCAAACTCCCATTCAAGGAGAATTTGGTGCATTGACTCTTCCTGAATTTCGCAAGAAGCTTCAAAAAGAATATGGGATCGAGCTATTTTATGACCCGGTGTGGGGGGATAGCTTGAGCCTTAAGGGAGAGGAATCCTTTTCTTCTTTAGAAGGTTTTCTCAGCGCATTTTGTAACCAAAATGGCCTTTCCTTTTTTCAACAAGGGAAAGACGTAATCTTTACTCAAGGTCAAGCCCTCAATCCTAAGTTGCCTCAAGGGTTCTGGGAAAGTCCAATTCCCCAAGAATCTGAAAGGACTGGAGAATTTAGCTACCTGAATGCGGAATCCCCTAAAGAATCTATCCTTGCAAATCCCGAGAACCAAGTGTATTCCATCGGCTCCTTTTCCGCATCAACAGCACCCAGTGTAGCTGGGTACGTTCGAGACAGTCGCACAGGAGAGGCATTAGTGGGCGCCTCTGTATTTATCCAATCCCCCCCAACAGGGACCCTAACAGATAATTTTGGCTATTATGTTCTCAATCTACCTAGAGGAGCGCACGAGTTGATTTACACGTATGTAGGAAAGAAGGAAGCTCGAAGAAATATTGACCTTCAAGGCGAAGGCCAATTGGACGTAGAGCTAGAAGAAGAAATCTTATCCCTTGGAGAGGTCGTCATCTCAGGAGAAAAGAGCCAAATAGAATCTGTCCAGACGGGTGCTGTAAAACTAAATCTGGGAGAAATCAACACCATTCCCACCGTATTGGGGGAAGCAGATATCATGAAAATCAGCCTCAACCTACCGGGCGTCCAAACCGTGGGGGAGGGCGCATCAGGCTTCCATGTACGTGGGGGAACAAATGACCAGAACCTTATCCTACTCAATGGCATCTCGGTTTACAACCCCAATCACCTATTTGGATTTTTCTCTGCCTTCAATCCAAACGTAATCAAGTATGCAGAGCTTTTCAAAAGTGGAATCAAGGCCCAATACGGAGGACGAGCCTCTTCTGTATTTGACATCGCCATTCGAGAGGGGAACCGCAATAAACTCATTGCAAAAGGTGGAATAAGTCCTATAACGGGAAAAGTGAGTTTGGAAGGACCTATTCCAGGAAATAAGGGTTCCTTCATTGTTGGCCTCCGCAGTACCTATGCAAACTGGCTATTAGAAGCCCTGGAAGATCCGCGGCTGCGCAATAGCAAAGCCTACTTTGGGGATGTGATCGGAAATCTTACCTTACCCCTTAATGAAAAAAATAACATCAGCATCTCTGGGTATTACAGCCGAGATCGCTTTCGGCTGGATAACGACACCCTCTATCGCTATGCCAATGCAAATGCTTCCCTGAAATGGCGCAGGTCCTTTTCCAATACTTTTTCGGGCTTGCTTACCTTGGGATATACGCACTATTCCTTCTCCATGGATAGCGAGCGCACCCCCTCGAATGCGTTTTCTCTGGACTATGGAATCAATCAATCCCAGGCAAAGCTGGACTTTGATTGGTATCCCTCCTCAAAGCATCACCTACAATTTGGCCTGCAATCTTCTTTGTACGACCTTAAACCAGGAGAACTTCTCCCTACCCAGGAACTATCTGGAATACGCCCCCAAATCCTCAATTCAGAGCGAGGGATTGAATCCGCTGTGTATGTAGGAGACGAATTTACCCTTTCGTCTCGCCTAAGCATTTACACAGGAATTCGCCTAACTCATTTTACTATGCTTGGACCCGGAGAGGTTTTCCTATATGCACCTGACGTTCCCCGAGAAAGTAGCTTCATAGTCGATACCCTTTCCTTTGCTTCTGGGCAAAACATAAAAACCTACTGGGGACCTGAACTACATTTTACCTCGCGGTATAAGCTAAGTAGTCAACTCTCGGCTAAGGTCAGCATAGATCGATCCCAGCAATTCGTCCACATGCTTACAAACACGATTGCTGTATCTCCTACCGACTCCTGGCGCCTAAGTAATACCTACCTCTCCCCCCAAATTAGCGATCAAGTAGCTTTGGGGCTCTATAAAGAATTCACTGAGTCGGGGCTTGAAGTTTCTTTAGAAGGGTATTTTAAGAATCTCCAAAATATCTTAGAGTACAAAGATGGAGCAGATTTGCTGGTAAATGAGACGTTGGAGGCAGATGTAGTAGGGGCAGAAGGGAGGGCATTTGGAATAGAATTCTTATTGAAAAAGAAAACCGGGCAGCTCAATGGATGGATCAGCTATACGTTCTCGAGGACTCGTCTACGAGCAGATAGTCCTTTCCCAGAAGAGCGCATCAATGAAGGAGACTGGTACTCCGCCAACTACGACATTCCCCATAATGTAGCCGTAATCTCCAACTATAAGGTCAACCGAAGGGTAAATTTCTCGCTGAACCTGGCCTATCGTACAGGAAGACCTACTACTGTCCCGATCACCCAGTACCAATTCCGGGGAAATCAACTAGCCTATTTCTCCCAGCGAAACGAATTTCGAGTACCCGATTATTTCCGAGCAGATGTGGCTATCAATATTGAAGGAAACCACAAAGTAGATAAATTGGGACATAGTTCCTGGTCATTCTCTATTTACAACCTTACAGGAAGGAACAATGCATACTCTGTATTTTCCCGCTTTCAAGAAGGGAGGGTTCAGACGTTTCAACTCTCTGTCTTCGCCCGTCCTGTGCTTTCGCTCACTTATAATTTTGAACTGCGATGAAACCTGTTACCCACATACGGACCTTCGTAGGCGTGTACGGAATCTTACTGAGCTTATTCGCCTGTGTAGACCCTATTGATCTGGATATTCCTGAAATTAATTCCTTCTTGGTGGTAGATGGTTTGATAACGGACCTGCCAGGTCCCTATGAAGTAAAACTCTCTTTAAGTGGTCCTTTGAGTAGTAATGATTTTATCCAAGTTGAAGGGGCAGAAGTCCGAATTGAAGAAGAAAACGGAGTGGTCGAAATCCTGACGGAGGAGGCCACAGGCCTTTATCGAACTTCTGAAACCGGAATCAGAGGGAGGGCAGGAAATCGATATAAATTGTACATCCGACTTCCAGAGGGTCAGCAATATACCACCGACTGGCAACTGCTGAAAGCTGCCCCTCCAATAGAGGAAGTATATTATCAGTTCGAACGCAGAGATCGGCCGGATGGCAGACTGGAAAGGGGGACACAAATCTATTTGAGTACTGTAGATCCACAAGCACAAACACAATTCTATAGATGGGAATGGGAAGCTACCTGGCTACACGTTGCCCCCTTTTCCTCAGGGTTAAAATTTCTGGGAAATGATGAAGCAGAGTTTGTGGGCTCTAACACCGTATGTTATAACACCACCCTCAGCTCAAACATAAATATCGGATCCTCACTAGGCAATACAAATGACCAAATTTCTGATTTCCCTCTCCTCTTTGTCTCTACTTTCGGTATGGAACTCATGTTCCGCTACAGCATTCTAGTGAAGCAATATGCTTTGACAGAGGAGGAATATTTTTTCTGGACAAACTTGGAAGAGGCCAATGAAAATTCTGGGAGCCTTTTTGATCGTCAGCCCCAATCGAATACAGGGAATGTATTTCGCATGGAAAATGATGCCGAACCCGTTCTAGGATATTTTAGTGCTTCAGGTGTATCTGAAAAACGCTTATTCATTGACCGAACGGAGCTTCCTCGTGATGTAAATGTAGGACTGGCCTATACCAATGACTGTTTTACCCGAGCAGATACGCTAACAAAGGAACGAGAGACAGACCAAGATGTATTCAATGCAATCTTAAGCGGAAGAAAATTTTACGACTTTATACGAGATGCTAATCTAGGGATTTTGGGCTGGGTGTTGGTTCCCTGTGAGTGCTATGACTGTAAGGAGTTAGGAGGAACTACAGAAATACCCGACTTCTGGCCGCAATAAGACAAAGAACCCCAATAAATTTGGCATTTCTAAAACCCAACCCAATACAAATAGAATATATACGTGAAAAAGTTCTACTTTCGAATATTATTCTTACTCATCATGGGCATTGTATTGAACTTTTGCCCACTTGCCAGCTATTCACAGGCTTCGTCTTCTCCTCCTGAAAGAATTTTTGTCCATACAGATAAATCTCTTTATGTCATTGGGGAAACACTCTGGTTTTCCATCTATGTCATACATGCACAGTCTTTCCGTCCCTCCGACTTTAGCAAAGTAGCTTATTTTGAACTGTTAGATGGCGAATCCAAGCCTATTTTGCAGGAAAAGATTGGGATTTATTCTGGAAGAGGCCAGGGGCAAGTATTTATCTCACCTGAGATTCCCTCTGGAGTGTATTACTTACGCTCCTACACTGCCCAAATGAAAAATCAGGGGCCTAATAGTTTTTTCGAGCAAGCCATATCTATTGCAAATCCCAATTCCCCTCCTCAGGTTCAGGTCTCTTCCAACAATGAGTCTCCCTCTTCTCAAAATAGACCTCCTACTAGCGCAACTGAGCTGCTACAACTTGAACTTCCCACAAATTCCTTCTCAAGGCGAGAGAAAGTCCCATTTACACTCACCCAATCTGGTAAAAATGGGGAGCAAGAAACTATCTCTTTATCTGTTTCCATTTATCAAGTGGATTCAACTCTATATTTTCCCAGAAAGCATATAACGACCTTTTCCTCTCCAGATAAAGACTCCTCAATACCTTCCTCCTCCTACCCTCCTGAGAATTTCACCCAAGTACTCCGGGGAAAAATTGGTCCAGTACCCGATACAACTCCTGTTTTTCTGAGTTTTCCCGGTAAAGCTGCAGAAATCTACGAAGTCTCACTGCAAAAGACGGGAGAATTTTCCTTACCTCTCTCCCCAAAGGTCGCATCTAATGATATGGTTTTTTGGTCTCCGGTAGATGACCTTAGCGAAACGCCCATTGAAATCTATTCTCCTTACAGCCAGGAATCCCTCCTTATGTCCCCAATAACCTTTCCAGATTCCTCCTGGCGGAAATTAATGGAAGCCTACTTATACCATGCACAAATTGGAAACTTATACCTACCTCAAAGCCAAATCAGAGGAGCACCAAGCAAAGAAGTACCCTATCAATTGCCTTTCTATGGCGTCCCCAGGTACGCCTACCGATTGGATGAATATACCCGCTTTCCCAAGTTAGAAGAAGTTTTCCTCGAATACATTCGATTTGGGTTGAAGCGAAAAATTGGAAACAAACGCTATATTTTCCTTTGGGATGAATACGTCAATGCCGCTTCCATGGGTAATTCTATCCCTTTCAGCCAACCTGCTCTCTCCATGATCGATGGAATCCCGGTCAAGGATCCAGAATTCATTTGGGATTTTGACGTGCTCAAGGTAGAACAAATTGACCTGGTCACGAAGCTATTCCTGCTAGGAGACTATCCTTTTTTCGGGATTGCCAATTTTATTACTTACGATCACAATTTTGGAGGGGAAAGTCTACCAAACTATGTGGTACGTAAATCCTGGCAGGGCCTACTCCCTGCTAAGGAATTCTACTCCCCAGAATATGAAGAAGCAAACCCAAACCGAGGGGCTACCCCTGATTTCCGAAACACCCTGTATTGGGAGCCCTTACTCAATATGAATCAAGCTCAAGAGGAAATTTCCTTCTGGACATCTGATGCGGAAGGAATGTATAAAATTGAAGTTAATGGGCTCACGAGCGAAGGAATTCCTGTTTATATTGAAGAATATTTTACCGTGACATCCAGTAGAACCTATGAATAAGTTCGTATACTTTCCCAATTTATTCGAATTACAAAGGTACCAGCAAGCCTTCTTTTTCCTTATTTTATGGGTAGGTTGCTCGGTTTCCTATGGTCAAGACGCTGCCAGTAATGTACAGATGGCGATACTGGAAAAAGGAAAGATTTACGGATATGTATACCCAAGGGTGCGGGGAGAATATCTTTTGAAGAGTAAGCCAGATGCTGGTAAATTGACTTATGAAGACCTTCCTTTCGTAGGACTTACCCTCACCTATGACATGTATAACGACTTAGTTTTCTTAGCTTCTATCGGAAAGAGGGGAAACCGGTACCTGATCCTCAATTCACACAAGTTAACAGAATTCTGGATCGACGATAGGCACTTTTATAACCTTGCGGAAAGCCGAGATTCCCTACGAATGCCTCCTGGATACTACCAGTTGGTATATAAAAAGGATCAAACGAAAATTTGGAAAAAATGGTGTATAAAAAGGAATCGCTATGCCTCCAGTATTGCATCCGCAGATGGCGGGCAGAAACCTTTTAAGTTTGTTCCAGTCCATAGGTATTATTTGGTGAGGGAAGAAGGCATCGCAGAAATCAACAAGAAAAAGGAGCTTCTTATAGCGTTAGGAGAGGAATCTAGGGTAAAGCCCTTTTTAAAATCTAATCGAATCAAGCTAAAAAACCCACAGAGTGACGTGTATTCAAAAGAACTTGTCAAGGTTATGGATTTTCACTTAAATCCTTAAGGAATACCTATTGGCGCTGATAGATGCCTCATTTCAACGAATATTTCCCCCCACCGGAAGCCCACTGGGTACAGATTCGGGCTCACTTTTATCGAAACCGTTGTCATTTAACGCCTTGAGAAATGAAATAATGGAAGACATATCCTTTACTTTCAAATCTATCTCCTTAATAAGAGGGTCCAACTCTCCCTTACTTAGGTGTGGATTCCGCATTTTGCCAGCCGCAATATCCTCATAAAACTCTAACACGCGTTTGAGGGTAGGCAAGCTCCCATTGTGCATATATGGACCTGTATATCGAAGATTTCGTAGGCTAGGGGTTCGAAAGGCGAAGGAACTGTCAATCCCCATATCAGGAAATCCCAGTTTAGGATTGGGAGGGCTTCCCAGTATGTGTTTCTGGTAATCGGAAAACATAAGGGTATATCGTTGGGTTTTCGAAAGGACCTTTTGCTTCCCAGCCCATGACCGTTTACGCCTACGGAAATATCCTTGTTTTCCGCAAACCCAAGGGAGGGATGGTGACAGCTAGCACAGGCCACATCTTTATTCCCAGAGAGAATCGGGTCAAAGAATAACAATTTACCTAAGCGAATTTTAGCCTCGGTAGGCAGGTTATCCGCTGGATGCTTTACCGCCTCGGGAAGAGCAGAAAAATGTGCAAGCGAATCTATCAGGTTTCACTTGCGTTGGGCACTGCTTGGTCTTTTGGAGTGGGGCTGCTTGGGAGCTTCTGTACATCCAACCATACAGAAGATGCAAAGGAACAATATCCCGTTCGCTTTCCTGTTGAGATGAAAAGCCTTTATTACAAAAAGGAATATGGAGTTAAATTTCATCAATAGCCTACCCAGTACATACTATCCCGTGGAGAACCATGCTGATTTTACAGATATATTTTCTCTAAAACAAAAAGCTATTTATTCAATTTACTGGTGTTTTGGATACTGAAACCGTATTGGAAACTTCGGGATTGGTAATGGGCTTAGGCATCATCTATCGGAGTAGGAAGTACTGACTCCATCCATTAATCAAACTGCTGTCACAGGGTTGAAACGCTGGAGGAAATCTGGGGCAATCTCAATCCCTAAACCCGGACCAGTAGGTACTTGTACCACTCCATTTTCACTCGTGAGGTCAGAGCTATCACTAGATAAGGGCAAGTTCTTGTTGAATCCTTTAAACTCGTGATAAGGGCCTGCATTAGGCACCGCAGAGACGAAGTGCATCATGTAGAGGTAACCCAAGCCAGACCCACTAATATGGGGTGTACATTCCTTTCCCAAAGCTGCTGCCATTCGAGCAACTTTCATTGAGCGGATCATCCCTCCAAAGTAAAACAAATCGGGTTGGACGATTTGCAGGGCATCGTTTGCAATCAACCAACGAAATTGGCGTAAACTAGGCTCCTGCTCTCCTCCGGCAATCGGGATTGTTAAGGAATCTGCTACTTCCAAGGTCTCTTCATACCAATCAAAAGGAACAGGCTCTTCGTAAAAATCATAGGCGTATTCCTCCATAAGTTTTCCGATACGAATAGCTTCCGATGGGGTATAAGAACCATTAGAATCTGCATAAATAGTCATATCTGGACCAAAAGTTTCACGAACTAAGGGAATGAGCTTTTCTGTCCTCCCGGAGGGAAATTCTTGGTTCTTTGACATTCTCCCTCCCACTTTGAATTTCAGGGCCCTGGCTTGAGCCTTTTCTACCTGGGCCTGTATGCCTTGTAGGGATTCTTGTGCGGTTTGGCCTCGAAAATTATTGGCCTGATATACGGCAATATGAGTGTGATGAATGTCTCCAATCAATTCTCCTATGGAGACCCCTCTGATCTTACCCAGCATATCCAAAAGGGCAAACTCAATAGTAGCTAAAGGAACCCAAAGGGCAAGGTTCTGTAATTTATAATTGCTCTTGAAAACATAGACCTCATCCAAAAGGCTTTCCAACTCTCTAGCATCTTTTCTCAAAAAAAAGGGTTGTAAGCGGGTGAGAAAGATGGGATACAAGGACTGCATTTGCATATGGTTAGAAACACATATACCCTCAGCCCCTCTGGTACTCTTTACCCTGCAGATGAATTGATTTTCATACCGCAAGAGTTCTAAGGAATCAATGAGAACAGGGGTTGAAAATAATTGCTTTTTCAAGATAGGATGACTAAGCACCTCATCGAGTACTGTATACCTATTTTCCAGAATCTCCTTCTTAGACTCTGGGCCTTCACAAGCCCCTAAAAAGAGGCTAGCGGGTAAAATTCCTTTGACAAAATTTCTTCTCGGAATGGGCATAGAAGAAATTAATACAAAAAATGGTACATTCTAAATATAACTTTACTCAAATCATTTCTATGCCATTAGCACCGACTACCTCTGATCGCAGAACCTTCCTCAAACAGAGTGGCTTGCTTACGTCTGCCGCTTTGCTAGGTACCTCTTCCCTATTTTCTCACCCTCCTAAACTCTTAGGGAACCCACTCCCCAGATGGAAAGGCTTCAATCTGCTAGATTTCTTTTCTCCCGATCCTAGCAGCGCACGAGAAGCAACCCAGGAAGAATACTTCAAATGGATGGCCGATTGGGGCTTTGACTTCGTACGCATTCCCATGGCCTATCCCTCCTATGTGAAGTTTGACCGCTCCCAACCCATTAGTCCTAAGCGAGTACGCAAAATGGATAAGCGAGCTGTAGAAAAGGTAGAGACCCTCGTATATTTGGCAAACAAATACAACCTTCACGTAAGCCTAAACCTCCACCGAGCACCGGGTTTTTGTGTCAATGCAGGTTTTGAAGAACCTTACAATCTCTGGCAAGATGAGGAAGCTATGGAGGACTTTGTATACCATTGGAAGTTTTGGGCCAAGCGCTTCAAAAACGTTTCCCCGCGTTTACTCAGTTTTGACTTACTGAATGAGCCCTGCACCCGAGAGGACATGAATGACCAGCATTCCAAGCGAGGAGCGATTCCAGGAGAAAAATATAGGGAAATGGCTATGCGCACTTCAGAAGCCATCCGAAAGGTTACGCCAGGACGCCTAATCGTTGCGGACGGCAACAACGTAGGCCGAGAGGTTATTCCCGAGATTACTGACCTCAATATTGCGCAAAGCTGTAGGGGCTACAACCCGGGAATTATCTCCCATTATAAGGCGCCCTGGGCCTTCAAAGATCCTGAAAACCTGCCTACTCCTGTATGGCCTGGTCAGGTCGGCGACCAATACCTCAGTCGTGCTATGTTGGAAGAAATGTACCAACCCTGGATCGAACTCGCGAATGCCGGGGTGGGCGTCCACTGCGGAGAATGCGGCTGCTGGAACAAAACACCCCATGCTGTTTTTCTAGCATGGTTTGAAGATGTGCTAGATATTTTGACCGATAATGGGATTGGCTATGCCCTCTGGGAATTCAAAGGAAGTTTTGGCCTAATCGATTCCGGTCGAGAGGACATAGAATACGAGGATTGGTATGGCCATAAGCTAGATCGTAAGTTGTTGGAATTATTGATGAAATATTAACACCAGCTCATGGGTACAAACTAGTCCTTATTCGATCAGCGTAGGGAGGATAGGATCTCCTTTATTGGAGTACTCGATCCATATGGAAGTGTCTACTGGGACCTTCCGTATCATTTTCGACCCCTTAATGAATCAAAATCTATACTAATTCCCAGGTGATACCTAAGGAATTCACCTCTTTCGTTCTCTCCTATACCGCTCAAACAAAGTCTCTCCCTCAATAGGCCAAAATTCAAATGGAGGCATTTCATAGGTATCCGGCAGGGAGCTTTTAAAGGTTTGAAAATCCGTTTCACCAAAATCCATATTCATAAATTCATAGATCTGATTCATCAAGGTAGAATCGGCAAAAATCAGCGCCCTTTTGGCATTGTGAAACCCACGTTTGACTGTGATCAAATGGCCATTTTCCAGATACTCCATGAGGAAGGTCGCATTCTCATAAGGGGTACTCATATCCATATCCCCTTGGATCAGAAGTGTGGGAATGTCATGGCTTTTATGTTGGCGAAATTCTGCTGGTACTTTGGGTGCAGGACAGATATCTCTGGTAGATACGTAATGGCTATTAATCTCGCCTAGCCATCTTCTCGATGGACGGCTATTGAGGATTGCTTCCCTTTCTGGCGAAATTCCCAGGCTGTTGTTGAACAAGGGATTGATCATCCGGGAGGTAGAGTTGTAGATACGACCTTGGGAAATAGAGGCCAAAGAACTGTATTCCCCTTGGTACAACTCCATGATGTACTTGGGCCAGGATTCTATCTCCGCATGGTAACTTCTCACCCTGGGATAGGTGAGGCAATACCGCAGGTCATCAGCCCCGACTGCCACATCCATTTCTTCTCCATCAATTGTGAGGCGGGCATACTGAGGCGTTTTCTCTAAACGCTCTATCACGGCAGTAAAGGCTTCCAACAAGCCACCTTCAGGTAAGTATTGGGCAATAGCTTCATCTGCTCTCGCGTAAGTATCTATCGTCTCGAATACCTTCCAAATACCCTCAGGGTCATCGTAATTGTGGTCCAAGGGTTCTACCCCTGAAAAAAGCGCTCGATCTACCCGTTCGGGATACCGTTGCATATACCCAAGTCCCCATTGTGAGGCAAAGCTATTTCCAATGAGGGCTATTTTCTTATACCCCAACTGCTTCCTCACGGCCTCGATATCGTCTACAAAATGAAAGATGTCATATCCTGCTAGGTCCATCCCTTTATCGGTATAGGCGTTAATGTGTTGAGCATAGGCTTCCCTCCGATTGCGATTCATCAGGGCTAAATCTAGCGGTTGATCTAGTTTACCCCCATTTTTCCATCGGTAGATAAACTCCCTTGGCGGTAAGCCCGGACTGTCCGAATTACCTCGTTGGTTAATCAGTAGCACATCCCGCTTTTGGTTGACAAAATTGAGCTCATACCTCCAAGCTTCGGCACGAGAGCCATCGTAAAATACCTCTACAGCATAAGGTTCCCCAGGCCCTGCGCCCAAAAAAACCACAGGAGCCAACGTACTTTTTTCCCTTGCAGGAAAACGGAAGAAGTGGAGCGCAATCTTTCTACTATCTGCCTTATTCCTATTTTCTGGGACAAACATAAGGTTTTCAGTCCCCTCAAATCGCCAGTCGTCATCTTCAATAACTACCGGTTGGGAAATGATTTCAGCGCTAGGCACTAGCTGTTGGGCGGACAAGCTGTAATAAGCAAGCAATAGCCCCGTAAATAAGATGATGTACTTCATGAATGTGTTGTTTTATGAAACTCAAATGGGTAAAAGATCAATAGGTTTCACAAAACTATTCCACAGCTAGGGGGATTACTTGTAAAATTGGGACAGGGAAAATAGGGCAAACGCACCAAATTAAAGATTAAGAAAAAAGGTTAGCTTTATTAGTATGCTTCAAGGATTTCAGAACTGTTTAGCCAAATTCCCGATCCTCGCGTGGAGAATCGCTGTCTTCATCGATTAAGTGATATTTTATTTATAGCCCTTTGCACACTTCTGTCTAATGGAGAAGACTTTGAGGATATGGTTGAATTTGGTCAACAACGCTACGATTGGCTATCGGAAGTACTAGAGCTTCCCAACGGAATTCCTTCCCA